>JAFYOZ010000014.1 GCA_017547705.1 Oscillospiraceae bacterium
TATTAACAATATGTTTGATAATTTGTTCTTCATTGCAAATCTCTCCTTGCCGCACCATTGCCTAAAAATCGACAATGGTGCGGTGATATAATTTAGTTATATATTATATACAATATATAATATTATTTGCTGCTCATGCGTTTTTTAGAAACAAGAACAACAATTGCAGATGCAACAAGAAGTCCGCCTGCTACATAGAAAATGGTAGTACCCATACCACCGGTTTCAGGAAGCATGGAACCGGTTTTGTTAACAACGTGAACACCGGAACCGGTGGAGAAAACGTCGCCATTGAAGGTTGCATCAAGGTTTTTATCAGAAATTACGAATTTCTGGCGTGCAGTAAGTTTGTTATAACCATCGGGAGCTTCGACTTCTTCGAGGTAATATTCGCCGTTATCAAAACCAATAACTCTTACCTGACCGTCGGTAACAACGATCGGAACTGTTTTACCTTCAGCAACTTCGTCTTCTCTTGCTCTGCGGTAGGTTACGCCGTCTTCCATAAGAACAACGCCAACTTCGTTGCCGCCATCAGCTGCATCGTAAATTCTGAATACTGCGCCGTCGATAAGGGTGTTCTGGCTGTCGGTTTTTACGATATCGATTCCGTAAGTATAAGTAGTGGTGTAATCATGAGTGGTAGTAAGGGTTTCACCGAAGGAAAGCCATGCTTCGTTGGGGTTACCTTCGCCGGCAATGGTTGCGTTTCTGGTGAGCATTGCTTCGTAATAAACAACAACTTTGTTGTTAGTATCGAGTTCATCGCAGAATTCTTTATCGAAAACAACTTCGAAAGTGCAGTTTTCGGTTTCAGTTACTACGGTATAGTCTTCGCCTTCTACAGCATTTTCAACTATAGGATCGCCGGATGCCTGGGGAATAACTTTTTCAACTTTGCTTACTTTGATGAAGCTGAAGTCGTCGAGCATAAGGTCATGAAGAATATAGTTCTGTGCGCCTTCGTGTACGTTGATGGTTACACGGAAATATACGGTCTGGCCGATGTCTGCGGTGTTGGTATCGCCCCACTGGTTGGTGGAATCTTCAAGAACCTGTTTATCCATGGTGGGTTTTGCGTTCTTTGCATTGATGGATGCGTTGGGGTTGGTGGTAGTAAGTCCGCAAAGAGCACCAACGTTGGAATCTACGAGGTAATAACCGAGTTCAAGTCCGGAGAAAACACCGGTGGTTCCGGTAACTACAAATTCGCCTTCGTTTTCAGAAGATTTTACGGGTGCAATTTCTTTTTTTTGTGCATAGGAAAGAGCGCCTTTTGCAAAAGTTGCAACAGTGCTGTCGTCTTCTGCTGCTTTCCAGGTTACATAACCTGCATCATCGATAGCTACATATTTAAGTGCTTCTTCGGTTTCAAAGAAAGCGGTCCAAGCAGAGTTTACTTTATAAGAATAAGCTCCGGCAGTGGTATCATAGCTTTCGAGGTCGAGGAGTCTGTAAATTGCATAGACGCCTTCGGTGCTGACACCGTTAATGGTGATAGAGCCGGTTTCGGGTGTTTCGTCTGCAAAAGCAGTTACGCCAAGGGAGAGAATCATGATGATTGCAAGAACAAGGCTTGCGATTTTTTGAAGTTTCATTTTTTCAAATTCCTTTCTGTTAAAAATTTTTATTTCCGAAAATTCAAAAACTGTTTTAATGCGCTTCAGGAGCTGTCCTCCTTTCTGCGTTTCTGTTGGATTTTCTTATATATCAAGGCCAAACCCGCCGTCATAAGGAAGATTCCGCCGATGATATTATATTGATTTCCGTTTCCTCCCGTTTCCGGAAGTTTATATCCAAGACGATATACGTTTGTTACCGTTGTTTCAAAATTGTTTTCTCCAACAGCAACAATTTCGCCGTATTCGGCTCTCCAATCATTAGAGAACCAAACTTCTTCAACGGTATAGACAATCTCCTTGCCCCATTCGTCATATTTCGGAAGATCGCTGAAAGTTCCGCTCCAACCGGATTTAAGGCTAAGCTCTTTTACCATACCGGAATCTTCGTCGTTAGAAATAAGCTTTATCTTAATAACAAGTTGTTCATAAGTCTGAACCGTTCCGAAGTTTCCAAGGTTCCATGCTTTTTTAACTGTAAGCGAAACTTTTTCTGTTTCTTCAATGGGGGTGTTGGTGATAAGGAAGCCTTTTCCTTCAAACTCAATTTTCTGTGTTTCAACTTCATATTGATACAGCGTGAAAACAAGAGCAGAAGAGGAAGATGTTCCTCTCGAAAGCTGTCCTTTATCGTTTATTTCCGTCGGATAATATGTTCTCGAACCGGATTTATAACCAATCAATCCTTTGCTGAAGGTAAAAGCTGTTGCGTTCGAAGTTCCCGCATTAAAGAGGCTGTTCGAATGATAAATTCTCTGGCCTTCTTCGTTTTCAAAGGTGTAGTTCTGTCCGCTCTTTTTAATAATCCACCTTGCGCTTGGCGAATTCTTTGCGGTTTCTTCACTTGTTATCCAAGAGAATTTTCCGCCACTTGCGCTTAGGTATCCGGAGCTTGTTTTAAGGAGATAAGTTTCTCCGCTTGTGGGAGTATCTTTTTGGGTAAGCGTTACAACCTCGGCTGTTGTTTCCGTAAGTTCGGAAATCATTCCGAAATATCCGGGAACAGTACCTTCCGCAACGGTATATGTTACAGGTTTTCCGCTGTCGCCGTTAATAGGAAGGTTCTTCCATGTGTGCTTCCAATCATTATCCTCACTAAGAACGGTTTCCTGGATTCTTACTCCGTTTGCAAGAATATAAACCGTAACGGAATCTTTTGAATGGTCGGCGCTGTCGTTCCATTTTTTCATAACGGTTACAGCTGTGACCTCATCGCCGTATTCTTCTTTACTGTTTGTTGCAACAAGATATGCTTCGTGGTTTTCAACGTCGATTTTATAACCGTGAACTGTAAAACCACCGGAAAGATCGCTTCCGTCGCCTTCCGGATCCGGAATAACTTCAAAGGTTGCCTGGCCTTTGCTGTTAAGTTTCATTACGATAATTCCGTTTGCAACGCCGTATCCGCCGTTGGTAGGATATTTTGTTTCTTTAATATAATATGTATTGCCTGCGGCAAGTCCCCACATTTCTGCAACGCCGTTTTCAACAACAAATGTGCTTCGAGTAGCTCCGCCTGCTTCATAATCCGCATGGCTTGTCCAAAGCATCGCTTTGTTCGTACAGGATTCGTTGGTATAAACGGTAAATTCTGCTCCGTTAAGAAGTTCTCTTGTAAGAACGTCCTCTTTCTGGAGGCTAAGGCCGTATCTTGTACTGATGTTGAATTTAACCTTACAGTTTGAATCTCCTGCACCGCGTTCAAGGTAATACATCGTAAGAACATGGTCGCCGGGTTCAAGATATTTTACGTCTTTCTGGGTTTTTCCTGCAACAATAACTTCGCCGGTGGCAAAGTTGATAGAGCCGGAAACCGCCTGGTGAATACCGCCGATATCAAGAACAAGTTCTCCGTCAACCAGAACCCAAACGTCGTCGTCGCCGGTGAATTCAAAGATAAGGTCATCGCCGTTAATACCCTGGTTTACTCTGTTTCCTTCCGAATCCGTCGAACCGGGTTTTCCGGAAAGGTGGAATCTGATATCCGTTTGGATTCCGAACCAGAAATCCGGGCCAACTCCGTTATCGCTGTCATACTGATAATGTGTCGTTCCGGCGTATTGTCCATACTGACCGTTATCGGTATATGTTTTAACCGTTTGTCCGTTTGTATTAACATACGGAGAGTTCAGCGGAAGGAAGTCTGCCGTTGTGTTATCGCTGGTCGCTTCAAGATAATCATAAACATAGAATCTCTGTGCGCTTTGGTTATAAGAAGCTGCATGATAACTCGAATCGTAATAATAATATCCGTAATATTCCGTATTTGCCGGGTCGTCACAATACTGGAATAAATAGTCACCGGTTCCAAGATAGGTTTTACCGATTATCTGGGTGCTTCCAAAAAGCTTTTCAATAAGCTCATCATTAAGGATTCCCGTTGTCGGGCTGCTCTGGTTGTATCCGTTGACCGAAGTCTGTCCGTTATCGGGACAGGTAAAAATCGCCGAACTGCTGTAGTTTCTGAAAATGAATTTGTTTCCATCAGAAAGTTTCCATTTTTCCGAATGGCTGGTTCCATTAACCGTTACCTCTGCGGTAACATACTGCAGGTTATAGAACGGGCTGTAATCGAAAACATAAGTTGTAACAAAGCTGCTGGTACTTACCGTATTGGAAGCATCTGCATTAAACTGGCCTATGTTATAACTTGCAGGAATCCAGTCCGGATAGAAAACCGTGCTCTTTTCGGGATAAATTTCTGTTCCGGCTTCGTAATATTGTTTTCCAACAACGTCATACCAACCGCAAACTTTATATGCATATGCATCCGGAGATTTCCATTCCGTCGGAAGAACGATTCCGCTTCCTTTAGAAATGGTATAGCACGTATTATCCGAACCGGAAAGCATATCTATTCCGCCCCAGGTTCCGTCAAACCAGACGTAAACATCTCCTGCATTGCTGGAAATTCCAAATTTATAAACCGCAGCATCTCCCTCAGTTTTTGTAACCTCAAAGGTTGCCGCTTCCGTATTAAATTTGATATATTCCGTTCCGTATTTAATCTTTACTCCTCCGGAACTTTCCACAAGGGTGGATTTATTGCTTCTTGTTCCGGTAATTGCGCTTCCGGAAGGATAGAGATATCTGGTATTCGTGGCTTTGTTTCGGATGGTGTAATCGTTGCCGCTCTTTGTAAAGCTCCAAAGGATTTCATCCTTATTATTGATTCCCGCGGTAATGATTCCTTCGGAATCAATGTTTATGGGAACAGTGCTGCCGTTTCCGTTAATGGCGTAATATCCGTTTTCGCTTTCGGTATAGATTACGTAATATCTTGCGCTGTCGAACATATTCGCAGCATATTCAACCGTTTCGCCAATCTCGATATCGATCAAAACCGCTATCGACCAGATAAATTCAAGGTCAAGGAGTTTTTCTGCATTGGTTACATACTGCTTATGCTCTTCGGGAAGTTCGGAATAATATTTATAGGCATATCCAACCTGCTGATAAATCCCCGTAAGCCAGATTTCTTCGCCCTCATAATCTTCCGCATCTTCAAACTCGATGATTTTTTCTTCAATTTCCTCGTATGTAGGAAGTTCCTCGATCATCGAGATAACTTTTTCGATTCTTAAAAGTTCTTCTTCCGTAATTTCGGAAGGTTCTTTAAGGCAATTTTCATCGTGAGCATGCTCAGGAATTTCGCAGATGAGATTTTCGTTTTCGTCATAGCATTCTTCGCCATGTGCGTGCTCATCAGTTCCACAAAGCCATTCCGGTTCTTCTTCCTGCTCCGGTTTTTCAAGACATTCATCGCTGTGGCCGTGCTCATCTTTTCCGCAAACAAGATTTCCGTCAAAATCAAAGCATTTTTCTTCGTGAAGATGTTCCTCTTTTTCACAAAGATACGGAGAAGGCTCCGCTATAACGCAATATCCGATGATTCTTTCATCAGTTTTTTCATATTCAGCAGCAGAAACGCAATCGCCAATATCGCCTGCTATTATTTTTATCGTATTTTCGGTTACTTCATAAACAATTCCAACAAAATCCGGTTCTTCGGTTTCATCGTTGTTTATAAAAACCATATCCCCGGGAAGAGGTTTATGTTCCAAAGCCGGTTTATAAAAATCATTTTCCGGAAGAGAAAGAAGCTCTATCCATTTTTCAATATCCGCATCAAACGGAATTTCGGCTTCGGAATAATCAATAACAAATCCGGCAAAAAGAATGTTCCAATCCGCATAAGGTTCTCCGAACCATTCACCGAATCGGGTTCTTCCTTTAACAGTTTCGCCGTCATCAAGAACTTTATAGTTCTTTACGCTTTCGTGATATCCAAGCTGGCTCTTTGCAATTCTGATGATATTTTCGGAATCCGCTTCAGCTTTTTCTGTTCCGATAAAAGCCGCAGTCCATTCTGCTTCTGTTTCGATATCCGCATTTTTATCAGAATAACATTCAAGGTTATGGGAATGTTCTTCGATGATGCAGCTTGTTTCTTCGGTTATATAACATTCTTCGGTATGTATATGTCCTTCGGTCTCTTCGGTTTCACAGATAAACGCTTTTTCAAAACAGCTTTCGGAATGGATATGTTCCTCTGCTTTTTCACAGATAAGTTCTTCCTCAAGATAACATTCTTCGGTATGAAGATGATTTTCTTCCCCGGTGCAAATCAGATTTTCCGAATAACAATATTCCGAATGGCTGTGTCCCTCTTCTTCGGGAAGTTCGCAAATCAGAATTTTTTCTTCCATAAGGGAACATTCCTCGCTGTGGATATGTTCCTCCGTATTACAGAAAATTTCTCTTTCCTGGGTTATGGCAGGAAGGATAAGCGCATAGGTTGTGCAAAAAACAACAATCAAAGAAAGGGTCGAAAGAATCTTCTTCCAGACTTTTTTTCTTTTATGCTTTTTTGCATATTTTTGGAGTCTTTGTTCAAGATTGTTTTCCAAAACTGCGTTTACCTCCTTCCATCAAGAGTTATTGTACTTCTTGGAAAGAAATACAATAATGGATATTCCTTATCCGTTTTTATTTAATTGGGCCGAAGTCTTTTATCGGCCATACGCAAAAAACAATTTTTCCGACTATCTGTTCGTTATCAATACATCCGACAGAAGTGCTTCTGCTGTCAACGGATGTTTTTCTGTGGTCGCCCATCATAAAATATTTTGATTCCGGAACCTGGTACGGAAGTTCGATATCACATTCGCCAAAAGCTTTTTCAAGAATATAAGGTTCAAAAAGCTCTTCTCCGTTTACAAAAACCGTTCCGTATTCATCAATAAAAACATAATCTGCCGGGCCGGCAATAACTCTTTTTACCAAAAGCTTGTTTCCAACATAAAAAGCCGCAAGATCGCCCGGTTCAAAGTTTTTTGTTTTTACCGAAATAACAATCTGTCCTTCGTTTACCGTCGGCGTCATGGAAGAACCGTAAATCTGTAAAACCGGCATCCAAAGCGTTGCAACAAGAACCGCAAACGCCGCAACAACAACAAGGGTATAGATTGTGCTTTTTATTACTTTTTTATATTTCTGTTTATATTCAACTCGTTCAAGTTCCGCTTTGAGTTCTTCAATTTCCGGAACCTGCTTTTTTGTTTTGTTCTTCATATTTCTTCCTGTTTGTTTTCAGAATAGGTTCTGGATAAAAGCTCCTTAAGACCGGCATGGTCGTTATAGAATTTTTCAAGCCTTCTGGAAACATCGTCCCAATAAACTCTTGATTCGGATTCGGCTTTTCTTTTCATTTCTGCACATTTTATTCTTGTTTCCGATTCAAGCGAAGCACAGAATTTTTGGGTTTCGTCTATTTGGCGTTCACATTTTTCTCTGGTTTCTCTTTCCTGGATTCTTGAAAGAGCATCCTGCTTTTCGCTCATGCTTTTTATGCTTTCAAGATACTGTTGGCCTGCGGCCTGGGCTGCTTCAAAAACTCCGTTGATCTTAAGAGCTGCTTCCGCAATGGAACCTGCTTCCCCAAGGGTGATTTCTTTTTTTGCGAGTTCCGCTTCTGCTTTTTCAAGTTTTTCTTTAACGGTTTTTAATTCTTCGCTCTGGTCAATGAGCATCTGCAAAAGATCGGTGCGGGAAAGTTTTTTCATCTCTTTTTCCGTCATATCAACAAGCCCCCCGAGGAACAAAGTCATTAATAAAATCCCTTTAATATATAATATAAAATTATATATAAACACATCTTCAGTATATTCTTTATTATTGACTTTGTCAAGTTTTTACAGCGTTCCTGACAGAGCGCCGATCACATAAAAAAAGCACGCCGTCTGACCTCAAAATTCCTGTTAGACGGCGTGTTTTTTGTTATTAAAATTTACTTATTCCAAAGATAAACTCTTGTCTCGTATGGTTTCATAACACTTTCATCTATGTTCTGATAGTTCTGCAAAATCAGTTCGGAATCTTTTAAATCAAAGCCTTTCGGCGCTTTAAAAGGAACTTCCTTAGAGGTAAAAGAACAAACCACAAGAATTTTTTGCTTATCATCCTCTCTCGAATATGTATAGAGAGAAGATGAAAACTTTTTGTATTCGGTATAATTTCCGTATTTTACGCAGGAAAGTTCTTTCCTAAAAGTGATGGCTTTTCGGTAGAAATTAAGAACGGAATCCTCATCATTTTCCTGCTGTGCAATGTTTACGTCAACATAGTTTTCGTTCACATAGAACCAGGGAGTTCCGGTAGTAAAACCTGCATTTTCCTCGCTGCTCCACTGAACAGGAGTTCTTGCGGAATCGCGGGAACCGTTCCATAAACGTTCAAGTCTCTTCTCCGGGGATTTTTTAGTGCCGACATTATTGTACTGCCAACGGGTCTGAACATCTTCATACATTCCCGGGTCATTCGGATACCAGTTGCTCATTCCGATTTCCTGTCCCTGATAAACAAACGGAGTACCTTTAAGGAAGAGATAGGATACCGCAAGCATTTTTGCGCTTTCTTTGCGGAATTTTTCGCTTCCGTAACGGGAAACCATTCTTGGGTGGTCGTGGTTTTCGATATAGAGCATGTTCCAGCCGCGGCCATCAAGACCTTTTTGCCAGTTGCTGTAAGCTCTCTTCAGTTTTCTAAGGTTAAACGGCATGTGGTTAAAATCCATAAAAAGGCAATCCGCTTCCTGGGTATCGAACTGAATCATCATATCCAGTACCGGCGAATTTTGCTCATTTATGTATTTAAGCGCCTTTTTCGGTTTTATCATCGGTGCTTCCGCCAGGGTCATGCAGTCATATTTGCTGAACACATCTCTGTTGAACTCTTCCAAATATTCGTGAAGATGCGGTCCGTGATTGAAATAATTGATTCCCTTTGATGCGGGCATGATATGGTCATCCGGCAAGCCCTCTTTTTTGGATATAAACGTGATAACGTCCTCGCGGAATCCGTCAACTCCCATATCAAGCCAGAACTTAAGAATATTTTTAACCTCTTCCCTTACAAGTGGGTTGTCCATATTAAGGTCTGCCTGCTCAACAGCAAATATATGCATATAATATTCCTGTCTTACCTCATCCCAGGCCCAGGCCTTGCCTTCAAAAAGAGAATCCCAGTTGTTAGGCAATTTTCCGTTTGGTTTTGCCGGACGCCAGATATAATAATCCGTATAAGGTTCGATTTTCTGGCGGCTTTTTTTAAACCATTCGTGCTCCGTGCTCGTATGGTTAACAACAAGATCCATGATAACTTTCATGCCTCTTTCATGAGCACCGTCGAGCACCGTTTTAAAAGCATCCATTCCTCCGAATTCTTCGGCGATATCATAATAATCCGAAATATCATAGCCGCAGTCAACACCCGGCGAAGGATACAGCGGAGAAAACCAAATTCCGTCGCATCCAAGACTTTTGATGTAATCCAGCTTTTCATATACGCCCAAAAGGTCGCCCATTCCGTCACCGTTTCCGTCTTTAAATGAACGGGGCCAGATTTGGTAAAACACTTTATCTTTATACCACTGTTTCTTTTCCATAGTGTCCTCCCCAATGCTATAAAATCACGGCTTTAAACAAACGGCACATTCAAAAGGCACTTTAAGATTGCCTTTTCCGAATCCGAGTATGATATCCGGCTTATTCGAACCATGAAAATCGCTTCCGCCGCTGCGTTTTAATCCAAAGGAATCCGCAATTTTTATCGCTTTTTCTGTCTTTTTTTCATCAAAAAGCGAATAATAACATTCCATTCCAACAAGACCGGCTTTTTTTGCCTCCGGCAAAAATTCAAGAAGCTGTTCTTCCGAAAGGTTTAAAAACGGATGTGCCAAAACCGGAACAGCCCCAATTGATTTTAAATGATCGATCATTTCCCAAACGCTAATCTTTTTTGGTTCAACGTAATATCCGCCGTTTTTTGCAAGAAGTTTTTCAAAAGCCTGTCCAATCGATTTTATATATCCTTTGCTCATAAGTTCGGCAGCAATATGAGCACGGTTGATTTTTGCGTTGGGCGCCTTTTTTTTGATTTCGTCATAGCTTATCATATATCCGTCTTTGTTCAGCGCATTGATAAGATTTATGTTGCTTTCTTCCTTGCGCCTGATAAAACCGAGCATCATTTCGCTGATTTCGCCATAATGTTCCGGCAAAATATAAAGTCCAAGAAGATGAAGTTCCGTTCCGTTATAATCCACCGAAAATTCCGCACCGGGGATCGCTTCAATTTCCTTTCCCTCTGCTGCGTATAAAAATTCCAAAAGGCCGTCAACGGTGTTGTGGTCACAAAGAGCAACCGCAGAAAGTCCGGCTTCGATCGCAAGATCAATAATTTCAGAAGGCGCTAAAGTTCCGTCCGAAAAATTCGAATGTGTATGTAAATCGCATATCTTTTCCAAAAAAATCACCGCTTTTAGTTTTCTGTTTTTTCTGTAAGTTCTTTTTGAACGTAATAATAATCAGATTCTTTCCAAAAGTTCCTTTGCGATTTCTTTTGCAACGGCGAGCTTATATTCATATCTGCTCGGCATAGGAGAAAGTTCGCGATAAAAAACTTCTGTTTTATCTTCCATAGCAATCGCAAAATATACTCTTCCGGGAATTGAAGCCGCCGCATTTGCAGGGTCAACGTTTCTCATAGTTCCTGTTACCCCAATGCCATAATCGGCATTATAGGTCTTTCTGCAGGCTTCTGCCATAGCGATTGCAGTTTCATTGGAATAAACGGAATATTTTTCGATAGTTTCTTCCGGAACACCCTGCATGATTTTTCCGATATTGCTATAGGTTACAAAAGCACCTTTAAGTGCTGCAGAAGCCCCCTCCGTATCTGTTATAAGCGAAGCAATAAGTCCGGAAGTGCAGCTTTCCATTGTGGTTATTGTTTTTTCTTTTTCAATAAGGGTTTCGGTTATTTTTCTGTAAGCATCTCTTATCTCTTGTTCAAAAATTCCGGCCATATTACACCTCCAAAAATTATTAAAAATCACTTTCAGCATCTGCTGTTATAACAAATATAAAGTAGCATATTTTTTGATAATTGTTAAGTCTTTCCGGCGTTTTTTCAAAAAATCCTATCTGCAACGCCATCAAAAAGCTATGCTTCGCTTTTAAGTTTTTCTTTATTATAGCACGGGTTATCAACCCCGTCACCGGGATAGTATCAACATACAGACTGTTTCATGACTTAAAAAAACGCCCCTTATCTTTTATCGGATAGGGGGCGTTTTTTATTGCAGTATCAGATGCTTTGGCAGAGATTTGCCTATATAAAATCAAAAAGTAAGTGTGTCCACTTTTTCAAGAAGCTCTGCCAAAACTTCTTTGCATCTAATTACCTTTGCAGGGCTGTCAGCGTCCTGTGTGCGGCGGATTGCACGTCTGAGCATTCTGGTATAGCCAATTACCTTTGCCTTATCAACGACGCTCTGACAGATTTCCTCGTCATCGGTACCAAGATACATTTTAAGAACCATATCCCAGAACTTGCCTGCGGTTTCATAAGTATATCCAAAGAAATCCACCATATTCTGGTGATTCAGTTCGGAATATCCTGCAAAAGCATTGAACATGGAACCAAGTTCAAAAACCGGGTGACCCATGCAAAGAGTATCCATATCAATAAGAAGCGGTTCGCCATTCTGTACCATGATATTGTTGGTGTGATAGTCACCGTGGAGCAAAGTATTGTTCTTCGGAACAGCTTCGATAAGTGCGCGGAGTTTATTTGCCTGGTCTTCGGGAATATATTCCGCAACAAAATCCGCCCAATCAAGAGCAACTTCTTTCATATCCGGAACTTCGCCATCTTCCACCTTAATTGCATGGATGCTCTTGAGCATATCTACATAATATTTTGCGGGAAGGGACAAATCATCCTGGTTCTGGCGGATAAGTTTGGTTATGCTGGTTGCGTTCAAAAGTTCGGTAACAGTTCCGTATCCTTCGCCAACACGAACGATTCCGTAAGGAATTGCGGTGTTGATTCCCAAAACGAATGCACGTCTTGCGTTTTCACGTTCCTGTTTAATTTCAGGAAGAGCGTCTTTTTCAAAATATGTTTTAAGAATGGTTTCATCATTATAACGGTAAACAGCGCCGTTTGCTCCTTTTGCGATAAATTCGCAGCCTTCGGTGCTCATTCTCGGATATGCTTTTTCTACGGTAACCATTTCGGTAAAACCGGTCATATCAAAAACTTCATAAACTTCCGGAGCAACGTTGATAATGGCAAGCTTCGGTTCTTCTTTTCTGAGCCTTAAAATAACGCGCAAACCTGCAGAAGAAATATATTCGAGTTTATCTGCATCAATTACGGTATGCTTATCTTTGTTTTCGTTTTTGATTGCAAAAACTTTTTCTTCTGCTGCGGATGCATTGGATGCATCGATTCTTCCTTCGATTGCAATATAAAGAATATCTTTATCTATACGGTATGTAACATCCATCTTTTAAAAACTCCTTTCACGGAACAATGTATGATAAATCATTCAATTACCAAAATATCTGCAAAACCGGTCATTTCAAAAACATCCATAACCTCTTCACAAATGTTTTTAACTTTCATGGAACCGATTTTCTGCATCTTTTTCTGTGCACCGAGCAAAACACGAAGACCTGCGCTGGAGATATATTCAAGGCCATTAAAGTCAAGAACAAGATTTTTTACGCCTTCAATATCTTCGTTAATGGTTTTATCAAGTGCGGGAGCAGTGATAGTATCAAGTCTTCCAACAACCTCGATAATTGTTTCGTCTGCGTTTTTCTTGATTTCGATAGTCATCTTTCCAAATCTCCTTTATATCTTTTTAATCATAGTCATAACGTTTTCGCCGTTTTCATAAGCGTAGGTTACAGAATCCATTGTTTTCTTGGTAATAAGAATTCCAAGACCGCCGATTTCGCGTTCCTCCGCAGGAAGAGTGATATCCGGATCCGGTATATCAAGGGGATTAAACGGAGTTCCCTTATCCGCAACGCGGAAAGTTACTTCGCGGCTGTTTTCATCAAAGCCGATGCCGAAATCAACATCTCCTTCGCCGTCGCCATAGGCATAGTGTGCAATGTTGACAAAAACCTCTTCGATTGCAACGCAAACGGCCATCTGGATTTTCATTGAGCATTCATAACTTTCAAGGGTTTCTTCAACAAAACCGAGTACATCCGGCAAAAGTTCGTCTTTCGCAGGGAAAATTCTTTTTGTCATCTGCACACCTCCTTTTTGGAGTTTATAGTCAAACATCATCATTGTAATATCATCAAACTGCGGCGCTTCGCCAACAAATTCATCGATATTCTCTTTAAGTGCCGGCAGGAATTCTGTTGCTTCAAGATTGGAATTATTATTCATAAATTCAAGAAGTCTTTCTTCGCCATAAAGTTTATTTTCAAGATTTGTTGCTTCGGTAACGCCGTCGGTATAGAGGAAAATTCTGTCCCCCGGATTAAGTTCAAGCTCTGCCACACGATAGCGAACACCTTCCATTCCCGCAAGAACAAATCCCGCTCTGGTTTTAAGGTATTCAAAAGAACCGTTTGCACGCTTGAGCACCGGAGGATTATGTCCCGCATTTGCAAACTGCAATTTTCCGGTGGAAATATCAAGAATTCCCATCCATGCGGTTACGAACATTCCGGATTCGTTGTTTTCACAAAGTTTTTCGTTTGCTTTTGTCAAAATTTCGTTTACCGGAATTCCGCTTTCAGCAAGGTCTTTGATAATGGTTTTTGCGGTCATCATAAACATTGCCGCCGGAATTCCTTTTCCGGAAACATCTGCAACAAGGAAAGCAACATGGTTATCGTCGAGCTTATAGAAATCATAAAAATCTCCGCCGACTTCTTTTGCTGCAATCATATTTGCATAAATGCTGTAATCTTCGTGTTCGGGGAAGTTTCTCGGAAGTGCGGAAAGCTGAATCTGTTTTGCATATTCAAGCTCTCTGTCAATTCTTGCTGCCGCTTCCGCAATATATCTTTTAAGGGTGGAAACGGTGGAGTTGATGTCATCCGAAAGAGAAGCAAATTCCTCGTTGGAACGAACATCAACTGTTACGTTAAGGTTGCCTTCTGTAATCTGTCCAAGGGTATCGTTAACCTTTTTAAGATTATTGATAATAACTTTTTTAATGAGAACATAGATGAATACAAACAGAGCCGCAAAAATGAGCACCTGCATGAAAACACTTGTGTAAATCGAAGCATCGCGCATAAAAGTTGCTTCGGATTCCGGCATCGCCGCAATTATGCAGTATCCTTCAACGAATTTGAATACATACATATAGCTTTCGCTAAGTTCGGTTTTTCCGTCAACAATATCCGCATAATAAATCGCTGTGGAAGTCTTTCCTGCTTTCATTTCATCCGGCGGAACAATTCCGATGGAGGAAATATACATTCCGGAATATTCGTTATCGATAACCATATTAAGTTTATCGTCACAAACAGCAACAAATCCTCCGGTTCCAACATGGCGGTTTTTTGTTACGTCAACAACAAATCCGTTGAGCATGTCATGGAACTGTTCTGCGTCATATCCAACCTGAATAAAGCCGCCTTCATCAAGATTAACCGCCGCATATTTTCTCCAGACGGATTCATCTTTTCCTCTTGGGCTGTATTCCTGAACAAAGGAATCCTGAATTTTAAGGGTATCAACAAATTCCTTGGATTGTTCCTTGCTATTCATATCATAGCTGTTGATAACATCCGCTTCTGTGGAATCAATAATAATTCCTTCGGAATCAACAACGTTGATTTCTTTTATGCCGTATTTTTCCGTAAGAGCAATAAGAGAAACGTTTTTGTCGCTTTCATATTCCCGTTTAACCTGCTCCGCAATTTCAAGAAGCTGAATATCGGATTTTTCTTTAACAGAAGTTTCAACGTCGGTCATTGCGGCAGTAAAAACTTTCTGCGTTTCAATTTTTACAATTCCGTTTTGTAAAACAAACGTAAAGGTACTTGTGACCAAATAAGCAATTACGATGCATGCCAAAAGCCAGCGCTGGAACGTATTTGCAATTCTTTCGCTGCCTTTGATTTTTGTAAAACGCTCGTGACTTAAAAAAGAAACGATAATAATCGCAAATCCAACAGCCACCGCATTTCCAATTACCATCGGAAGAGTTGCGCCTTTTACGAATTCAAAAGCATAGGAGGAGTTATCCATATTGGTAACAAAAATCATTATCATATGTATAACTTCGCAAACAACCGCAATGCAGATTCCATATCCCCAGGTTGGCTTTTTGTTATCGAACATCAGTTTTCTAAGTCCTGCTGCCATAAGACCCGCAAGAATCGTCGCTATACTGCAGGCAATCCTGGTATATGTTCCCGCGCCCCAATATACAGAAAACCAACGGTAAAGTCCGCCGATAATGCCGGAAATAATACCCGCCGGAGCACCGAAAATAAGTCCGGCAGAAAGCGGTGCCGCATCGCGGACGTTTACAACTGCGCCAAGCCATTCAACGCCATAGCTTGATGCAAAGGCAGAAACGCATCCGAAAAGAACACCGATTATAATTTGTTTGGTTATATAGGGAAGTTTTTTAAACGGGACAAATTTTTCTGCCAGATAAACCGCAAGCACAAGAATGCAGTTTAATAAAATCGGAACGATCAATCTCATATAACCGCCTCCTTATTTAAACAAATCAATCAAAGTATAAATGGCATCCGCCACAAAGTTTCCGATAACGTCAATGGAAGGAAGCAAAATCAGATATAAAATCATACTTCCCTTGCTGACGGAGTTTTTTGTAATGCTGTAATAAAAACTGAACTGACCGTGTAGGTCATATTCATTATTCTGCTTCCACTGATAAACAATGGCATCTTCAATGCAATATTCCGCCGGAAGATAATTTTTATACAAATCGCCTTCCAATCTGCGGATTCGGTAGCAGCCGGCATCGTTAAGTTCATAACTTTCGTCGATTGTAATATTTATTATTGTCTTTTCAAGTTTTTGGCGGTGGAATGCGCCAATTTTAAGGATTCCGTCCGGCAAAAACCTTGATTCATTAACACGGACGGAATATCCGTATTTTTCTGTTGTAACCGGAGTTGTAAGAAGCTCCACAAAACGTCCAAAGGTGCTTCCCACATTTACATGCGGTTTAAAGATTTCATCAAGGCTTTTATGCGGCATTCTCCATATAAAATAAGCCTCATCGTTATCAATAAAAGACTGAATTTCATCAAGATTGATATTGATAAGAGTTCCTTCTGCAACTGGTGCAAGTTCAAAATCAAGCGTGCTCAAATGAACAATATCAACGGTTTTTCCGTTATATGCAATTTCGGATGCGTGCTCATTCTTTTTATAATCCACAATACAAGTTACGCTAAAAACCGCATGCAGGATTTTTTTATCATAAAAAAGCAATGATAAATCTTCAATTTCCTCACGCGAAACAGCAAACGGAACATAAACATGCAAATTTTTGCTTGTTTTAACTCCGTGTATGCGAACAGCAATATCAACATAGCTTTTGCCTTTTGGGTTAATCCAATCGTTGATATAAACGGTGCTCAAGTTTTCTCCGTCAACCCAAACTGCCCAGCCGTCATCGGCGAATTTCTTCCGTTCTTTTGGCATTGCTTTTTCTCCTTTTTAAAATTTTTATCTTCTTTCCAACCTGTTTGACGATGTTTTTATAACGCATTATCGGCTTGTTTTGATTTTAAAACCCAACCTCGAGAGAGAATGCTATAAGGAAAAACAAAACAACACAAACAACAACCGCCGCGCCTCCAAGAATAAAAATCAAAAACGAAAGCGCAATTTTTTTGCGAAGCTTTTCCTTTTTTGTTTCGTCTTTTTCTTTTTTAACAAACACTAAAAGCAGCGAAACAACAGCCGCAAATATTGCCCAGGTGATATAAAATATTATATCACTTCTGCCGTTTAAAAGAAAGCTGAGCACGACAAAAGCAAGGGGAACTTCTATTGCCATTGCGACAGCAAACGTTCTTTTATCCATTCAATAACTCCCCCGCTTTTTGAGCACGGCCAAAAATACGGCCGTGCTCAAAATTTTTTCAATCTTTTTTCTTTCCAAATTTATCAATGCCGAAGAAAATATATCCAACGGCAATAAACGCAACAAGAAGAATAAATATCCATCTTAAAACTCCGCCAACTCCCTGAGTTTCAAGATTAACAAAGAAATAGGGATAAATAAGAGGAGTGGTAGTTCCGGGAATCAAAACAGAAGTATCAAATTTCATGATAACTGCCTGAATTAATATAAAAACAACGTATCCAAGAGGGAATCCGATGGAAGCAATGGGATAATACCATTTGCATTTTTTGCGTTCATAGAAAAGGAACCAATCGGCTATATACAGAATCGGAAGAACAACATGGAAAGCAAGGCTTCCTATTCTCCAGTTAAGCTGGGGGTCGCGTCCTTCTGCTCCTGCAAGCATAATGTTAAAAACAAGGAAGGTGAGCAAAATTCCAAGCATTCCGATAAACTTGAGCATGGGTGCTACGGTAACAAAGCTGTCTTCTTTTTTCTTTGCGGTCTGGATAAGCGCCGCAAGCATAACGCCAATGCAAAGGAAGTTGCTGATATTGGTAAAATGTACGTAAAAATCCCAACGAATCATGGTGATATCATCGAAAATTCCAAGGCTTGCAACGCATCCTACAAGTCCCAAAGTGCAATAAACCGTCTCAAAAATCAGCTGTGCTGTTCTGTTTTTAATCATAATCCCTCTCCTTTGTTTTTATATCATTTTAAATTCTGCTGCAACGAACAGTAACTCTTCCCATTCCGCTTTGGGTACAGGTATAAAGCGATAAATCAAATCCGCTTGTAATCATCTGTTCGGTGGCTTCGCCCGGAAGTGTTTCGATAAGAACAACTTCATAACAATGAACCGTTCCCGAAACATCTGTGAACAAAATAATATCGCCTTGGCGAAGTTCAGAAAATCTTCCAAAATGCGCTTTATAGTTATGCGCCGCAATGACAAAATTCTCCTCAAGATATGTGCCATAATAAACACATGGAGCAATTTTAAGCTTTGCATAGCTCCAATCCGTTAAAACCGGAAGTTCCAGCTCAAGAACCGGTATGGAAATAACGCCGATGCAATCATATCCGTTAACCTGTGTTAACGGCATTTCAAAAGGAGCTTCTTCCTCTTCGATTTTTCCGTCATCCACATCTTCTTCATATTGAGAATATATTATCGTTTCCTGTACGCTTTGAAGCATTGATTTTGATGTATTTTCTGCGTTCTTTGCTTCAAAATAATTATAAATTATTAATCCAACAGAAGCAATAATAAATAAAAATCCAAGCGCAATACAGCTTATTCCAATTTTATTAGTCATTTTTGTTCCTCTTTTTGCTCAAAATAACTATTCCGGTATTTATAAGAATAAGTCCCAAGATTGCCAAAGCCGGAATCGGCCATACAAGTTGTCCAGTCTGTGCTAAAGAGGCGCTGTTTATAACAGTAAATTCATAACCGTTTTTTGAATAAGTTGCGGAAAAGCCTTTTGGAACATCGGTTTCAACTATGCTGTAAGAATCGCTTGCCGGCATATCATAAAAAGTTGTTTTCCAACCGTTTTCTTCGCTGAGGACTGCGGATTTTACCTTAACCCCATCACGAAGAAGGTCAACCGATACACTCTCCGGAGTTTTTGTGCTCTCATCAACATTCCATACTTTTTTTACGGTGATATCAACAAGTTTTGTAACTTCGGTTTTTGGCGAAGCATTTATGTCATAAATATATCTTCCCGCACTTTCATTCGGAAGCGTTACAAAAAACGACATACATACAGAGCCGAACTCTTTGGAATTTGTTTGCTTAATAAAATATAATCCCAAGGGCAAATCTTTGATAACGGCGCTTCCGTTATTATCTGTTACCACAGTTTTCATCTGTGCTGCGTTTTCTTCCACAAAGGTTTCAAGAACCACAGAAAGCGCCGGATCATTAAGAGCGGCGCCGCAATTTTCAAATTCATCCGTAAAAATATAGCTGAGGTTGCCATTTTCATTAAGCCTTACTGTTGCAACGTAATAAACAGAAAGCTTTGCGCCGGAAATCGGAGTTTTTCCATCCTGCCCGACTAATTTTATTGATATGGAACCTGTTTTATCCTCATCAAATTCATTTGCAGCTGCGGTTATCGACATTGCAAAAATAAAACAAATTGCAAGGCAAATTGCTGTAATTTTACGCAACATGATTTGAATCTCCTTCCTTTTTCTTCGGGGGTTCTCTGTATTTAATCATAAGGTGAATCAAAAATCCGAGCACCATCGGTGCTGCAACTGCCGGAGTTACAAGCAAAGGTTCAATTCTGAAGGCTTCGTTTGCAACATAAATAGCCGGTTTTTCTGTAATTGTTTCAATTCGTATTCCCCGAACCAAAAGCCTGTGGGTATTGATTCCGTAAGGGGTGCAGGTAAACAAAGTGCAGTAATCTTTTCCTTCAGAAATCATCAGATCCTCAAATTCCGAAGGAGTTATAATCTTTATCTGATCCACCTGATACGTCAAAACCTGGTCAAGGATATTGATTTTAAAAGTATCACCGGGTTCAAGTCTGTCCAAATCTGTAAAAAGCTTCGCACTCGGAAGTCCTCTGTGTGCGGACATAACAGAATGGGTGCTTTCTCCGCCAACCGGAAGACTTGTTCCCTCAATATGTCCGACGCCTTTGTTAAGAACTTCATCTGAAGTTCCGTGATAAATCGGAAGTTCAACGCCGATTTTATCAATCCTTAAATATCCGATGATATTTGTTCCTTCGACTTTTAATGTATCATAATAACCCGGAACGTTTTTATAATCCCTTAGAGGGAATTCTGTTGCATATAAAGCGGCGTTATAATCATAAGCCGCCTGGAACATTGCCGAATAATCTTCCGAAGTAAGGTTATTAAGAACCGATTCATAATCAACAATCGCGCGGGATTGTGTTTTTGAGTTCCAAAAATCACTTATCGCAGGATATAACAAAACGGAGAGACCTATCAGAAAACCGAAAGTAAGCCAAATTACTGTTTTATGCCTTCTCATAAGCATCTCCCTTCTGTTAATATCAAATTATGGGAGGAGAGAAGAAATCCCCTCTCCTCCCATGAATAATTAAAAATTAGTCCTGATAAATGGACATCTTCTTATGGGTGATAAGAAGAACTGCAAATGCCATTGCTACGATGGTACCAGCGGTGATGAGCATCATGGTGCCTGCGCCACCGGTGGAAGGAAGTTCAACACCCTTGCTGTTGTGAACAACAGTGCTGGTGATGTTATAGATATTTTCAGTATGAACGCCGTCGGTTGCCTGGATATCAGCAACGTTACCGTTTCCGTCAGCAAATACAGAGAAGGGTTTGGTTCCTTCGCCTGCGATGATTTCAACGGGCTGAGTAAGGGAGTTATAGCCATCGGGAGCTTTTGTCTCTTTGAGGTAATAGGTTCCTGCTTCAAGACCAAGGATTACGATTTTACCGTTAACCTGAGAAACAACGAGGTTATCCTGAAGTTTTCCGTCAAGATATTCGTCAAGGTAAGCTGCATAGATTTTACGGGGAGTTTCCATGTTTTCGTCAGTCTCTTCGAAGGGATTGATATCAACCATGTAAACACCTTCAATATCGGTGGGGATTACATAAACAGGCTCGGTGCAACCTGCATCTTTATAAAGACGGAATTCTGCACCTGCAAGGTTTGTGCCGGTTGCAATATCGTCTTTAAGGATACCGATACCGTAAACATAAGTTTCAACAGTTTCGGTTTCGGTGTTGCCGGTTTCATTTTCACTTACCCAAGAAGCAGAAGCTTCGTTGAAAAGGTTGTCGTTATGGGAATTTCCGCCAATGGTAGCATTATATTCGATATATGCATCATAGACAATTTCGATTACGGAAGGAGAATCATAAAGGGACTGAGCATCTTCATCAAAATCAAGGCTGAGTTTTTCCTCGTTAAGTTCATAGCTATCAAGCCACGGAATAGTAAAACGATATTCGTCCTCGCTGATATGTACGAAATACCACTGAGCATTGTCGGGATCCTTATCTACGCCGGTCCAATCACCAAAATATTCCCAGCCTTCAGTATTAAGGGATGCATCACCACGGCAGATATAATAACCTCTTTCGAGTTCTACTCCGCCAACATATACTTTAAAGCTATCAAAATCAGCCCAGATGCCTTCACCCTTTGTATCGTGGATCTGATAATATTTGATCTGTTTGTCGCCGTCATAGTTGGTGGTTAAAAGTTCGATTTTATAAGTTACGGTCTCGTTGATAAAAGCGCTGTTGGATTTTACCCAGATAGGATCTCCGTTTTCATCTACGCCGTCCTGAATGAATTTATCGAATTCAGTTCCGGGGATCTGGTTTTTATCGATTACGCTTACATCGGGGGTGTTGGAGTTGATGGTAACAGTTGCACCAAGAGTGCTCTGGATTACATAGTAACCATAAGGAAGGCCGGTGAAAACGATATCGCTTTCTTCGCTGTCAGCTGCAAGAGTCTGAGGATCTGCTGCAGGAGTATAGCTTCCTTCGTTAATAAGTTTCTCAAGATAAGTAATAAGTTCAGCATCGTTTACGCCTTCTGCTTTAATAACGCTTCCGGTGTTGGTGTTATATACAAAGAAACGGTTAGCTTCAACAGCGGTGCCGTCATCATTAAAAAGAGCGCTGTAGAACTGGTTATCTTTAGTGATGCTGTAAGAAACAGAATCTGCAGTTGCATCATAAGTTGCATCAAAGATTTTATAAACGGTATAGGTCTGATCTTTGGTTGCGTTGGTAATGGTAATAGTGCCGTGGGTTACCTGATCAGCGGTCTCGTCTGCAAAAGCAGTAATGCCAACAGAAAGAACCATGATCAGTGCCATCATAAGAGAGAATAATCTTTTCATAGTGATTTCCTTTCTTTTTTTCTTTATGTTTTATTTTTTGGAATCAGCAAGGCGCATAAGTTTTTTTAATTTTACGCCGTTTGATTGGAGGCTTACTTATTGTGACCTCCTTTCGCACTTGCGCCTCGAACTGAATCCGTATACAAGCGGTACCAACATAATCGAAAGTCCGCAGAGTATATAAGGATAAATTCCACTTCCGCCTGTGGCGGGAAGCTCGATGCTAACGGGTTGGTTTTCAACGTTAACTTTTCCAAGCTGCTCAAAAGGAATTCTTACAGCATCTATCGAAGATATAAGGTTTTTACATGTTTCGCAATAATCTCCCGATTTATCACAGAAACAGAACCAATGCTGTGTGCTGTCAAGCTGATATGTAAGCGGTGCTTCAAGTTCTCTTACATAATAAAGCACATGCTCTCTTAAAATAATGCCGTTGATGATATCTGTTTCAAAAAGAATCTTTCCTTCGGCATTTGTTATTCCGGTGCTAATAAGTCCGCCCTGTGCATTATAAAGTCCGAATTTTGCACCGGGAAGAGGTTTCTTCGTTACGGCACAGGTTTTTCGGAGTTCGACATTATATTTCTTTGCAGAAATGTTGATATCCGCATAAACCTTTTCAACGCTGCTATCAGTAACATCTTCTCCCCAAAGAGAAATCGTTGCGGAGTTGCTGTATTTAACACCTCCGGAAAATTGATCCGGCATAATCAGCGTTGTGTCATAATCCAGAATATACATAACCGGTTGCGGCCGCAAAATAACAATATCCAGAACATGAACTTTGTTTCCGTCCTTATCGGTCTGATCGCCTGTTCCGTCATAAGAAACAGTAAAATCATCGCCAAGCCTAAGCTTTGTTCGGTTTCCGTTTGCATCTTCTGTGGTAATCACAATAGAACCGCTTATATATGCAAGAGTCTGTGTCATCTCGTCATGTATAGTCAGCGGCGTTCCGTTTGTAAGAACAACTTTTGCTTCATTAACCGTTACTCTGTAATGAGCCGTATATCCGTTAAAGTCGCTGGTCAGTTCTTTTTTGAACAAATCCGGAATTGTTACTACCGCTGTCGAACTTGAAACCAATGCACCGTCGGTTCCTCCATTCGGCATATAATGAAGTTCTGCGATATTTTGTAATTTATATCCAAGTCCTCCGTAATTTTCTATGGTCGAAAGATCTTTGGTTCTATATACAAAAGTAAAGGTCAGGGTTTCTTCCGGTGTCCAACATTGGCAATAATCTTTTATTTTCCATTCACCGTCGTCATCTTCGTACCAATACTTACCGCACTGTCCGTTCCAGAAACGGCAATTGCTTTCGTTACATTGACAACGGCACAAAAGGTTAAATTCTCTGCCGTAATTTATTCCGTTATTGTTTGCTGTCCATGCATTATCCCATGCAAACATATCGTTTTCGGTAGCATCCTGAATACGCGGAACATTTATCGTCTGGCCGTTATATATTGTTGTAACCGTTGCAAGATGAGCATCGTTTTCTGCCTGTCCTACGTTATGGCCTTCGCTGTTAAGCAGATACATATAGTCCATAACGTACCAATGATATTCGGCTTTTTCTCCCGGAACTCTTCCGGGTATTACTGCCTGGAATTCCCAAAGGAAAGAACCTCCGGAGGCATCCGAAATAAAAGTACCGGTTTTAAAAATATCACCAAGAGCTTCACCCTGGGTAAAATCGGTCCAGGCATATGCTTGCTGGCCGTCAATAGATGCCTGGTTTTCATAACCGTAAGTACCCGCTACTCCTGTTTTATCCGGAGTTGAAGTATAGTTGACAGTATATATCCAGTTTTCGTTGCCCAGTTCAATTTCTCCGCACCAGATACAGGTTGCGGTTTTTGGCATTTTATAAGACCATCCGGTTTCTGTCCAGATAAGGTGAGGATCATCCGGAGAAACGCTCCAGCTGTGCCAATCTTTATATTCGCCGGTAATCGGATCCGGTTCCGAAACGCCAAAAGTAAGTCCTCCGGCAATATCCGATTCCGTGTATCGGTGATCTTTACTCCATTCGCCAAACAGCACTTCATCCGAAAGTATATTTCCCGGAATGTTTGAATCTGCGTGGCCGACTATCTGAAGAGTCCAATAAATTTTTGAAGGATCTTCCCCTTCTTTTCCGGAAACACCACCTTGCTGTCCCCATTTATAAAGTTCTGTCGGGAAAAGCTGCTCTGCAGGTTTTTCTATTGTTACAGTGATTTTTCCGTCAAAGTCTATCGGCTCTTCCTGTTCAGGAAAATGGATTCCAAGGGTGGAACTTATAACGATATCCGTTCGGCTGTTGATATTTTCGTTAAAATCCAACGTAATAAGACCGGTATCGGTTACCACCCAGCTACCGACGTTTACGCCATCATTAAGAACAAAACTTCCTTCTCCGCCATTAACCAAAAGTCCATTCGGAATTTGATATTGATAGGTTCCGGGCAAAAATCCGTTCGGGCTGTTAAAGCTAATTGTAAGTTTATAGCTTTCATTTGCCACCGCAATATATTGTCCGTTTTCATTCTTCGGCAATTCCACGTTGTTATTATCAAGCAAAGTAAAGAAATAGCTGCCCCCATTTGCTTCAAGGTAGGAAAGCAAATCTATTACCGTACTTGTGCTATTAACCGAATACTGCTGATTTTCAGGCTCCGTTATTATATTTTCAAAGTTTTTCAATCCAAAAGTCTTGGATTCCAAGTTTTCGCCTTCAAAAATAAAGAATGCCGGGCCGTTCGAAATATCGAGCAATTCTTCTTCGGATATTGGTTTGTTTATAATTCCCCATCCTGCAATTGAATCATCAGTAAGCAGCACCGTTATTACTTTTACCGAATCTTCAATGTTGCCGCAAATAACCTGAATGGTGGCGTTTTGAACTTCGGCAACAATTCCCACTGTGTTGTTATTAAAGAAAATCAAATCACCGCTAATCGGAACATATTCTCCGAACGGAACATATTTTCCTTGTTTTTCCCAAAGTTCAGCCATGGTGTTGGCGCCGGAATTGTTCGGATATTTTTCCAAATCCGCACCGGCAAAATTAAGACAGAACGAAGCGAATATTGCCGACCAATCGTTATACGGCGCTCCGTACCATTCGCCATATCTTGTATAACCCCGGCGTATTCCGTCATTACCTACTTCAAAATTCAATACGCTTTCGGTATATCCAACCTGCGTTTTTGCAATTCCCACCAAATCCTCGCGCAAATCTCCGGTATAAGGATAATCCTTAAACATGTTCTGCCAATCAAGCGGAGTTTCAATATCTGCTTTTGGGTCGGGGTAACATGCAATCTCGTGAATATGTTCCTCCAACTCACAATAACAGGTAATCTGGTAACATTCGTCGGTATGAACATGCTCCGGCTTCGGTTCATCAGATTGCGCTTCGACTTCAGAAGCTTCTGTAATTTCCTCAGCTTCTTCGGTTTCTTCTGTTTCCGGAAGTTCCTCATTTTCATCAGGTTCTTCCGTTTCGATGGGTTCTTCAAGTGCTTCTTCAGCTGATTCTTCCTGTATTTCTTCAAAAATTTCCGGATATCCGCAAATCAGGATTTTTTCTGAAGGACAGTTATCGGAATGCTGATGTTCTTCTTTTCCGCATCCTGCTCCGTTGGCAAGCGTGATTCCCGTCATCCTAAGACTCCAGGAAACCGAAATCGCAACAACAAGAGACAATGCAGTCAAAATCGTTGCAGCACGCCGCCATCGGCGTTTTTCAATATTCAGTTGTAACAAATATTGTTCAACGATTTTCATGAAATAATAGTTCCTTGTTGCTTAAAAATTTTTATGAAAGGAATTGCATATTTTCAAGCGGCCAAACGCGAAAAAACACCTTTCCCACAATCTGATCTTTCGCAACGCATCCGATTATTGTGTTGCGTGAATCAATCGAGCTTTCTCTCATATCGCCCAATACAAAATATTGTTCCGGCGGAACCTGGAACGGAAATTCCAAGTCGCATTCGCCTACTGCAAGCTGGTTTGCATAAGGCTCGTCCAGTTTTTCACCGTTAAGATATAC
This sequence comes from Oscillospiraceae bacterium, assembly GCA_017547705.1. Taxonomy (GTDB): domain Bacteria; phylum Bacillota; class Clostridia; order Oscillospirales; family Ruminococcaceae; genus UMGS1668. The sequence goes on from JAFYOZ010000014.1 coordinate 25,999, forward strand.
CGTTCCGTCGGTATCCATTTCTATCCAGTCACCGGGAATCCCGATAACCCTTTTAATAAGCAGCTTGTTGTTCCAGGAAAATCCGCAAAGTTCTCCTCTTTCAAAAGTCGTGCTTTTAGTCAGAAGAACAATGTCTCCGTTAACAAGCGTCGGTTCCATGCTCGTTCCTTCAATCTGAAGAACCGGAAGAATAAGCGTTGCAATCAAAACCGCAACCGCCGCAACGATTGTTAAAACATATACCGTTCCGCCAAGGGCTTTATTATATGCTTTTTGGCGACGGTAGCGTTTTCTTTCCGTTTCAACCTGCTGTTTTGTTGGAAGTGACGTTATATCTTTTTTTCTTTGTTTCATTCATTTACACCTGCATCCGGCTGACTGTCTTTTTCTTCTTCAAAAGTCGGGTCGGCTTCTTTTTTTGCTTTTAATATAATCTCATCAGCTTCTTTTTTTGCTTCATCAATAATTCGCTGATATTCTCTGTTTACCCTAAACTGCATTTCCTCTTTAAAATGCTCAACAGCGTCCTGTGCTGCCTGCATTACGTTATGTATTTCGAGAGCGGCATCAGCAACGTTTCCTGCTTTTCCGATGCGAATTCTTCTGTCTTCCAATTCTTTTTGAAGCTTTTCATTTTCAGCAACAAGTTCATCTTGCTTTAGCTGAAATTGATATATTATTTCTATCAGCTGCGAACGGCTCAATCTCTTAAATTCTTTATCCGTCATTTTGCCGTTTCTCCTTTAAACATTTTTTATTTCATGCAACGGGATAACGCAGATTTCTAAGTTCATCCAAAATCTGTGCGTTTGTTGCCTCTTTTGTCAAATATCCGCTTGGTTTAAGTTTTAAAACCGCTTTTGCGTGCTCATTTTCCGAACAGACTGTAACAAAAATAATATTTACCTTCGGGTTGATATCTTTGATTTTTTCAGCAAGAAAAAGGCCTTCAAGCCTCGGAGGATTTATTTCGCAAAGAAGCACATCACATCCGGATTTTTTAGCATAATCAAATGCCTCCTGCTCAGCAAGAAAAGTCTGTGTATCCGCATCCGGAAATACGTTTTTTGCATTTTCTTTTAAAGACTGGAGCATGATGGGTGTATTATCAAAACATATAACGGTCAAGTCAAAATCCCCCTTATACTAATAATTCACTAATTATGTATATTAGCAAAAAAGGCGTTACAAATGTGTTACACAAAAAAAGAAGCGAAAGAATAAAAATTCTTTCGCTTCTTTTTATAAATATTACCTATATTGTATGGCTCAGTTAAGCGGAGCAATAAGACTTCCCACAAAAAGGCAATAAAGTCCAACCGTAAGTCCGATTCCTAAAAGGCCCGCAAACTGAACAATAAAGCTCTTTTTGCTCTTGCCTTTTTTGCGAAGTGCAACAGAAAATCCAAGTCCAAGTCCGCAAAAAAGCATTGCGGAAGTAACAATAATTGTGACAATCCATCCGAGAACAGCCAAAATTCCTGTGTCGTGCTCGGGATAAGTAAAAAGTCCAAGACCTAAAGCTAAAGGAGACAAACAAGCATAAACCGGAATCAAAAGAATATTTGTAATTATTCCCGCCTTATCGAGTTTATTATAAACAACGCCTTCGGACTTTTTGCTAAAAATCGCAATAAGAATACCGCCGATAATTCCGATTATTGCTTCAGCAATTAAGTATATAACCAAGATAATCCCCTCCCGAGTTCTGCTGTTTTTTTATTTTTCAAACTGAAGCATTGCGCAGGTTTCTTCTGCCCAGCTGTATTGGGTCATATATTCACCATGAAACTGCGGTTTTCCGCTTTCCAAAAAGCTGAGATAATCGCAATCCACAAAATTTGTGTCAATTCGGTAATAAGGCGTATCATGATGAAGAACATCCTCCGCATGAATGGTTTTCAGCGTGTTCTTAAGGTCAAGCACAAGCTGCCTAAGATATGCCGCATTTTTGATATCGTCCGTATCATCCGGAAACAGAATGGCACAAATCTGCTTTGCGGTCATTTCTGCACCTTTTCGGTCAATAAGAACAGCCAAAAGCTCTTTTGCTTTCTTTCTCTTGAACGTAAGGTTTTCTCCGTTATAAAGAACCTCAAAATTTCCGAAGCACTTGATTTTAAGCAGCTTTTCGGTTGTTTTGATTTTCTTAATATGATCAATTTCCTTTTGAACGGCTTCTGCCGTAATCGGCTTCATCAAATAACCGGAAACATGGAGCTGAAATGCAGATACAGCATATTCCTCATATCCCGTACAAAAGATTATCTTACAGCGGGGATGAAGTTCCATCAGCTTTTCAGCAAGTCCAAGCCCCCCGATTCCGCGCATGTTGATATCTAGAAAAGCAACATCGATTTGGTTTTCCGCCGCATATTCAAGCGCCGCGGAACAAGTTGAAAATGATTTCACCTCTTCAATATCCGAAGACGCATTTATCGCCTCTTCAAGGTTTTCGAGCATATAAATTTCATCATCTACCGCTATTGCTTTCATGTCATCACTTCCTTTGGAATCATTATAACTGCCTTTGTTCCAACTCCGACTTCGCTTTCGATAATAAGTTCGCCGTTTACCATTGCGGCAAGTCTTCCGCGGATGTTGCGAAGTCCAATGTGCTTTTTACCCTCAAGCACCAAACTTGTATCGAATCCAACACCGTCGTCTTTTACTTCAACGCAAAAATGGGAGGGTGTTTCATAAGTACGGATCAAAACATTTCCTCCTGTTTCAAGTCGCATAAGGCCGTGTTTTATTGCGTTTTCCACAAGAGGCTGAACAGAAAGCGCCGGAAGAACAAAGTCTTTTATTTCTACGTCATATTCGATGCTCATATCCGGGAATCGGACTTTTTCAATATTTACGTAATGCTCAACATGTTTAAGTTCCTCTTCAAATCTGATCGGCGTAACGCTTTCAAGTTCGCTGAAGTTTCCCCTGAGATAAAGGCTGAAATTTCGTACAAGGTCAAAGGCCTTTTGCGGGTCTTTAAGACACATTCTTTCAATAGTTCCCAAAGTGTTATAGATAAAATGCGGCTGAATCTGAGAAAGCATGATGGAAATTCGGCTTTCTTTAAGTTCTGCTTCAAGTCTGCTTCTCTGCAATTCAAGTTCCCTTGCTTTTTCTGCAGCGTTGATATTTTCCGGAATAATTCTTAATACAAAGAAAAGAACTACAACAAACAAAGCAAAAAATACGTATTTTGAAAAAAATCCGCCTTCCCAAAGTCCTTTTGCCGTTGCAATTGCGTCCGCCTCAAATGCAAACATAAGCAAACCGCTGCCCAAAAACAGAAAGCGTTCCTTCCTATTTGCGGATATGCAATCTTTTATAAGGCAGAAAAGCAATATAACGTTTGCTGCGCTTTGAGTAATTACCCAGAGCATCCAGGTATCATAAAAATATGTTTCCGTGAGCATCGGCATGATAAAATATATGCCATTCATAACGCCAAGCGCAGCTGTTGCAATATAGCCGATTGTTTTTGTCTTTTTAAGAAAACCTGTAATAATCGCCGAAGCAAACAGCATATAGAACATCTTTGAAAAGCCAAGAACCGTTGTGTTGATTACAACAAATTCGCTCCAAAAAGAAACGCCGGAAGCGCTGTATGCCAAATAAATACCCGCAGAAAGAATTGCTGCGCCCAAAAGCCACATTATTTTATTGTTTTGAATATGAAGCAGCGCAGAAAAAAGCGCAGAACCCAAAAGCGCAAAAGAAAATATAACAAAAAACAACCCTGCATTACGCTGGTCTTGGCCGCTTGTAAGAACGTCTCTTTCAAAATCAATTCCATACCAAAGAGATAAGTTGGAAAGCATATCATCGACGGCTTTTTCGTTTCCGAATTTATGAGGATTATGGACCAAAATTTCAACCGGTTCCTCACTTCCAACTTCAAACAAATGAGCAGTCCAACCTTCTCCGCAGGAAGAAGTTCCGAACATACGATTTTCCATATCGATGACATAAGGATCTTTTCCGCTTTCATTAAAAGTCAGATTAATGTGATTTGTATAAAACGCAATGGGAATATCTCCGCTGTATATTCCAACATATTCCCCATCCGGCGCGTACATATGGAAGTTTCCTCTCAAGGTTACATCACCTTTTGTGGAAGAAATATGCTGACCTTCTGCAATTTCATGCCATTCTCCGTTTCCGATGCGATATTCGCCTTCAAAACGCACCTGTGCAACCAAAGCGCTAATTGCCTGGTTGCTTTTTGAAGTGTTGGCCCAAAGCAGCAGCAGCGAAAGCAAAATTAAAAACAAAGCGCCCGCCAATTGAAAACGCGAATCGCTGAATATATTTAATTTATTTTTATGTTCGGACATTTTTTAACCTCCGAAAAGAAAAATTTATTTATTTTTTATCCTATCATAAACTTCTTTCGAAATCAAGTTTGCCGCTTTATTACAATCATTTATATTCCGCCGTGCTCAAACCTAAACAGCTGCATGCTCGAGCCCAAAGAACCGTATGCTCAAGCCATTTTTCTCCATCATCTTTAAAAAATCCCGTGCTCATTTTGAGCACGGGTGTAAATCTTTTGTTTTATATAAAAAAATGGCTTCAACTTTAAAAGTTGAAGCCACTCAATTCTATTATCAGCGAATCATTAAGCAGTGGTTTCGGCCTTTTGGCTTCAACACACAGCTTAACGAATTGCCTCATCTGCAATTTCATTTCGTCTTCCGTCGGATTCAATCTCTGCAGCTGCTTCTTTCCGACTCACCCTTGTCATCAGCTTTCGCTTCTGACCTCTCTGGGCCGA
>JAFYOZ010000080.1 GCA_017547705.1 Oscillospiraceae bacterium
AGGGGAAGGTGGCAAAACCGAAGGTTTTGACGGATGAGGGGGTAAACCCTGTCCAATCAAAAACTGGCGCACACACAGGTGCGCCCCTACGACATTTTGATAAAACCCTATGATTTACGGTAGGGAACGGTCTTGACCGTTCCGCAAAAAGAGAAACGAGTTGCCGAGCCTTCTTGCGCAGCAAAGAATCCGCTTCCCGAAAAATTGTAGAAAAATGCTACAATTGACATAGTTCCCTTTTAATAATATAATATTCTTCGGTTTGAATTTTATAAAGAGAAGAGGCGTTTTTTTCTTGGCATCCGAATCTTCTGCAAAGCGAATCGATATGACTTCCGGTTCTATCTGGAAATGTATGGTAAGCTTTGCAATTCCGGTTTTTATCGGACATCTTTTCCAGCAGCTTTATAACACCGCGGACTCCATAATAGTCGGCAACTTTGTCGGAAAACAAGCTCTTGCCGCAGTTTCAAGCAGCGGTAACTTAATTTTTATGATGACCGGTTTTTTCATGGGCCTTTGCATGGGCGCCGGCGTTATCATAAGCCGCTATCTCGGCGCAAGGGATTACGAAAAAATGCAAAAAGCGATTCATACCGCCGTTGCCTTTGCCCTTTGCTGCGGATTTGTTCTTTCGGTAATGGGTCTTTGGCTTGCGCCGAAACTTCTTATTCTTATGAAAACTCCGGAAAACGTTCTTCCCCTTTCAACGACCTATTTCCGGATATATTTCTTTGGAAGTTTCTTCACCCTTACATATAACGTCTGCGCCGGAATTTTGCAGGCGGTGGGCGATTCAAAAAGCCCGCTCCGCTTCCTTATTGCTTCCTCGATGACAAACGTCCTGCTCGACCTTCTTTTTGTCGGGGTATTCAAATGGGGTGTTGCCGGCGCCGCCTCCGCAACTGTTATAAGCCAGATGCTTTCCGCAACTCTCGGTTTCAGAAAACTCATTAAAAGCGAAGGCTATTATCAGCTCCATGTAAAACAGATAGGTTTCGATTTAGGCCGTCTTAAAGAAATCCTTCATCAGGGAATCCCGGCCGGAATCAACAACTCCATCATCTCGATAGCAAACGTTGTCGTCCAATCCAACATAAATGCCTTCGGCGACGACGCAATGGCCGGCTGCGGTTCCTATTCAAAGATCGAAGGATTTATCTTCATCCCGATAATGTCCTTCTCCATGGCGATCACGACTTTCATAAGCCAGAACCTCGGCGCAGGAAACCACGAAAGAGCGCTTAAAGGTTCCCGTTTCGGTGTTGCTTCCGCAATGGTTTCGGCGGAAGTTCTCGGCGCAATTCTCTGGCTCATCTGCCCATGGATAATTCCTCTTTTCAACGATGACCCGGCGGTTGTGGCAATCGGCGTAAACCAGATGAGAACGGAATCTCTGTTCTTCTGTCTTCTTGCTTTTGCCCATTCCGTTTCCGCGGTAATGCGCGGTTCGGGAAGAGCAAAAATGCCGATGTACACAATGCTCCTTTGCTGGTGCATAATCCGTGTTCTTTACGTAACGGTTGCGGTAAAATTCTTCCCTGTAATAAACACAGTCTATTGGGCATATCCTCTTACCTGGGGTCTCAGCTGCATAATTTTCGCAATCTATTATTTCAAGGGCG
>JAFYOZ010000015.1 GCA_017547705.1 Oscillospiraceae bacterium
CAGAAAATCCGGATGATTCTCTGGAAGAAGATAAGGAGCCGGAGGATTCTGAAGAAGAACCGGCAACTGATGAAGAAACAGAAGAACCGGATGAAACCGATGACAAAAAAGACGAAGACGAAAGTTTTTGGGATAAAGTCATGGACGTCATAAACGGAAAGGACGAAGCTTCCGATAAAGACGAAGATGACGACGATTTTAAAGTTTCTGTAGAAGGAGTTCCGGAACCGGAAACTTATAAAGTCAGCTTTGTAACCAATGGCGGTACCGAATTTGCAGACAAAAAAGTTGCCCCGGGAACGGAAATTGACAGTTTCCCCACTCCTTATAAGGCAAACAGCATTTTTGAAGGCTGGTATTATGACGAAGAGGGAACTCTTCCTGTTGCAAGCACCGATACCGTTGAAAAAAACCTTACTCTCTATGCTTCTTATATTGAAATGTCTCCTCTTGAGGCAATAGAAAGCAAGCAGTTTGCAAGCGCAATCGATGTTGAAAGCAATTTCAGAATCACAGTTGTAACTGAAGATAAAGATATCGATACTGAAACCGTTCTTGCGGGAATCGAGGCTAAAAACCTTTCCAACCCGGACCAGAAAGATTTTATCAGAGTTACCGGAGGAAACGGAACTTTCTTTATTTCCGGTACTCATCTTTCTAAACCCGGATTTGAAGAAGGCGCTTCTTTCCGCATTACCCTTAAAGACGGAAGACTTAACTTTAAGGATGAACCGGAAAGCGTTCGCGAATATAACTTTACCACATTTAAAGAAGAAGTATCCAACCTTAAATATAATGACGATATCACTTATATTCCTGCTTCCGATCTCAGCGAAATCACTATAAATGGTGAGGGTGTTGAAAGTCTTAATATTCCGCTTTATACCATGAGTACCGAAGGTGAAACCGACCTTGCAAAACTTGATAAAGGTACTTTTAAGTATAGCAAAGGCGAACTTGAAATCGGCGAAATCGTAACCGTTTATAAAGGCGTTCGCCCAGACCTTCGTACTCTTGATACTCCCTATGAAGAATGCGGAGAAGTTGCATACATAGAAATTACCGGCAGGAACGGAGATAAATATTCTTATCAGAAAGCAGAAGCAGAAGATATTATTTTTGAACCGGATATGCTTCCCATGCCCGTTGATGCAGATACCGATAAGGATGAAAACTCCGTAACCGTTGAAAATAAATATCTTGACTATTCTGCAGATGCTTACGCAAATATTGAACTGGATAGCCAGACCACTGTTGATCCCGGTGACTTCCTTGTTTTCTATACCGGAAACTTTGGAATTGAATCCGGTGAAAATGCGGCAAAACTTACCGGAGTTTACGGCGAAGTTATAAGCGTTACTGATAACGGCGATGGCACTACCACTATTATTTATTTCAAAACTAATTGGGATGATGTGGTTTCTGCAATGGACGTTTATACCACCGACACTCTTTCCGGAGATTTCCTCCTTGAGGGTGTTGACGTTGAGGCTCTTGAAGCAGAAATCGAGCAGCAGGCAATAGACAGCGGCTTTGCCGAAGAAGCTGCACAGTATCTTGCTTCTCTTGCTCTTGCAACAGATAACTTCACAAAACTCAGCGAAAATATGAATCTTGAGGATTATAAAGTTGAGCTTTCTGACGGAACTCCAATTTCTCCGGAAGAACTTCAGCTTATGGATTCCTCTGTCAAGGCTGAATTTGAACTTGAAAAAATGAAACCCACTGTAGGAATCCATCCTTCGAATCTTGACGAATATAACGGCAAGGGCCTTGTAGTCGGACTTGAAATGGAGGGAACTCTTACCATTTCCAAAAAGGGAAGCGACAACACCATCGAAATTACCATTAGTGGTAGTTTCCTCGAGGAACTCAGCATTGATATCGGCGCTTCCCATAAAGCAATCTGGGATAACTGGGGTCCGTTCCCTTATATCTCCGAATATCGCGTTACTGCAAACGTTGACCTCCGCAACTTTACCGGCCTCGAAGTAAACGCAACTATGGTTACTAAAGAAGCTGACGATGAGGAAGAGGAAGAAGACGGCGGAGATGATGAAGAGGGCGACGATATTACCGGATTCATCAAAGACCTTCTTGAGAAAATAACTGAAGAAGGCGAAGAGGAAGAAGAGGAAGATGAAGACGGCAGCAACCTTGTAAAGCATTATTCCGAAATGCTTGAAGAGGAGGCTGATTTCCTCAAAATCGTCGATGCTCAGATGTTCGAAAAGAAGGTCTATTGCTCTCCACAGGTTCCGATTATCTGCATGGAATTCCAGGCTGATTTTATTATCGAGATGGAAGCCTGCGTTTCCATCGGCTTTGATTTTGAATACCAAACCGGAAAACGCTATGTCTTTACAATCGACGTTTTTGATATGAAAGCATATTCCGATACCATCACCCTTGTGGAAGAAACCTATGAATTCTGTTTCTATGCAATGGGTCGTCTTGGTGTAAGAGCGGGTATCGAACTTACTTTCAAAGTGGGACTTTTTGATACTTCCACAAACTCCGTAGGACTTCAGGCCGGTGCCGGTGCTTATACAAAACTATGGGGATACTTCTATTACGAACTAACATACAGCGAATCCCAAGGGCGCGACCAAAACTATAACGGCGCATTGCTGATAGAAGTAGGTGCGTTCCTTGAATTGGGAATCAATGCACAGGTTCTTGAAGGAGCGCTGGCAAAAGATTGGGAGATCCTTGATAAGGAGTGGCCGCTGTGGCATGTGGGTGCGGCGGATAATATACTCGATTTTACAACCGCCCAGGAAGATATGCCGAACATTAAGCTTAAGCAGTATATCCGCAACGCAACGCTTCCGGATACCGCCTTTATGCTCCATTACCTTGACCTTCAGGAAGGCGAAGAGATGGATGCGGTCTATGAGGATTATTATGACGCCTCTAAACCTGCAAGCGAAAAAAATCGTAACAACTTCACTATCAAATTCACCAATGATAAATTCTCTTATGACCCTCAGACCAACGCAGTTGTTGTAACTCCTGCAGAGGGCGACGAAGAACTTTATGGTGAAATGATCATCACCTGGAACCACTATCCTCTTGCATTCAGTTCCAAACCTATACAGAGAACCGTTTCTATCCATTGGGATAACTACCGCAGCGGTTACGTAATCGTTCCTTATACTGGCGGCGGTACCTATATCCCGATTATTGTAGCAGAAGCCAAAGAACCTATCGAAGCGCCTGCTGATCCTGAAAAACTCGGTTACATCTTCGATGGCTGGTATCTCGACGAAGAATATACCGAAAGTTATACCTTCCCGGAAATCATGCCCGGAAAAGATGCATACATCTATGCAAAATGGGAACCCAGAACCGATATTCCCTACCGTGTTGAGCATTACCAGCAGCAGCTCGCTTCCGGAAACTATGAAATCTTTGAAACCGAAGAATTCACCGGAACCACCGACACCTATGTAACTCCTGCAGTTAAAAATTACGTCGGATATAATTCCCCTGCAGCACAGGAACTTAAGGTCCTTGCTGACGGAAGCGCGGTTATCCGTTATTACTATGACCTCCAGTGGGCAAGCGTAACATTTAACCCGGGTGAGATTGGCGGCGAAGCAATTACCCACGAGCTTAAATATGGCGCAAGAATCGCTGCTCCTCAGATGGCAGAAAAAGGCTATACCTTCCTCGGTTGGGATAAAGAAGTCGTTTCCGTAATGGGAACCGAAGACGTAACCTATACAGCACAATGGGCAAAAAATCCCGATACCGAATACAGAATCGAATATTATGTTGAACAGGTTGACGGAAGATATGCTCTCCAGCATCTTATTGAAGCAGAAGCATATACCGGCGATACCTTTACTGCAGAAACCCTCAGAAATCTTATAGTCGATAAAGAAAACGGACTTACCGCAGACGAAAAATATACCCTCGAAAATGCATTCCAGTTCGAAAACATGACCGTAAAAGGCATCAGCTGCGAAGTTGCGGAAATCGAAGGAAGCGGAAAAACCGTTATCAAAATCAACTATAACCGCGTACATCATAACGTTGTGTTCGATTTTGGATATGACGAAAAAATCGAATCCTATGATGTTTGCTATGGCGGAAGAATCTTTGTTCCTTCTGCAGAACGCACCGGTTATGACTTCAAAGGCTGGAGCCTTGATGGCGAAACCGTTGTAACTCCGGAAGAAATCATGGGAACTTCCGATTTGACCTATATCGCAGTTTGGACTGCACACAGCTATACCGTAAGCTTTGATAAAAACAGCGCAAACGCAACCGGAACAATGGAAGACATCGTTCTTACCTATGATATCGAAGCTGCCCTTACCAAAAACGGATTCAAACTCGAAAACTATGTATTCGCAGGTTGGGGAGAATATTCCGATGGCGCAGTTAAATATTCCGACGGCGAAAAAGTTAAAAACCTTACCGCCGAAGACGGAAAAGTTATAACTCTCTATGCTCATTGGGTTCCGGAAGTATTTGATATTATCTATCACGGATGCGAAAACGCAGTAAACGCAAACCCCGTAAGCTATACTGTTGAAAGCGAAACCATAACCCTTTCCGAACCCGTTAAAGGCGGATATATCTTTAAAGGCTGGTATAAAAACGCTTCCTATACCGGCGAAAGAATCACCGCAATCGAAAAAGGTTCCTCCGGAAAAATCGAGCTTTATGCAAAATGGGAAGCAAGAACCGATATTCCTTACCGCGTCGAGCATTATCAGGAAACCGCCGATGGCGATTGGGCTCTTATCGATACCGATAACCTCGAAGGTTCCATCGATACTCCTATCTATCCCGCAGTAAAAGCTTATGAGCACTACGAATCTCCCTCCGTAAAAGAGGTTTATATCACCCTCGACGGAACAACCGTAGTTCGCTATGAATACACCAGAAAATATTACACCATCACCCTTGATGTAAACGAAGGCGTTCTTCCTGCCGGAGCAAAAGAAACCATAACCGCAAAACACGGAACAGCAATCTCTCTTCCCAATCCGACCAGAGACGGCTATGGCTTTGACGGTTGGTTCCTCGGAAGCGTTCAGTTCAGCGAAAACGTAATGCCCACAAAGAACATAACCCTTGTTGCAAAATATACCGAGGGACAGTTCGGATATACCGTTAACCATTATCTCCAGAGAGTTGACGGAAACGGATACGAACTTATGGAATCCGTTAACGGAACAGCCGCAATGGATTCCGACTTTACCGCAAAAATCAACAGCTATACCGGATTCACTTCTCCGAATAAAGCAACAACAATCAAAATCGGATTTGAGGAATCCAAGAACGTTGTTGATTATTATTACAGCAGAAACCAGTATAATCTTAAATGGAATCTTGATGGCGGAAAAGCTTCCGGATATACCGAAGGAAGCGTTTATTACGGCGCAGCAATCGTTGTTCCCGCTCCGATAAAAACCGGTTATTCTTACAGATGGGATAAACAGCCGGAATCCACAATGCCTGCTTATGACCTCGAATATACCGCAATCTGGACTCCGAACAAATATTCCGTTGTATTCGATGTTGATGGCGGAACAGTTTCTTCCGGTTCTGTAAGTACAAGAACCGTAACTTTCGGAAGCGAATACGGCGAACTTCCTGTTCTTACAAAACGCGGATACAGCTTTGACGGTTGGTACAGCGCAAAAGAAGGCGGAAAGCTTATCACCGCGGAAACTGTTGTTTCCACAGCAGAAGACCATACCCTCTATGCAAGATTCAGCGCTGTAACCTATACCATAACCTATAACGGAATCGAAGGCGCAACAAACGATAACCCGGATACCTACAGCGTTAAAACCGGAAGCATCACCCTTAATGCTCCGATAAAAGAAGGCTTCACCTTCGAGGGCTGGTATCTTGCCGAAGATTTCAGCGGAGATGAAATCAAGACCATCGCCGCAGACAGAGCAGAG
>JAFYOZ010000081.1 GCA_017547705.1 Oscillospiraceae bacterium
CGTCGGTCGGGATTTTATCTTAATTATGCCTCTTCTGCGGCGTCTTCTTCCATTCTTTTGCGGATATAGAAGAGAATATCGCCAAGGATGCCGTCTTCGGCAGCCCATGCAACGTTGCCGGGTTTAACTCTTTCGCCGGAGATGATTACGGTAAGCATTGCTTCAAGAAGAACCTCGGAAGCATCGCAGACTTCGCAAACCATATCCTGGTGACTTCTGATATTGTGGTTTGCAAGAATCTGAGCATAGTCGCTGCGGAATCTTTCGGATACAATGGCATCACGGATAAAGTTATGCATGATCTCGTTATATTCCGGAACAACGTAATCCTGGTTGGTATCGGGATGATGAATGGTTTTACGAACGGTATGGGGATTGGTGAGCAGATAATCGGTATAGAGCATAATATCACGGTGCTCAAAAGGATTGGAAGAAACGGAAAGGTCTTCATCCCATTTTTTGAGCATGCTCAAGAGCTTTTTATCGAGTTTTGCAAGAGCACGTTCTTTGATTTCTTCCGGAACAGGATAAAATCCTTCTGCAACGGAGCAGGCGATTGCTGCAAGGGTATCGCTGTCGCCGCCCATGGAAATTGCTTTTCTAAGGGTATCCTCGAAGCTTTCTGCCTCAAAGAAAACCTGGAGAGCAACCGGAACAGTTCCCTGGCATGTTTCATCAAAGGAATAATCCGGGCGGATCTCATCAAGGGTTTTGCTGAAATCGTATCTGTATTTAAGCTCAATATAGCGTTTGATATAATCTTTGGGTCTGCCGTTTCTTGCAAGGAAAATTGCGGCGGCGGTTGCTTTTGCGCCTTTGATTCCTTCTTCGCTGTTATGGGTTACTTTTGCGCTGATTTCTGCAAATTTTTCAACTTTTTCAAGGCTGTGGAAATACCATGCAACGGGGGAAACGCGCATTGCAGAGCCGTTTCCAAAGCTTTCATAGGGTTTGGAATCGGAAGAAGCAAGCCATTCTCTGAAACGGATACCATAACCTGCATCGGGATACATTTTTCCGTATTTTTTCATGGTTTTTGCCATTTCTTTTTCTGTTTTTGCCGCATCGCGGCCGCCTTTTATAAGAGCTTCTGCAACTGCAAAAGTCATAACAGTATCATCGGTAAAAAAACAGTCATCGCTGATTATCGGGAAATCGGTTGTTTTTATGTTATTGAATTCATATATGCTTCCGGCAATATCGCCGATTATTGCACCAATCATCTGAAATCCTCCAGTCAAAATTAATCTAAATTATATAATAACATAATAAAAGTCAATCTTCAAGAGAAAAAAGCCTTCCAACAAAAAGCAGATGGTTGCTTCTTCCGAGCATTTCCGGTTTTTCACAGCAATAATAATGATAGCGAAGATAAACTTCATAATCTTCCTCGTCCATTTCGTTGATGCGCTTTGCCATAAGTTCGGAAACGCCGTCGGAAGCAACTTCGTGTATGATGTTTATTCCGCCGTTTTCAAGAATCTTTCTGCAGCCGTCAACGGTATGGAAAACAAAAGGGAAGTCATCCATCTTAAAAGTTTCCTTGTTGTAATCACCGGTTTTTATGTAGTTTGCATCATAGTTAAGCTCGGTGACAAAAATCATATCGTTGCCGATGAATGCAAAGAACAAAACTGCGGAGCTTTTTGCAACACGCTTTGCTTCTGCTATGGCTTTTTGTCTGTCCTCTTCACTGTGGAGATGATAGAGAGGGCCAAACATCAGAACAATATCAAAACGTTTGTCGGGATAGTGAGAAAGGTCAACGGCGTTGCCTTGTATAAGTTCGATTTTATGTTCCGGTTTTATTTTTCTGCGAAAAGCGGCGATATTGTTATCCGCAAGTTCCAGAGCGGAAACTTCATAACCTTTTTCTGCAAAATAAAGGCTGTATTCACCGGCGCCGGCACCGATATCGAGAATTTTCATTCCCGGGCGAAGATATTTTTCAATATATTTTACCGTTGTGAGGAATTCAACTCTGGTGGCTTTTGAATGTAAACGGGTATCTTCGTTAAAAATATCATAGGTTCTGTTTATTTGTTCGTATTCATCTTTAATCTTTGAAAGTTCATAAAAATCCATAGTTTTCTCCTAAATCAAAAAGGCAGACGGTTTTATCCGTCTGCCTATGTTATACTTTTTAAAATTAATCTTCAAACTGCTCAAAGAACTTGTTGTTTTTGGGGCAGGAGCTTTCTTCAACCTGGATGGTTGCGGAGGCAAGCATGGTTCCTGCGCGAACAGCTTTTTCGAGGCTGTAGCCTTTGGTAAGACCCATAACGGTTCCGGAAAGGAATGCGTCTCCTGCGCCGGTGGTATCAACAAGTTTGCAGGGGTTGCAGGGACAATGTCCTTCTTCTCCGGTTCTGCTGTCATAATAGACTGCGCCGTTTTTGCCCATGGTAACAACCATGGAGGGAACTTTAAGTTCGGAAGATTTTTCTTTTACGATGGTAAGCATCTGGTCTGCATCATATTCTTCAAGGTTCATGTTGAAGAATTTTCCTGCTTCGATTTCGTTACAAATGTAGCAGTCAACTCTGCTGAGGAAATCGGGGCGTTTTCCGATGATGCTGAGGTTACCGACTATAACATAGACTTTTTTATTGTATTTTTCTGCAAGGGAGAGAACTTTTTCTGCGATGGTTTCGTTCATATCGATTTCGAGAACGATGTTTTCGCATTTAGCGACGATTTCTTCGCCTTTTGCGCCGATAAAAGTTTCGAGTGCTCCGATATCGGGCATCTGGGAAGTGGAACCTGCAAGGTCGCCGTGTTCATCCATAACGGCAAGCCACATACCGATTCCTCTTTTGGGAACCATAGTGATATAATCGGTTCCAACGCCGATATTCTGAAGATGATCAACAACGTCAAGACCGATAGGGGTATGGTCTGCAACGCTTACAAAGTCAACGGGCATTCCAACATTTGCAAAGTCTTCACAAACATTGCGGGAAACACCGCCGTGAACAATAATAACGTTACCAAGGTTGGTTCCGGTGGGACCGTATTTTTCAAAAGGGAAACCTTTAACGTCTACGAAAGCTACTCCGAATACAGCAGTTGATGCCAATTTAAACACTCTCCTAAAAAATATCAGTCAATACATTGAACTATACCACATTTTTCAATAAAAAGCGACATTATTTTAAAAATAAAAATAATTTTTTAACATCTTAACTTTTGGCAGATAAAGTGCTATACTAAAATGTACGCAAATTACCGAAAAGGAGATATAAATATGAGCGAATGTAATCATGACTGTGAACATTGCGGACAGAAATGTTCCTCAAAACAAACTCCGGAAAGCTTTCTTGTCGATCAGAATGAATTTTCCGATATCAAACACGTAATCGGTGTTGTAAGCGGAAAAGGCGGAGTTGGTAAATCTCTTGTAACCTCTCTTCTTGCAGCAAATATGCAGAGACAGGGATATAAAACCGCTGTTCTTGATGCGGATATAACCGGCCCCTCCATTCCGAAAGCATTTGGAATCGATAAAAAAGCAACCGGTTCCGCAGCAGGAATTATTCCGGAACTTTCCAAAACCGGAATCGAGGTTATGTCTGTTAACCTTCTTCTTCAGGATGAAACCGAGCCCGTTGTATGGCGTGGCCCTGTTATTGCAGGAACAGTAAAACAGTTCTGGCAGGACGTTGTCTGGAACGACGTTGACTATATGTTTGTTGATATGCCTCCGGGCACCGGCGATGTTCCGCTTACTGTTTTCCAGTCCCTTCCTGTTGACGGAATCGTTGTTGTAACTTCTCCGCAGGAACTTGTTGGAATGATTGTTGAAAAAGCAGTAAAAATGGCCGGAATGATGGATATTCCCGTTCTTGCAGTAGTAGAAAACATGTCCGGATTCAGATGCCCGGATTGCGGAAAAGTTCATAACATCTTCGGCGAAAGCCATATTGAGGAAATTGCAGAAAAATACGGAATTCCCGTAATTGCAAAAATCCCCATGGATCCTTCCGTTGCGGCAAAATGCGATGCAGGCGATATCGAATACTGCACCGAAGAATGGCTTAAACCGGTAGTGGAAAAACTCGCAGACCTCGGCTGATATACCCCAAGGAGGACAAAATGAACAGAGAACACGCAGTAGAAACGCTTAAGAAATATAACAAAGTTGCATTCCATATCCGCCATGCATACACCGTTGAGGGTGTTATGCGTTGGTATGCAAATGAACTCGGATACGGCGATGAAGCAGATTTTTGGGCAACAGTCGGACTTCTTCATGACGTTGACTTTGAAAACTGGCCGGAGGAACATTGCATAAAAGCTCCGGAGCTTCTTTCTGAAGCCGGATTTGACGAAAAATTTATCCATGCTGTTTGCAGCCATGCATACGGCATGACTTCCGATGTTGAACCGGAGCATCTTATGGAGAAGGTTCTTTTTGCTGCCGATGAACTTACCGGACTTATCTGGGCGGCGGCAAAAATGCGTCCCTCCAAAAGTTGCATGGATATGGACGTTTCCAGCCTTAAGAAAAAATTCAAGGATAAAAAGTTTGCAGCAGGCTGCAGCCGCGACGTTATAAAACTTGGCGCTGAACGTCTTGGATGGGAACTTTCCGATCTTCTTGAAAAAACTCTTGAAGCGATGAAATCCTGCGAAGAATCTGTTGAAGCAGAGATGGATGGAATAGAGGAATAAGGAGCACAAAATGAAATACGATTTTGAAACTCTTGTTAACAGAAAAAATACCGGTTCCAGCAAATGGGGCTGGATGTACGAATCTCTTCCCAATGCGGGAGAGGATATTGTTCCTCTTTCTGTTGCGGATATGGAGCTTAAAAATCCTCCTGCAATAATCGAAGGACTTAAAAAATATCTCGATAATATAATCCTCGGCTATACCGGAGAAACGGAACATTACTATGAAAGCGTAATTTCCTGGATGGAGCGCCGCCACGGATTTTCTCCGAAGAAAGAATGGTTTATCATGACTGCCGGTGTTGTTCCGGGAATCAAGGAAATGGTAGGCGCATTCACAAAACCGGAAGATTCCGTTTTGATGCTCACTCCTGTATATTATCCTTTCTATATGACTGTTGAGGAACAGGGAAGAACAGTTCTTGGAAGTGAACTCATTCTTAAGGATGACCGATACAGCATCGACTTTGATGATTTTGCAGAAAAGGCTGCAAGACCGGAAACGACTCTTTTTATTCTTTGCAGTCCTCATAACCCTATCGGCAGAGTATGGACAAAAGAGGAACTCATCAGACTTTGCGAAATCTGTTATGAAAACAATGTTTTCGTCATTTCCGATGAGATTCATTTTGACCTTATAATGCCCGGAATCGAGCATGTTTCTCTTGGAACTTTTGAAGAAAAATATCTCAACAACTGTGCAATCTGTACCGCACCGAGCAAAACCTTTAACCTTGCGGGACTTCAGACATCGAACATCTTTATTCCAAACGAGGGATACAGAAATAAAATTACAAGCGCAAGGGGATATTTTTCCCTCAATATCTTCGGATACAAAGCCTGCGAGCTTGCTTATGACGAATGCGAGGAATGGCTTGATGAGCTTCTTCTTTTCCTTGATGAGAACAGAAAGCTTGTTGAAAATTTCTTTGCAGAAAAAATGCCGGAAGTAAAAGTTCACCGTCTTGAGGGAACCTATCTTATGTGGCTGGATTTCGGCGCATGGGGAATGACTCCGGAGGAGCAGGCAGACTTTATGGTACATAAAGCCCAGGCAATTTTTGATGAGGGCTATGTCTTTGGTGAAGGCGGAAAAGGCTTTGAGCGAATCAATATCGCATGCCCGAGGCGTATTCTTGAGACAACTCTCGAAAGAATCTATAAAGCGAAAAAAGAACTTTAACATAAAAACCCTCCGGAATATCCGGAGGGTTTTTCTTTACTGCTTCTTTTTAATAAAGCTTTGTATGCTGTTATGGAGTTTCATCTTAGGGTCGGTGCTGTGCTCGCTGAGTTTTTTATTTATAAGCGCACCGATAAGCGTTACACTTGCAAGGATATAAAGCCAGAGCATCAGAATGATTACCGATGCAAGGGAACCGTAAACTGCGGAATATTTTACCGAGGAACTTATGAACCAGGAGAAAAATCCGCTTATCACGGTAAAAAGAACAGAACCGATTGCTGCACCGGGAAGAACGCTGATTTTATACGGACTGCGCCATGCGCTGAAATAATAGACGGTATAAAGCATTCCGGCGGAGAGGATATCAAGAATTATAAAACGCATCCA
>JAFYOZ010000016.1 GCA_017547705.1 Oscillospiraceae bacterium
GACTCCCCTTGAAATGAGAAGTCAGTTCGTTGCTTAAATTATTTATTTCTCTGCCATAATGTGCTTTTTTGTGCTGTCCGCACAAACTGGAGCAGTTCATTTGGACAGGTGCTTTTTTGTTTTTGAAATTAAAATTGGTTTACATAACCAAGGCTTTTATCAAGGCCGGAAAAAGTTTTTCATATATCTCATCAAAATCGGAAAGAGGAAGAGGGTTTTCTCCTTTTCCGATTTCGATTGTAAACCCGGGCCGACCGAATTTTTCGATATACCAATCTTTAAATCCACCGTTTGCTGCCATGCCTTCCGGCATGGCAATTTTATATCCGCAGGCATCTGCAAATTCCTCTGCCATATCCCTTCCGATTATGGGAGTTTTTCTTCCGTAATACCAAAAAATCTCCTCACCTTGTGAATGGAAAGAATACAGCCGTTTTACGTCAAAAGTGCTGCAAAAACCGCAGGCGGCACGGGTTTCCGGTTCAGAAAAAGGCCTTGGGCCGCCGTATTTTCTTGGTGCTGGACCAAAAATTCCGTTTTCTCTCTCCTGTCGGTGAAGAATCTCCCAACCGGCGCCAAAATTATGGTTTATATCAACCCCGGCAGCATTTGCATTCCAATGCTCATAATCTCCGCCGGAGAGCCTTTCTACTTTTCTTCCGGAAGAAAAAGCGCCGGATTTTCCGTTGATATTGATTTCGACTCCGTCCGGATTGAGCACCGGAATTACAGAAAAACCGCGCTTTTCAATAACTTTTCTGATATCTGTTCCAAAGAGTTTTTCTCCGTGCTCAAACGCGAAGCAAATATCATTAAAAAAGCGAAAGATCACCAGAGAGGTCAGCCATTCGCTTCCGTGGGTTGCCCCTACAAACAGAACCGAACCTGCTGTTTTTCCAATGCTGAGCACCCGGATTTTTCTTCCGAGCACGCTTCTTCCAACAAAGAAGCTTTTTGAGCACGGGTGTTCTTTTAATATCCCCTGAATGTATTTTTCCGTATTTTCCGCTGTTGGCGGCAGATTAAATTTCATAAAAATCCTCCCCGGTTATTCATTTCCGATGAAATATATGCTAAAATATAGAAAAATAGGCAAAGGAGCGGCAAAAAAATGGTTGTAACCGAGAAAAAAATCTGTTCCGAGGAAATTTATAACGGACATATCATACATGTTTATAAAGACGAAGTTGCTCTTGGAGATAAAAAAGCTATAAGAGAAGTTGTTCGCCACCAGGGCGCTGCGGCAATTCTTGCCATTGATGAGCACGGAGAAGCTTTTTTTGTTGAACAGTTCCGCTATCCCGTTGATAAAGCTCTTTTTGAAGTCCCCGCCGGAAAAATCGATCCAGGCGAGACTCCCCTCGAATGTGCAAAAAGAGAGCTTACCGAAGAATGCGGAGTTCTTGCAAAAGAATGGACGGAGCTTGGCCCGATGCTTTCTTCCCCCGGTTTTTGCGATGAAGCAATATATCTTTTTATCGCACGTGGGCTTTCCATGGCAAAGCCGAATCCTGATGAAGACGAATTCCTTGATATTATAAAAATTCCGCTTACAGAGGCTTACAGACGCCTTATAGACGGTAAAATCCCCGACGCAAAGACCCAGATTCTTATTCTTCGCGGCATGGAGTATATCAAATAAATAATCTGTTTTAATAGCAAACAAAAAAGGCACTTTCATTTCTGAAAGTGCCTTTTTTTATTACATTCCATCAGGAAGTTTAACAACATGGGAACCTTCGTCCTCATCCTCTTCCGGCTGTTCGGGATAGAAATTCTCGTTTTCTTCCTCTTCGGGTTCAGGTTCGGGTTCGGGAGTTACCGGAACGGAAGGAGTTACCGGAACCTGCGGTGCAGGATTTACCGGTGTTTGGGGAGCAGCAGGGGTCTGCTGTTCCTGTTCCTCCGGAACTTCCGGAATTCCGCTAAAGAACGCTTCGTTGTAGTTTAAGATATATCCGACTGCGCCTTTTTCAAGAACAAACTCTATCGGGGCTTTCATCTGGGATTTTATAAATCCTTCACATTCGATAACCGGCATGATTTTAAGTCCGGCGATGCTTCCAAGGGATTCATAAACCGCGGTGAAAAGTTCCGTTATATCTTCCGGCATCTTTTTAAAGTTATATCCGTCGCCGAATTTAACTCCGATGAAGTCGTTAAGATTGATATACGGTGCATAACCGTCGGCAATAAATTCCGTCGGGTTTGCTCCATAGATATTTCTTCCCTCAATAACCGCAAGGGCATCGTATCCGATGATGATATCCGTTTCTGTAAGAACCGCTGTGGAATAAATTCTCTGTGCAAACTGGGAAAGGATTTCTCCTTTTTCAACGCCCTCTGCGCCAACACCGAAATATGCGTAGTCCATGCCCTCGTCTTCCGGGAAGCGGAGTCCATCAAGAAGAACCGCATCAACTTCAAAATCTATCGCATCAAAAACGATATCAAGAACATATTTTTGTGCGGTATCGGAATAGGGGTTAAGCCAGGGTTTTCCGCCGTTATCAATGCTGTCATCAAGCCAGAGAACGCCGTCTTCGGATTGATATCTGATTGCCATATCGTCGGAATTATAAGGCGCTGTGCTGTCTTCAAAAGCATAGATTCTTGCAACAACATCAAATCCAAGGTCTTTTGCGGTTTTAATGCGTTTTTCGATATCAACAGCCTTTTCTGCAACAGCTCCGGCGTTTATAACGCTGACCTGTTTGGAATTATAAGTAACTGTTCCCTCTTTTGTTTTCATATCAATGATAATGGCGGTAACGTCATCATCAAGAGCCTTGAGGAAGGTATAAAAATCAAGAGAGCTGTAAAGCTGTTCCTCCGGAACGGTTACTGCAACAGTTTCTTTTTCAAGAAAATCCACAGGCTCCGGAACATAAACCGGTTCCGGCGGTTTTTCCGGAATGGGATCTTCCAAAATTATTTCTTTGTTTTTATTGTTTATCGCTTCCATAATCGGTTCATAGGCAAACCAGCCGATTGCAAAAAGCGCCGCAAGCGCAGCAATAATCGCAACAATTCTGATTATTTTTCCTTTGATGGGATTATAGATTCTGGAGCGATAGTGTTTTACTTTATATCTTCTGTTCATATCAAAACACCTTTATGTGGGAAGCTGATGACCGATAAGGCCATAGAATGCAAGCGAAAGAAGTCCAAGATAGATAAGCGCAATGGGAACACCTTTAAAAATCTTCGGTACACGGCAGTATTCAAGTCTTGAAAGTCCGTATCCGACAATCACAACCGCAAGACCGAAACCAAGGCTCATACCGATTCCATAGCCGAGAGTGCTGATCAGATCGAGCCTTTCGCCTGCCGGAACGAGAACACTTCCCAATGCGGCGCAGTTAAAAACTGCTGTTCCAAGGTTCATTCCAAAATGTTCAAACTGGTTCGGAAGAACCTTTTTTACAAAGATATATACAACGATATATACCACAGTCATAACCGCGATATACATCATCGGAACAAGGATATGGCGGTATTCGCTGTCATAAACATATCCGCGAAGAGGATATCCGATAGCTCCGGAAAGAGTTATAACCGCCATAAGCATAAGAGTATATCTTACGATTTCTTTCGGACGTTTTATAAGATAGAACATCCAGCTTGTTCCAAGAGCTCTTGTGAAAATGATATTTTCGATAAAGAGCGCTGTAAGCATCATGGAGAAAAACTGTGCAACATATGTCATACTCTTTCCTCCTCATTTTGCGGAACAATGTATTCCGGTTTTTTAAAGATATCTCTTACAGCGTTTATTCCTGCGGCCATAAATCCGAGGAGAATGAATCCCCAGAAAGGAAGTTTTACTGCCGGGAAGGAACCTTCACTGAGTTTATAGCCCCAAAGGCTTCCGCTTCCGAAGAATTCTCTTGCTCCGCCAAGGATAAGCGCAGTAAGCGCAAAACCGAGAGCAAGAAAAACTCCGTTGAAGAAAGCTTTTGAAACAGTCTGTTTTTCCGCAAATTTATTGGAATATACAACCGGAACGGTGGATACTGCAAGAAGCGCAGGATAAATTCCGGCGGAGTCAAAAATCGTTGCAGAAAAACCGCCGCAGATATAGTATGCCGGAATAAGCATTGCTGCGGAAACAAGCATATAAGAAACGGTTTTTATAATTTCCGGAAGTCTTTTTCCGATTACGGAAGCAAAAACAAGAACCGGAACAACTATAAACAGATAGGTTATCGAAAGAGCCGCTCCGTTTTGAAGATTGGTGCATCCTGCGGCAAGCTGTCCGATTACAAGGCCGCAAACCAAAACCGGGTTTTTAAAGAAAAGATAGCCAAGGCTGTCTTTTATCTCTGCGGAAAGTTTTTTTGTCTTTTCGCTCATTTAACAGCCTCCTCTTCTTTGGTTTCGATTTTTTCTTCAATAAGGTTTACTTCAACCGTTTCTTCCGGTTTTTGCTTTTTATCTTTTTTAAAGGAAGCGACGATTCCGTCCTTATGTCTGTAAACCTTAAGGAATTCTTCACATACATCATCAAAAACCGGGGAGAAAACGTTCATAAGAATAAGAGCGTTTGCAAAACCCATTTCGAGCCCGCCAAAATATCTGAACAGGAAAACAACAATTGCGGAAGAAAGTCCCGCAAGGAATTTTCCGAAGTCTCTCTTCGGAGAAGTTACCGGTTCTGTAAGCATAAAGAGTGCACCAAAAATGATAGTTCCGCTGAAAAGTTCATAGCAGAGAGCATCAAAAGGCGAACCGCCGATTCTCGGGAAGAATGCGGAAAGAAGAGTGTATGGAACAAGGAAAGAAACGGGAGTTATCCAGTTTATCGTCTTTCTTACCATAAGGAAAATTCCGCAGGCAGCAACAACAAAGATGTTTGTTGCACCCATAGGTCCCGGAACGCTTCCAAGAAGCATATCAAGAACCTCGTAATCCGGAACAGCGCCGATTGCAAGGCTGTATGCAGGGCTGTTTGCAATTTTTGCGGTGCTTTCGCCAAAAATCTCAATAACCTGCATCGGAGCGGGATATCTGAAAACAACTTCCGGCCAGCAGAGTGCAACAGATGCAAAACCAACCGCCGCAGGGTTAAAAAGGTTGTTTCCTGTTCCGCCAAAAGGAACTTTTACAACAAGGATTGCAACAGCACATGCGGAAATTACTATGTAATACGGAATATCCGCCGGCATAAGAAGCGGAATTATAAGACCGGTTATAACCGGGGTCAAATCAAACTTTGCTCTTTCTTTTACGACGATTTTTCCGATAAGGGAAAAGAGAACGCAGAAAAATACTCCGCAAAGACCAAGAACAAGGCTTCTTGCTCCGTAATAGAAGAAGCACATAAGATAAATCGGAAGAAGCGCGATTACAAAATCCCCCATCATGGTTGCAACAGATTCGCTCTGGCGAACATGGGGTGCATTCTGGAACATCAGTTTTTCTTTCATGCCATGTCCTCCTTCTTAGCAAGCTCCATCTGTTTTTTAGCCTTGATGATGGTTGCTGCAATATCGATTCTTGCCGGGCAGACATAGGAACAGGCTCCGCATCCGATGCAGAGAGCTGCGTCGTAATGGCGCAGTTCATCATATTTTCCGAATTCCGCAAGTTTTCTCATGGTGGAAACGGAAAGAGCCTTCGGGCATGCGTGGTCACATCTTCCGCAGCCGATGCAGTTATATGATTTTCCGCCGCTGTAACTCTTGCAAAGAGCGATAACGCCTCTTGTTGTTGGGCCAACAAGTTCGTTTTCCGGTTCAAAAATTGCTCTTCCGGTCATGGAACCGCCAACAACTATAACTTCCGGTTCTTCGGTAAGTCCGCAAAGTTCAAGAAGTTTTTCAACGCTTGTTCCGACGGGAACTTCAACGTTTCTTGGGTTTTTAACTGCATCGCCGGCAACGGTTATAAAGCACGTTGTCATCTTTCTGCTTTCCTCCGCCGCTCTTGCAAGATGAAGAGCCGCACAGGAACCGATTACAACAGAGTTTTTTCCCTTGGGAAGATGGCGGTATGCTCTGTTTTCTGCCGGATAACGTCCGCCGATTTTTTCCACTTTATATTTTCCGACTCTATGGGGAAGGCTGAAGTTTACGTCAAAAATATGCTTATACATAGCGATATAGGTTTTTGCGGGATTCAGCGCTTTTTCACAAAGTTCGATTCCGAGGGCGAGTTTATCCTGCTGATGAACGCAAAGGCTCATCTGGCTGGAAATATAGGGTTCATCGTCAATGGCATCTATAATAAGTCTTCCGCCTTCGCCAAGGTTTGCTTTTTCAAGCTTTTCCCAAAGCATTTTTCCGTCGCTTTCATCAACGATTCCTGCAAGTTTTGCAAGTTCGATTATCTGCTCTGCAGAAAGTTCGTCAATGGCTGCATCCGGAAAATCGCAGTCGAAATATTCAAATTCCTGACGCATAACCAGGGTACTTCTGGTAAGCATGGGTTCTTTCTTTTGTTCAAGAATGATACCCTTTACAAAAAAAGACATTGTTTTCCTCCAATGCTGGGTTTAGTTTGCTGCGGCACGAAGCTCTTCAACGGCTTTGTCATAATCCTCCTGTTTAAAGAGAGCAGAACCGGCAACAAAGATATTTGCGCCTGCTTCTGCGGCAAAACCGATGGTGTTTTTGTCGATTCCGCCGTCAACCTGGATGTTAACGGAGAGCTGTTCTTTTTCGATAATTTCGCGAAGAGCTTTTACTTTCGGCATCATATCAGCCATAAAGCTCTGTCCGCCAAAACCGGGTTCAACAGTCATAACAAGAACCATTTCGATAAAAGGAAGATAGGGCACAACTTTTTCAAAAGGAGTCCCGGGTTTTATTGCAATAGCCGGAAGAGCACCGAGGGATTTTATCTTTTCGATAACCTCCATGGTATCGTCCTCACATTCCAGATGGAAAGTGATTCTGTCTGCTCCGGATTTTACGAAATCCTCAACATAATCAATGGGATGGGAAATCATGAGATGGGTATCGAAAAACATTTTGTTAACTTTGCGAAGGCTCTTCATAATGGGAGCGCCATAGCTGATATTGGGAACAAAATGTCCGTCCATAACATCGATATGAAGCTGGTCTGCGCCTGCTTTTTCCATTGCGGCACATTCTTCACCGAGTTTTGCAAAATCCGCAGAGAGAATCGACGGAGCAATAAGAACTTCTTTCATACAAAAACATCTCCTTATCAAAAAATAGGAATATGAACTTTTGCCTTTATAAATATATAAAAATATATTTTTACATTTTATTTTAACAAAATTAAAATAAAAGGTCAACCTTGATGACGAATTAAGTAGAATTTGGCATATTTTTTGTATCTTTTTAAAAAAATGCGAAGGCGCTTTGGTTTTATCCAAAAAAGCACCTTCGCTATATAAAGCGCAGTTTTCTGCGCTTTATATTCTATGCGAACAGTTATCCGGCTGAAATAAAAAAAGAAAATTCATTATAAAAACAAAAAAATCCGTCCTTTATTCGGACGGATTTTTATTTTTTCGCTTTTCGCGAAGTTTTGCAAAAAAATCGCTAAGCAAAGCGGAACATTCTTCTTCAAGAACACCGCTTATAAGTTCCGGTTTATGGTTATACGGCATCTCGAAAAGATTTGTAAGAGAACCGCAGGAGCCTGCTTTTTTATCCGCGGCGCCATAGATGACCCTTTTAACTCTCGAATTTATAATCGCACCTGCACACATTGGGCAAGGTTCAAGTGTAACATAAAGGTCACATTTCCAAAGCCGCCAGCCGCCGAGTTTTTTACATGCCTCATCAATGGCCATGATTTCCGCATGGCGCAGGGCGTTTTTATCCGTTTCCCGAAGGTTCATTCCGCGTCCGACTATTTCTCCATCCCAAACTGCAACCGCGCCAACGGGAACTTCGCCCATATCAAAAGCCTTTTTTGCAAGCAAAAGAGCTTCGCGCATATAATCTTCGTCGGTCATAAAACACCCTCCTTTCCGGAAAAATCAGATGAGATAAATATACTGCATGGTCATTATAACCGCACCGATCATTGCGATTATCAGAACCGGAGAGGTCATAAAATAGAGGCTTTTTCTTCCGGGAGAAAGAACCCCGGGAGCTTTTCCAAAACGGAACATATCCTTATATTTGAGTAAAAGCGCAATAATCGCAATTACCGCAAGTATAACACAGATAAAATTATACACAACGTTTATGATAATAACCGTTTCTTCTGAAAGATTCGGCATCAAAAGCTCCATAGTCGCAGAAACGGTGTTGTTGATAAAATGGATTATAACACCTACCCAAAGGGAACCCGTTCTCATAACAAAATATCCGATGCAAAGTCCGACTATAAATGCATAGGGCATCTGGATAAGATTGAGATGGAAGATTCCGAAAATAAGCGAAGAAGCAACAAGCGCAAAAATATCGCCGGATCTTCTGAGGCTTTGCATTATAACTCCGCGGAAAATCATTTCCTCAATAAACGCCGGAGCAAGAGCCATAGTGATAAAATAGAGGATTATTCCGGGAACAGTTTCCGGAACGGTAAATTCCGGCATGGTGATTCCGATTCCGACGCTTTCGAGCACAAGCTGAAGAGCGCTTGTTGCATAAGAAGCCGCAACGCATGCACCAAGACCGACCAGAACTCCGCCAAGGGTAAGACCGATTTTTGCTCTCCTGAAAGGAAGGGCAACCTTTATCGGCATTTTTATCGCAAGAGTATATATTGCAAAAGGAATGATAAGCGAGATGATATACATCACAAGATTAAAAGTCCATTCCGCCGTTTCGCTTAAAAAAAGTTTTCCGGTCTGGCTTGTAACAGGATAGAGAAGCTCCATCATCAGCAAAAAAGCCGCTCCGGCAATAAAAGATATGGCAACATATCCTATGGCCGCAAGGGCAATTCCGTTTCCTGCGGTTCTTAAAAGTCTTTTTTCTTTTTTCCATTCAGGTTCTATATATGGGCTGTAAAATCCGTTTCCGGCATGATAGACCGTTTCTCTCGGTTTTTCATCAAAGCCTTCGCCGTAACCAGTCATTTTTGCACCCCCAAAAAATTCATTTTTAATACAATACCACAAAATCCGCCATAATAAAACCTTTGATTTGTAAACTTTTTTATTTTTTATATTGACATACGCTTTTCAATAGAATATACTCGGGTTGTAATACATATGAATATTTGTTCATATGTTCATCTGATTAACATAAGGAGGCCTTTTTTTGGCTGATATACACCCCGAACACGCCCATATAATTGAACAGACAAAAGCAAATATGCCTTCGGAAGAAATTCTTGAAAAAACCGCAGATGTTTTTAAGGTTTTTGGCGATAAAACAAGAATCCGTATTCTTTCCGCCCTTTCCGAAGGAGAAATGTGTGTCTGCTGTCTTTGCGATTTGCTCGAAATGAGCCAATCCGCTGTTTCTCATCAGCTTGCCGTACTTAAATCCGCAAGACTTATAAAAAGCAGAAGAGAGGGAAAACAAATCTATTATTCCCTTGATGACGCCCATATCGGTGCTATTCTCTGCACCGGAATTTCGCACGTAGAGGAGGATTAAACATGTCCGAACATTGCCACGACGAACATTGTTCCTGCCATGAGCACGAACACCACCATCACGAGCACGAACATCATCACCATGAGCACCATTGCCACGATGGCCACTGCTCCTGCCATGACCATTGCGGCCATTCCTGTGCCTGCCACGGTGGAAAAGACAGCGCAGAAATAAAAAAAGAGCTCATTATCATCGGAATCTGTGCGGCATTTTTTGCTCTTTCCTTTATTCCCGTGCTCAAACCTTTCGCATTTTTCATCTGCCTTACAGCAACCCTCGTTGCCGGAAGAGAAGTGCTCAAAGAGGGTTTTGAAGATCTTCTCCATTTCCATTTTGGCGAAGAAACTCTTATGTCCATCGCTGTTGTTGCCGCTTTTATTATCGGCGAATACGTCGAAGGAACCATGGTTGCCCTTCTTTTTACCTTTGGCGAAAATCTCGAGGGTCTTGCTGTTGACCGTTCCAAAAAGAATATCGCTGCTCTTGCGGATATCCGCCCGGATACCGCAAATATAATCTGTCCTAACGACGGAGATATCGAATCCGTTCCGGCGGAAAGCGTTGAAATCGGTACCGAAATCATAGTAAAAGTCGGCGAAAGAGTGCCGCTTGATTGCCGCGTTCTTTCCGAAAGCGTTATGGCAGATGCCTCTGCCCTTACAGGTGAAAGCCTTCCGGTTCATATCGAAAAAGGCGAAATCCTTAAGGCAGGATGCGTTGTCCTCGGAAGTCCAGTTCACTGTGAAACCGTAAGCGGATACGGCGATTCCGCTGCCGCAAGAATTATCGAAATGGTTGAAGGCGCCGCCGCAAAAAAAGGCGCAACCGAAAAATTCATCACCCGTTTTTCCGAAATTTATACCCCTATCGTAATCGTTCTTGCCGCTCTTGTTTTCATCGTTCCGATGATTTTCGGCTGGCTTTCCGCATCCGAAAGCGCACACCGTGCTCTTGTTTTCCTTGTATCTAGCTGCCCCTGCGCTTTGGTTCTTTCTATTCCTCTTGCATATTTTGCCGGAATCGGTTCCGCATCAAAATCCGGCGTTATCATCAAAGGTTCGGAATATTGCGAACGTCTTGCAAATGTTAAAAACGCTGTTTTTGATAAAACCGGAACTCTTACTTCCGGAATTCTCCGTGTTGCAAAAATCGAAACCGCGGAAGGTTTTTCCGAAGAAGACGTTCTTCGCTATGCCGCTTCCGCAGAAGCTCTTTCTGATCACCCCATCGCAAAATGCGTCGTTGCAGAAGCAGAAAAACGCGGCATCGAATCCCCTGCTGCGGATAAAATCAACGAAATCGCCGGAGAAGGCGTTACCGTTTCTTTCGGGGATAAAGCCGTCGTTTGCGGCAACAAAAAGCTCTTTGAGCACATGAGCATCGTTCTTCCTAAAAACACCGGCGCAAGCCTTTATATCGCTATCGATTCCGTCTATGCCGGAGAAATCTTCCTCGAAGATACAATCCGTCCGGAAGCAAAAGAGACAGCAGAAGAGCTTCTTTCCCTCGGTGTTGAGCACAGCTTTATGCTCACCGGCGATAATGAGCACGCTGCCGAAAAAATCGCAAAAGAATGCGGCATCGAGGGATATTTTGCATCCCTTATGCCGGAAGATAAGGTTAGCAGAATCGAAGAAATCAAAAAATCCGGCGTCACCGTTTTTACCGGCGACGGTATAAACGATGCACCCGTGCTCGCAGCCGCAGATATCGGCGCAGCAATGGGTATGGGAACCGATGCGGCAATCGAATCCGCAGATATCGTTCTTATGAAAGGCGG
Organism: Oscillospiraceae bacterium; assembly: GCA_017547705.1. GTDB lineage: Bacteria > Bacillota > Clostridia > Oscillospirales > Ruminococcaceae > UMGS1668. The sequence goes on from JAFYOZ010000016.1 coordinate 11,314, forward strand.
TATTTCCGCATTGCCGAAGGCAATCTCCATCTCTAAAAAAATCATGAACTGCGTTCGCCAAAACGTTATTTTTATCATGGCCGTAAAAGTCGTCGTTCTTATCCTCGGCGCTCTTGGCTATGCGCCAATCTGGCTTGCAGTTTTTGCGGATGTTGGCGTATGTCTTCTTACTGTTCTTTGGTCGCTTCGCCTTTTAAGAATTAAATTGTAAATAAAAAAATACCCGCCGCGGCGGGTATTTTTCATTTCTTCAGTTCGGTATATTTTTCCTTGCTTCCGTATGCAAGTTCGACGGGATATTTTTCGCAGTTGCGTTTTACCTTCGCCTGGATTATCTCATCAAGATCGAGTCCGCAGGCATCCGCCATAAGAATACAGTAGTTGAGAACATCCGCAAGCTCCTCTTTTATCTTGTCTTTTTTATCTTCACAGACAAGATCCCCTGCGCTCCATTGGAAAATTTCCAAAAGTTCGGAAGCCTCGAGAGAAACCGAAATCGCAAGATCCTTCGGATTATGGAACTGGCGCCAGTTTCTGTCATCGCGGAATTTAAGTACCATATCGATAGTTTCCTGTTTCATCAAAACACCTCTTCAAAAAGTTTATCAAGTATCAGATCTTTGTTCTCGTCGGAATATTCGATTTCTGAAGACCAGAGCCTTGCCGCTTCAAAAATCCCGACGGATTCTGCCGCTTTTTCTATCATGTAAAATCCAAAAACGCAAAAACCGAGAGAAACAAGTTCCTCTTCCATGGAAAAATGGCGGAAAACAAGATAGCAAAGAAGCTGTTCCGCGGCGGTTTCGTCCATAGTTTCAGGATTTTCCGGGCGGTTTTTTATGTTTTCAAGAACCTCTGTCCATTTTTCATCAAGACGCTCAAGACCAAGATGAAATTCTGCCCAATTTTCCAAATCAAATTCCGGCACTTCTGCTCCATAGAACGAAAAAACATCTTTGATTCTTTCGGCAATGCTTTTTTCTCTGTTTTGAAGAATAGCAAAAATTTTATCGCGGTTTTTAAAGAAATCCTCTTCCTCTTCGGAAAAATAATAAATTTCTTCGTTTTCGTCAATTTTTTCGAGAACGGTTTTATCCGCCTTTTCAAGAATCAGCTTTGCGGCGGCTTCACAGCAAAGCCCGATTCCCATTTCCGTTCTGCTGTCATAAAATCTTCTGAACCTTGGGTGGTCGTCGCAAATCTGGCAAAGGGAGGCCTCTCCGATATTTAAAATTATATCGCAAAGGCCCTCTTTATTGAGGAAAGGACAGCGCTCGTTTTCATCAAGGCGAAAACAGGAACATTCTCCGCCAAAATCTATGTTTTTGCGGAGTCTTTCTCCAAATTCTCCGCCGATGCCTTTATAGTATTCTGCGGTTTCGCTATCGATATCGATTTCCCAGCCGATGCAGCAGCTGTGTTTACATTCGCCCATAAGGCATTTAAAATTTTTGTAATAATCCGGCGCAAAAATTTTCAATAAAATCCGCCCTCTTTCGTGTGTTTACTGTTAAAATATATCATAATCTTTCGGATAATACAATCAAAAGCCGATTTTATCCGCTTTTTGTCGAAGGAATTATCCGAAAATTTGAAAAATTCTATTGACAGAACGGCTTTTTTTATGATATATTATAATTCAGCCGTGGAGAGGTGTCCGAGCGGTTTAAGGAGCTGGTCTTGAAAACCAGTGACTCGAAAGAGCCATGGGTTCGAATCCCATCCTCTCCGCCAATCACCTTACAAAAGGCAATTTAATATTTAGCGAGAACGCTACCATGGAGAAGTACTCAAGTGGTGACGAGGCGCCCCTGCTAAGGGCGTAGGCTGGCTCAAAACTGGCGCGAGGGTTCGAGTCCCTCCTTCTCCGCCAAAAACAACGACAGACTTTTGTCTGTCGTTGTTTTTTTATGCCCCTATCCGGGAATCCTTTAAAAGAATCCCTCCACCGCTTCGCGGTCCCCCTCCCTTTAGGCAAAGGAGGCTATCCTTCCGGGAAAATAAAAATAAGAATTTCGCCTAAAAAGTTGCAACATTTTTATTATCTTGATACACTATATAAATGAAAACGCCTTTTTAATTTTAAAAGGAGCTGATTTTATGAAAAAAATGCTGATTATCCTTTTCGGAATTGTATTTCTTCTTTCCGGATGCTTTGGCGGCTCTTCCGAACCTTCGGGGTATTTTGCCTCCGATGATGAAATTTCCGATGTTCCGACCGATGAACCCGTCATCGAAGAACCCGTTCCGATTATCAGAGAAATGCCAAAAGACGAAGAACTGATAGAGCTTCTTCTCTATCAGGTTGAACTTTATGAAAGAGGAAACTATGGTTTCAAGATAAACCGCAACGATGATTCCTCCGGAAGCTGGATGTTTGCGGCGGCATTTGCAGATGATCTTGGCACAAAATATATTGACAGCAAGCTTCGCACCGACCTTATACGGATTTTATACAGCCGCTGGCTTGGGGTTTATTCTTCGGAGGTCTTCAGCTATGTAAGTCCATCAGATACCCCCATATCCGTTGCCTGTGTGGAATATGAGTTAAAGGAAGACGGCGGCGTAGTGTTGGTGGTTTCAAGAACCCGCGGCGGAATCGAGATGCTCGACAGCCAATATGTTTTTGCCCGCAAGGAAGCAGACGAAGAAATCCTTGGCAGCGACGCAAAAAATCTCACTCTCGGCGGATATTACTGGAGCTATAAAAGCGTAACCCCTCTGGAAAATACTGAGGAATACGAATTTGTTACCATCTCCACCCCGGAAGAGCTTATCGCTTTTTCTGTTGCAGTAAATAACCGCGTTCCCGAAGCGGTAAACGGAAATTTCGTCCTCGGAAACGATATAGATATGACCGGATATTCCTTTGAACCCATCGGAAAATCCTATCCGGACGAATGGTATGACAACGCTCTTTTATATGCAAAGGTTCTTGGCGGCTTTAATGGAGAATTTGATGGCGCCGGACATAAAATCACCGGAATAGATATCGTCTTTGCAGAGAACAACCCCATGGGAAGCAATACCGGCTTTTTTGGACAGATTGGCCCGAAGGCATATATCCATGACCTTACTGTATGCGGAAGCGTTTCTGACGGCGGAAAACCTGGTTCCACCCAAAACGGAAGAGTCGGTGGCTTCGCCGGAAAAATCTGCGGCGGCGCTGTTGTTGAAAATTGCCGCTTCGAAGGAAAAGTTGACGGATATTCGTATGTCGGCGGCTTTGCCGGACAAATCGGCGGCGACAGAATCGGTGATGAAGTTGCCGGTTTGGATGCTGTTGTTATAAACTGCTCTTCCAATGCGGAAATCGTCGCAAATCTCTATAGCGGAGGTTTTGTCGGTTCCGTATGGAGTGAAATCAAAGATTGTTCCGCAACGGGAACCCTTAAAATCACGAACAAAGGAACTCTTCCCAGCGGAATCGGCGGTTTTGCCGGTGATATCTGCGATGGAGATATCCGCGACTGTAAAAGCGCTGTTCGTCTTGAATATGAATACAGCGAACCTAACCGCATGGGAAACTTCGCCGGAGAACTTTCTCAGGCGGATATTATAAACTGCATAATCGACCCGGATTGCATCCATGACGGTTGGTATATGGTCGGAATGCAGTGGTATAAAGGCCGAACCATTGAGTTTAAGAGAGAAAACTGGTACGAAGAACCCTCGGATGTTTCCGCAAAATTTGTTGATGTTAATTAAGAATATAAAAACAGCGGCGCTTCATAAC
>JAFYOZ010000082.1 GCA_017547705.1 Oscillospiraceae bacterium
CAACTCTTCTTTTCCGCCCCAGAGAAGAGAGAATCTGAACACCCATAAGCCTTCCCTTGGGGGAAGGTGTCTGCGTAGCAGACGGATGAGGGTTAACCAAGAACCCGGAGGGTTAGCCTCCCCTTTCTAAACGGAGTCTTTAAAATTATCCAAATTTTTCAATTTATCGTCGGAATAAAAATTTTTCCTCCGGCAAAAATATGACCAAAGGATTTTTTTAAAAAAGGTGGTCATATCAATGAAAAACAATAAAAACAGCGGCCTTGGTTCTTTCCTTTCCGGAAAAGGATTTTATGGCGCAATGGCTGTTTGCCTTCTTGGCGCAGTAACAGCCGCCTGGGTTACAGCAAGCCAGACTATCGGTTCCATGAACGAGCAGGATGATATTCCCCAGCCGGAAAACAGAACCGTTTCTGAAGAAAAATATAACCCGGATGAATCCCTTTTTGCTGCGGAAGATGTTGGAAAGCCGAAAGAGGACGTTAAAATCGAAGAGAAAAAACCTTCCGAAGAAAAGGAGAGCACTTTCAGTTTTTTCGCCAAGGATCCCGGTTTTATCATGCCCATAACCGGTGAAATCATCGGAAAACACAGCGCCGGAGAACTTATCAAATACGAATCCCTTGGGGAATGGCGAACTCATGACGGCATGGATATTCTTGCTGAAGCAGGAACAGAAGTTAAAGCTTCCTCCGACGGAAAAATCTCCGCCGTCAAAAACGACCCTCTTTGGGGAACAACCATTGAAATTGAGCACAAGGGAAATATTTTGAGCATCTATTGCGGACTTTCTCCGGAAGTTTCCGTTGCTGTCGGCGATGAGGTCAAAAGCGGCGATGTTATCGGAACTGTCGGAGAAACAAATCTTGCGGAAGCGGATAAAAGTTCCCACCTCCATTTCGCTATCAAAGAAAACGGAAAATTCATCGACCCGGAAACAAAAATCGGATAAAACCCGTTTATATTATCAATTTTGCGGCATTTCTTAAAGAAGTGCCGCTTTTTTATTTTTTCGGGCTATGCGATAATAGCCGAGCCGAAAATGTAAATTGAAAACCGTTGCCGACCCCGAGCGGCGACGGTCAAAAATCGGAACCACCGTTCGTTCGGTGGGGAGTTTATTCCCCCTTGAGGGGGAGTCGCTTGCGGGAGCAAGCGGGTGGGGGTGAAGCGTTTCTCTGGCGGTTGTACCACCGTCTCTTTGCGCTGTCAAAGAGATGGGGGTACATAAGAAACGGAACAGTCAATACCGTTCCCTCCGGTTCTTTTTCCGTATTTTGCTAAAAAAACAGAGGCACTTCGCAATGAAATGCCTCTGCTAGCAGATTTTTTATGTTTCTGCATTATTTAAGAATGGATTCGTAAAGATTTATGTATTCACGAGCACTGCGTCCCCAGCTGAAATCGCAGGAAAGAGCGTTGAGCACCGTTCCTTCCCATTTTTCTTTATCGCAATAAAGATTATGAGCACGGTGGATAGCGTCGAGCATGTCGTCTGCGTTATAGGTCTGGAAGGTGAATCCGTTGCCTTTGATTCCGCCAACATCCTTGATGGAATCCTTAAGTCCGCCGGTTTCTCTTACTATCGGAACTGTTCCGTAGCGAAGAGAAATCATCTGTGCAAGACCGCAAGGTTCGCTCTTGCTGGGCATAAGGAAAACATCGGAACCGGCATAAATTCTTCTTGCAAGAGGCGGAATAAATCCGCATACAAAGCTGACTCTTCCGGGATATTTTTCCTGCATATAGCGGAAGAAGCCTTCGAATGCAGATTCGCCGCTGCCGAGAATTGCAATCTGTACCGGCATTTCGAGAATTCTGTCGCAGACAGCTCTTACAAGGTCAAGCCCCTTATGAGAAACAAGTCTTCCGACCATGCCGATTATCATGGCGTTTGGATCAACGTTAAGTCCAAGCTCTTTCTGGAGCTCCTCTTTGCATTTTGCCTTTCCGGAAAGATCGTATTTCGAGAAAGTCTGGGGAATATCTCCATCGGAGCAAGGGTCATAGCTCTCGACGTCGATTCCGTTAAGGATTCCGGAAAGTTTATAGGTTCTGTCTCTTAAAAGTCTATCGAGACCCCATGCAAACCAGGGATCCTGGATTTCGTTTGCATAGGTGGGGCTTACTGTGGAGATTGCGTCGCATTGGTCAATGGCGGCTTTCATATAGTTGCAGCGACCGTCGTATTCAACCATTCCGCGTCTGTTTTCCGGAATTCCGAGAACGTCTGCAGCAAAATACATATCATAATTTCCCTGATACTGGATATTATGAATGGTGAAAACGGTTTTTGCCTTGCGGATTTTTTCCTCATCGCTATAGAAAAGGTTTTTAAAAGTAGGGATAAGACCGGTCTGCCAATCGTGACAATGTATAACATCCGGTTCAAAATCCATATGTTTAATTGCCTCGAGCACAGCCATGGAAAAATATGCAAAACGTTCGCCGTCATCAAAATATCCGTAGATTCCGCTGCGCTTGAAGTAATATTCGTTATCTATAAAATAGAAAGTTACCCCGTTATGCTTCATGCTGAAAAGTCCGCAGTAAAGGTTTCTCCAACCGAGCCAGGTTTTAAAAACTGCTTCCTGTTTCATTTCTGCGCGGAATTTATCGGGAATATCAGAATAAAGCGGAAGAATAACTCTGCAGTCGCAGCCCGCTCCAAGAAGTGCCTTCGGCAGCGCGCCGATTACGTCCGCAAGTCCGCCGGAAGCAATAAAAGGTCTTGCTTCGCTTGCTGCAAAAAGAATATTCATAAGATTTCCTCCTCAATTCGCCTCCCTTGCCTAAAAGGGAGGTGTCATTTTCGGCTTTGACGAAAATGACGGAGGGATTCCTTCTTTATGAATCCCCCAGTCAGCTTCGCTGACAGCCCCCTTTTTCAAGGGGGCCTGTTTTTTTAAAGCACCGTATCTTTCGGGATATAGAGCGGATATTTTTCAGAACCGGCGAGATGGGTTCCTGCCGGAATAACTACGTTTTTATCGGTGATTACCCATTCAAGGGTTGCGCCTTCGCCAACAAAGGTGTTATGCATGAGCACACAGCCTTTTACCTTAGCGTCTTTTTCGATGGTTGCTCCGCGGAAGAGAACGCTGTTTTCGATTTCGCCGTCAATATGGCAGCCATCGGTTACAAGAGTTTTAGAAACTTTTGCGTTTTCGCCGTATTTTGCGGAAACTTCGTCGCGAACTCTGGTATAGATGGGTCTTTCTGCCGGGAAGAGGGATTTTCTTACGTCGGAATCGAGAAGAGCAAGGCTTGCATCGAGATAGTTTTTAAGTCCGGTAAGCTTGTTGCACCAACCGTCGAAGCAGTATCCGCGAATGTTGAGCACGCCTTTTTTCTGCATGAGCACGCTATGAACAAAGCTGTGCTCATCCTTGCTTGCACATTCGGCAATAAGCTCATCAAGAAGAGATTTTTTGATAATTGCGATATCAAGATAGATATTCTGTTTTCCGTCAAGCTCCGGATTAAGATAGAGATCGAGAAGCTTTCCGCAATCATTAAAGAAAAGAGCGGCGCACTGTTTTTTCTCTTTAAAAACCTCGCTGTATTTATAAACAAGGGTGATATCTGCGCCGGTTTCTTCGTGCTCGCGGATTACGGGACGAAGATCGATATTTGCAACAACGTCGCTATCGGAAAGGACAACGGTTTCTGCCTTGCTTGCTTTTATGTATTCACGGATTCCATAGAGAGCTTCCATTCTTCCGCGATAAACTCCTCTTTCCCCTGCATAGGGAGGAAGAATAGAAAGACCGCCGTTTTTTCTGGACATATCCCATTCCTGTCCGTTACCGACATGGTTCATAAGGCTCTGATAGTTCTTGCTCGGAACAAGGCCAACGTCTTTGATTCCGGAGTTTGCCATATTCGAAAGAGCAAAGTCGATCATGCGGTATCTTCCGCCGAAAGGAATGGAACCGAGGGTTCTGTTTGCAGTAAGCTGAGGGATAAGGTCGTCATGCATATTGCATACGATGATTCCGAGGATGTTTTCTCTCATTTTACTTCCTCCTTTCCAAAGATAGCGCCGGCTTCGATTTCTGCGCCTTTTTTAACTTTTGCATCCGGGCCAACAAGGGTTATTTTTGCTTCTTTATCTTTTGAACCGATTTTTGCTTCCGGTTCGATAACTGCTTTTTCGCCGATGATGGTTCTGTATACTTTTGCTCCGGATTTAACTGTTGCACCGGGCATGATGATACTTTCTATAACCTCTGCGTCTTTTTCAACGGTTACACCGGCAAAGAGAACGGATTTTTCAACCTCGCCGCCAACGGTGCAGCCTTCTGTTACCATGGAATCTTTGATTTCTGCTCCTTCTTCAACCATATGGGGAGGCATTACGGGGCTTCTGCTGTAAATCTTCCAGCTCTTGTCATAAAGGTCAAGATCGCTTCCGTCAAGAAGATCCATATGTGCTTCCCAAAGGGAATCAACAGTACCGACGTCTTTCCAGTATCCTTCAAATGCATAAACAGCCATTTTTTCGCCGGCTTCGAGCATATTGGGAAGAACGTTTTTACCGAAGTCGTTTTCGGATTCGGGGTCTGCTTCGTCCTCGGTAAGATATTTTTTAAGTTTATCCGCAGAGAAAATATAGATACCCATGGAAGCAAGGTCGCTTCTGGGGTTCTTCGGTTTTTCCTCAAATTCGGTGATATATCCCTCTTCGTTTGCGATGATTACGCCAAAGCGGGATGCTTCCGAAAGGGGAACACGAAGAGCCGCAACGGTAACTGCGGCACCGGTTTTTTCATGAACCTCGAGCATTTTGGAATAGTCCATTTTATAAATATGGTCACCGGAAAGGATAACAACATATTCCGGATTATAGCGCTCGATAAAACGGAGGTTCTGATAAATTGCATTTGCGGTGCCTTTATACCAGTCTCTTCCGGTATTGCGCTGATACGGCGGAAGAACATAAGCGCCGCCACCCATACGGTCAAGGTCCCAGGGCTGTCCGTTTCCGATATATTCGGAAAGTTCAAAAGGCTCGTACTGAGTAAGGATACCAACAGTATCGATTCCGGAGTTTACACAGTTGGAAAGAGGAAAATCTATGATTCTGTATTTTCCTCCAAAAGGAACAGCCGGTTTTGCAAGGTCCTTAGTAAGGACATAAAGTCTGCTGCCCTGGCCACCGGCCAGAAGCATTGCCATCATTTTTTTGCGCAAGATATATCAACCTCCTTGGATTATTTAACAAAGCTGAACTTGCCTCCCCTAACAGGGGAGGTGTAGCCGCATTGCGTAGCAGCGGCGTTATTTTAATGCAACACCTCATCCGTCTTTTCGGCCAAAGGCCGAAAATCCACCTTCCCCTCAAGGGGAAGGCTTTTTATACCATTCTGAAAATTGCGGCAGAAAGGGGTGCCATATCGGTGCTGATTACTGCTTTTCCGCCATCGAAATATGCTTCTCTTATGCCGTTTTCATAATTTCCGGAACCGCCGTAGCATTTATCGTCGGTGGAAAGGATCTCTTTCCAATAGGTTTCCATAGGAACCTCAACACGGAAATCGCGATATTCGTTGGGGCAGAAGTTGAAAACAAAGAGGAGCTGTTTTCCGTCCTTATCAATGCGGCGGAATGCAAGAGCATTTCTTCCTGCGTCATCACAGCTTGCCCACTGGAAGCCTTCCCAGTTTTCGTCGTTTTCATAGCATGCCGGGTTGGATTTATAGATTCTGTTAAGTTCTTTTGAAAGTTCTTTAAGCTTCCAATGGCTTTCATATTCGAGCAGGAACCAATCCAGTTCTTTCTTTTCGTCCCATTCGATAAAATGTCCGAATTCCTGTCCCATAAAGAGAAGTTTTTTACCCGGGAAGCCCATCATATATGCGAAAAGCGCACGAAGACCGGCAAATTTCTGGTCATATTCTCCGGGCATTTTGTTGATAAGGGAGCATTTTCCGTGGACGACCTCGTCATGGGAGAAAGGAAGGATAAAGTTTTCGGAGAAAGCGTACATCATTCCGAAGGTGAGTTTGTTATGGTGATGCTGGCGATAAACGGGGTCAAGAGACATATAGGAAAGGGTATCGTTCATCCAGCCCATGTTCCATTTAAAGTTAAAACCAAGTCCGCCGTCTTTTGCAGGACGGGAAACCATCGGGAATGCTGTGGATTCTTCCGCAACCATCATAACGCCCGGATATTCGGTATTTACCGCAGTGTTAATATCACGGAGCATGCCGATTGCCTCTATATTTTCTCTTCCGCCGAACTGGTTGCGTTCCCATTCGTTATCGTTCTTTCCGTAATCGCGATAGAGCATGGAAGAAACGGCATCAACACGGATTCCGTCGATATGGTATTTTTCGATCCAGTACATTGCGGAAGATGCAAGGAAACAACGGACTTCGTTTCTTCCGAAGTCAAAAACCTTTGTTCCCCAGTCCTCGCGTTCACCCATAAGCGGATTTTTATATTCATAGCAGGGCGCGCCATCAAAATTCATAAGGCCGCCGTCATCTTTCGGGAAATGTGCCGGAACCCAGTCCATGATAACGCCGATTCCTGCTTTATGGAGAGTATCCACAAAATACATAAAGTCCTCGGGTTTTCCGTAACGGCTTGTTGGAGCAAAATATCCAAGGCACTGATATCCCCAGGAACCGTCAAAAGGATGTTCCGTTACCGGAAGAAGTTCGATATGGGTATAGTGCATTTCTTTTGCATATGCGGCAAGTTCATCGGCGATTTTTCTGTAATCGAAGAAGTTTCCGTCCTGATATTTTCTCCAGGAACCGATATGTACCTCATAGATATTTACAGGATTGTGATACATATCCCATTGAGCACGGTGCTCAAGCCATTTTTTATCGCCCCATTTATAGCTGGGGTTACAAAGCATGGATGCTGTGTTGGGTCTTGTTTCGGAATGGAAAGCATAGGGGTCTGCTCTCATAACGATTTCGCCGCTTTGGGTTTCTATTGCGAATTTATAACGGGCATAATCCTCGAGACCGTCAACTCTGCATTCCCAGATTCCGTCGCTTATTTTATGCATGGGGTCTGCTCCAACAGACCAATAGTTCCAATCGCCAACCGCATAAACAGCCTTTGCATTGGGTGCCCATGTTCTGAACATAACGCCTTTTTTTCGGCTGCCTCTGATTTTATGTGCACCAAGGAACTCGTATGCACGATAGTTCGTTCCCTGATGGAAAAGATATACGGGAAGTTCAAGGGGATTTTGTTTTTTTGCCATATGGTTCTCCTTTCTTGTTGAACCTCCCTTGCCTAAAGGGAGGTGTCAGCCGAAGGCTGACGGAGGGATTCTATTATAAATTTATCAATAAATTCGCAAATGCCACCAAAATTATGATTTATTTCGCCATTGGGAATACGCATTACCGTAAGCCCATGTTTTTCAGTTTTTTTACGTATTTATACATATAACATTGTATCACCTTTGTATCATCTTTTGCAACGCCGAATCTGTAGAAATAAAAGGTGCATTTTCTGCCAAAATGACGAAAGATAATTATTTTTTATAATCTGTCTTTTATTTGCGCACATATTGTGATACAATGTTTTTGTATTACTATATAAGGAGGCCGACCAATTTGTATAGCGGAACCAATGTTGATAAATATTCTTTCAGAAACGATTATTCCGAAAGCGCACATCCGAAGATAATCGAAGCTGTGCTCAAACTTGCATATGAAACAAACACCCCTTACGGAATGGATAAACATTCCGAAGCGGCAGCAAATATAATCCGCGAACTTTGCGGAAAGCCGGAAGCAGAAATTGCTTTTACCGGTGGCGGAACCGCAACCAACGTTCTTGCAATTTCCGCATTTCTCCGCAACAGCTATGAAGCTGTTATCTGCGCAGAAACCGGACATATAAACGTCCATGAAACCGGTTCTATCGAATACGCCGGAAGAAAAACCATCACCATTCCTGTTGGAGTTGACGGAAAGCTTACTCCCGAACTTATCGACCCCGTTTACAGAGCTTTTGAAAGCGAGCACATGGTCGTTCCGAAGCTTGTTTATATTTCCCAGTCCACCGAACTCGGCACTATTTACAGCAAGGCAGAACTTACCGCACTTTCCGAATATTGCCATAAAAACGGACTTAAACTTTTTGTTGACGGCGCAAGACTCGGCAGCGCTCTTATGGCAGAAACCAATGACGTTACCCTTAAAGACCTTGGCGCACTTTGCGACGGTTTTTATCTTGGCGGAACAAAAAACGGTCTTCTTTTCGGCGAGGCTCTTGTTTTCACCGATCCTGAAATTGCAGACCATATCCGCTGGTTCATTAAACAGAAGGGCTTTATGATTGCAAAAGGCTTTATCGTTGGCGCAATGTTTGAAGAAGCTCTTAAAACCGGACTTTATTTTGATATCGCAAAATACGAAAACGAATCCGCCGCAAGAATTGTTGAGGCAATCAAACAGGCAGGATTTAAGCTTTATACCGAGTTCCAGACCAACCAGATTTTTGTTCTTCTTCCTGCGGAGCTTGGACAGGAGCTTTCCGATACATACGGATGCTTTATCCAGGACAGACTTCCCGACGGAAACTGGGCAGTTAGAATCGTAACTTCCTGCGGAACAACCGAAGACGCTATCGCAGATATTTCCGCATGGTTTATTAAAAAAGCCTGCGCAGGAATCGTTAAGAGCTATATCGGAAAATAAAATCCCCGTTTTTTAAGGATTTCTTAAACCTTTCTTAACTTTTAACCCTAAGTATTGCACGGCGGTTTTTGCCGTGATACCATATAGAAAAAGGAGGTTTTTTACTATGTATTGTCCCAAATGCGGATCCCAGATTCCGGAAAACGACCGTTTTTGTCCAACCTGCGGTGACCCCGTTCTTGGAAGAAGTTTTCCCGATGAAAGCGACCATACTGCAGATTTTGTAAAAGAGGATATTGAAAGAACAAATATCCTTTCCGCTCTTTGCTATCTCTATTTTGTTTTTATCATTATTGCGCTTCTTCTTGAGCCGAATTCCAAATTCCTCAGATACCATATCAACCAAAGCATTATTCTTACCGTTTTTGGAATCCTTTGCGGACTTGCCGCAATTGTTCCGATAATCGGCTGGATCGTTGCAAGTGTTGGTTCTATCGCATGTCTTGTTTTCACCGTTATGGGCATTGTTAATGCTTATAAAGGAAAAGCAAAAGACCTTCCCCTTATCGGAAAATATAGCATCATAAAATACGATTGATTTTCTTAAAAAGCCGCTCGAAAGAGCGGCTTTTTCTTTTAGGCTTCTCCTTGAGGAGAAGGCTTACCCTCCGGGAATCCTTTAAAAGAATCCCTCCACCACTTCGCGGTCCCCCTCCCTTTAGGCAAGGGAGGCTATCCCTCCGGGAAGGCATTAAAATTAGTCGGGCAATAAAGCTATACAGAAAACCGTTGCCGGCCTGAACGGCGAAGGTCGAGAATCGGAATCTCCATTCTTTCAGTGGAGGGTTTTGTCCCCTAAAAGGGGACAGCAGTTGCGGGAGCAACGCAGGGGTGTAAAAGGCGTTTCTTTGGCGGGTACCGCCGTTTCTTTGCGCCAGTCAAAGAAATGGGGGTACATATATGACACCTCATCCGTCTGCTACGCAGACACCTTCCCCCAAGGGAAGGCTTATAAAGAATCCCTCCACCGCTTCGCGGTCCCCCTCCCTTTAGGCAAGGGAGGCTGACCCTCCGGGATATCTTTTTTAAAAAATTTCCTTTATAATATATAAAAAAGTATTTGATATCTATAATAAAGGGTGGTAAAATATAAAATGGTATAATTTGCACAGGAGGTGCTGTTTTAACAATGCCAAACAGTAAAATCAGAAACTTTTGTATCATTGCACATATCGACCACGGCAAATCCACCCTTGCCGACAGAATTCTTGAAAATACCGAAGCTGTAACCCCCCGCGAGATGGAAGAACAGCTTTTGGACAACATGGATATCGAGCGTGAACGCGGAATCACTATCAAATCCCGTGCTGTTCGTCTTGATTACACCGCTGATGACGGCGAAACCTATGTTTTCAACCTCATCGATACTCCCGGACATGTTGACTTTAACTATGAGGTTTCCCGCTCTCTTGCTGCATGCGAAGGCGCTGTACTTATCGTTGACGCATCCCAGGGTGTTGAGGCACAGACCCTTGCCAACACCTATCTTGCTGTTGACCACAACCTCGAAATCGTTCCGGTAATCAATAAAATCGACCTTCCTGCGGCAGACCCTGAAAGAGTCGCCCATGAGATTGAGGATATCATCGGCATTCCTGCTCTTGATGCTCCCCAGATTTCCGCAAAAACCGGCGTTAATATCCATTCCGTTCTCGAAGCTATTGTTGAAGGTATCCCCTCTCCGCAAGGAAACGACGAAGCTCCCCTTAAGGCTCTTATCTTCGACTCCATCTATGACAGCTATCGCGGCGTAATCGTATATGTCCGCGTTATTGACGGCGAACTCCATTCCGGCGACAGAATCAAAATGATGTCCACCGGCGCAGAGTTCGACGTTGTCGAAGTCGGATATATGGGCGCAACAAGACTTGTTCCCAGCGGCGTGCTCAAAGCCGGCGAAGTTGGTTATATCACCGCTTCCATCAAAACTGTTGCAGATACGGCCGTTGGCGACACTGTAACATTAGCAGAGAATCCTGCTGAAGAAGCTCTTCCGGGCTATAAAAAAGTTAACCCCATGGTTTATGCAGGTATCTATCCTCTTGACGGCGCAAAATACGGCGACCTTCGCGAGGCTCTTGAAAAACTTACTCTTAACGATGCATCCCTCAGCTTCGAGCCGGAAACTTCCGCTGCTCTCGGTTTTGGTTTCCGCTGCGGATTCCTTGGACTTCTCCATATGGAAGTAATTCTCGAGCGTCTTGAAAGAGAATACAACCTCGACCTTATCACAACCGCTCCCAGCGTTGTTTATAAGCTTCATCTTAATGACGGAAGAACCCTTGAACTTGATAACCCCACAAACTATCCCGACCCGGCAACCATTGATTCCACCGAAGAACCCTATGTTCGCGCTTCTATTTTTACTCCCACCCAGTATATCGGAAGCATCATGGAACTTTGTCAGGAGCGCCGCGGAATTTATAAAGATACCAAGTATCTTGAAGCAGACCGCTGTGAAGTTCACTATGAACTCCCCCTTGGAGAAATCATTTACGACTTCTTTGATGCTCTTAAGAGCCGCACCAGAGGTTATGCATCCTTTGACTATGAGCCTTGCGGCTATAAAACAAGCAAGCTTATCAAGCTTGATATTCTTCTTAACGGCGACCCGGTTGACGCACTTTCCATGATTGTTTTTGCGGATAACGCTTATCCCAGAGCAAGAAGAATCGTCGAAAGACTTCGCGATAACATCAGCCGCCAGCTTTTTGAAGTTCCTGTTCAGGCAGCAATCGGCGGAAAAATCATCGCACGCGAAACTATCAAAGCGCTCCGCAAGGACGTTCTTGCCAAATGTTACGGCGGCGATATTTCCCGTAAGAAAAAGCTTCTTGAAAAACAGAAGGAAGGTAAAAAGAAGATGCGCCGCATCGGTTCCGTCGAGCTTCCGAAGGAAGCCTTTATGGCTGTCCTCAAGCTGGACGATGACTGATATGGAGGATTTGCCGGAGAGAAAATCGCATCGCTTAAAAGGATACGATTACAGCAAAAACGGATATTATTTTGTAACAATATGCACACATGAACGAAAATGCCTGTTGGCTAAAGTAGGGAACGCCGTCCCCGGCGTTCCGCAAAAAATAATTCCCACAAAAATCGGTGAAATCGTTCTTGCCTCATGGAACAAAATGTCCGAAATAGACCCGAACATCAAAACCGATTGGTTTTGTCTGATGCCCAACCACATACATGGCATAATCGTCATAAAAAATCAGCCCCAAACAAACGATGAATCGGAACGTCGGGGACGACGTTCCCTACAGACAATCGTCAGAGGTTTTAAATCCTCCGCCACACGGGAATACAACAAAATCGTTCCCGAAACAGAGCGCAACAAACTTTGGCAAAAATCTTTTTATGATGAAATTATTCGCAACCAAAATGCGTATGACGAAATTACAAAATATATATACGAAAACCCATCAAACTGGGAAAACGATGAGCTTTATATTAAATTTTAAATTAATTTAATATAAAAAGAGGTTTTTTAAAATTTTCGGCGTATATAGTATATGAAGAAAAAAAACTGTTTAAAGGAGGCGGAAAAAGATGACAGTACGCGAAATGACAGAACAGCTCGAAAGAGAAA
>JAFYOZ010000083.1 GCA_017547705.1 Oscillospiraceae bacterium
GGATGAAGGCGCGGACAGCTTTCCGCAAGACCGGCAAGATTAGGCGCAAGTTCCACAAAAATTCCGTAATCTTCCACCGAACGGATTATTCCGCCGACAGTTTCTCCGGCAGAAAATCTTTCCGCGTTTTCTTCCCATGTTCCAAGAAGTTCTTTATGGGAAATGCATATCCTTCCGGAAGAATCTCTTCCGGAAACAACGGCAAAAATTTTATCTCCGCTTTTAAATCTGTCGGAAGGATGACTTATTCTGGAAATGCTTATGGAATCTATCGGCAAAAGCGAAGGGATCCCGCATCCGATATCCGCAAAACATCCGAAATTTTCCATATGCGTAACAACCGCCGGAATAACGTCTCCCGGAACAAGTTTTTCAAGATAATTCGCGGTACATTCTTCCTGAACGGCTTTTCTTGAACAAATTGCGGTAAGACGCCCGTTTTTGTCTTTTTCAAAATCGGTTATAATGAAGCAAACCGGTTTTCCCACCCTTGAAATAAGGGCAATATCCCTTGTTTCACCGCTTTCGATTCCGATTGCGCCTTCGTTTCTCGGAATTATTCCGCGAACTGTCCCGAGGTCAACAATAAGATCGTGTTTTGCCGTGCATACCGTTGCAAATGCTTCGAGGATAGTTCTGTTTTTCTGGGCTTCCTTAAGGTTTTCAACGTTCGCAATAATGTTTTTGTTTTTTTGTGTTTCTATAAGCGAGCCTTCCGGCAGATATTCCGTCATTTCTCTTCCTCCAAATTTTTTTATGGAATATCTATATTCGAAAATTCACGGAAATATGAAAAAAAGCCTCCTTTTTTAAGGAGGCTTTTTATTTAAGTGTAATTATATTTTTTACGGAATTTTACGAGACATCCCATTGAAACAGCGAAAGCAAGTATTTCTGCTGCAACCATTGACCACCAGATTCCGTCGATTCCCCAGATTTCCGGAAGAATAAGTACCGTTGCAACCTGAAAAACAACGGTTCGGAGGAATGCGACCACCGCCGAAATAAGTCCGTTGTTAAGTGCTGTAAAGAAACCGGAAGTAAAAAGGTTGAAACCGATGAAAACAAAGGCGACTGCGCTTATAAGTACCGCACGTTTCGTCATTTCGAAAAGGACCTGGTCATATCCGACGAAGATTCCAGCAAGAACATCCGAAAGCAAAACTGTAAGCGCACAAAGCACCGCTCCGCAAATTCCCATAAGCACCATGCTTTTTTTGAAAAGGTTTTTAAGTTCAAAATGGTTCTGTGCTCCAAAATGATAACCTATTATAGGGGAAGCGCCGGTGACGTAACCCCAGAGAATTGCAATAAAGATCCAGTTTGCATAAAGGAGAACGCCGTATGCCGCAACTCCGTCTTCACCGACAAAACGCATAAGCTGGAAATTATAAAGCATTGCGACAATGTTTCCCGAAACATTCGAAACAAATTCCGAAGAACCGTTTGTACAGGTTTTAAGAAAAACCTTCCATACGAAAGGGCCTTTTCCAAGGTGCAGAAGACTTGAATTCTGTTTTCTCAAAAAATATACGATCAGAATAAGTGCGCCTATAAACTGGCGTGAAATAGTCGCAAGAGCCGCTCCGGCAATTCCCCATTCAAAAACCGCCATGAAAAGCCAATCCAGAAACATATTTCCGCAGCCGGCGGCAACAGTTACATAAAAACCGTAATTCGGTCTTTCAGCAGTTATGAAAAAAATCTGGAATGCGTTCTGAAGCATAAAAAACGGAATTCCGGCGAAAATTATCGAACCGTAAATAACACAGTTTCTGATCATTTCCTCGCCTTCGGCTCCGAGAAGAATTGCAGCGGGAC
>JAFYOZ010000084.1 GCA_017547705.1 Oscillospiraceae bacterium
GATGAGGTGTTATATAGAAATACTACCCCATTTCTTTTGTAACCAAAAGAAACCGGGTAGTACCTGAAAGACAAGTTTTCTTACCCCTGTTGAAGCTCCCGCTTCAACTGTCCCCTATACAAAGGGGACAAAACCCTCCACCGGAAGAATGGAGATTCCTAATCTCGACCGTCGCCGTTCAGGCCGGCAACGGTTTTCTGTATAGATTTAATGCTCGACTAATTTTAATGCCTTCCCTTGGGGGAAGGGGGACCATTCCGAAGGAATGGTGGATGAGGGATTAACGGGTAACGCGGAGCGTATATTGAGATATCCCTCCTCCGATGAGGTTAATACAACCATAGAGGCAGTATTATAAAACCTTAAATATAAATATTATCCTCCAAAAAATAAAAAATTAACAATTTTCTCCAAACCTCTTTATTTTTATATATCGTAGGTGTATAATATATGCGGATAAGTTTCCCCATATCACAAAAATGGAGGATTTTCATATGCAGGAATTTGATTTAAAAACAAAAGTCTATTTTGGCGAAAACGCTTTGGATCATCTTCTCGATAAGGACAGCCAGTGCGCTTTCATCGTTGCAGACCCCTTTACCGTAAAAAGCGGTCTCATCAAAAACGTAACCGATCGTCTTGATGCAACAGATGTTCCCTATCTCATCTATGACGACGTTGTACCGGATCCTCCTATGGATAAGGTAATCGTCGGAGTTCAGAAGGCTCTTGCTCTTCGTCCCGATTGCATTATGGCTGTTGGCGGCGGCTCCGCAATAGATTTTACTAAAGCAGTAAAAATGTTTGCACACAGAGCAGATCCCACCTTTTATCCGCCTTTTGTAGCAATCCCCACCACCAGCGGAACCGGTTCCGAAGTTACCGAAGTTGCAGTAATTACCGATCCGGAGAAAAAATCCAAATATCCCCTCGTTTCTGAAGAACTTATCGCAGACGTTGCAATCCTTGATGCGGAACTTGTTAAAACCGTTCCGAAAACCATCACCGCAGATACCGGTATGGATATTATCACCCATGCAATCGAAGCTTTCGTAAGTACCGGCAACAGCGAATTTTCCGATGCTCTTGCTGAAAGAGCAATCAAACTTTGCTGCCGCTATCTTTGCCGTTCCTATCTTAATGCAAACGATATGGAAGCAAGAGGAAAAATCCATGTTGCTTCCTGCATGGCCGGTATGGCATTTAATGAAGCAGGTCTTGGTCTTAACCACGGTATGGCTCATCAGCTTGGTGCAAGATTCCATATTCCTCACGGAAGAGCAAATGCAATGCTCCTTCCATGCATCATCAGCTATAACAGCGATATCACCAATATGACCATTCCGCACGATAACCTTCCCGCATGCGTAAAGAAATACTGCGAAATTGCCGCATCTCTCGGAATCGTAAACTTCAACGAAGTTTCCACCGTTCGTTCCTTTATGAACTATATCAAGATTCTTACCAGAGAGATGGATATGCCTTGCTGCATTAAAGATATCGGCACTATTTCCAAGGAAGAATATTTTGCAGCTATCGACGATATGGCAGAAGCAGCACTTAAAGACGCCACCACCCAGACCAACCCCCGTGTTCCCACCAAAGAAGCGGTTGTTGAAATTTATGAAGCCCTTTGGGATCTTCACCGTGATGACGACAGATATTGATACATAAAAAATTAAAGGCACCCAAAAGGGTGCCTTTTTTGTTAGCCTTTCTTCCAACCCGTAGGGAACGGTCTTGACCGTTCCGATTAGCCTCCCCTCGGGGGAAGGTGTCAGCCGCAGGCTGACGGATGAGGGCTAAAAAAGGCCCCCTTGCCTAAAGGGGGCTGGCATTTTTCGAAGAAAAATGACTGGGGGATTCCTTTAAAACCTTCCCAGAGGGTAAGCCTTTTTATGGAACGAGGATATCCGTTTCCGGAGAATCGCCGGATTCTGTTCCAAAATAATACTGAAGAATTTCTTTTGCAACCGGGGCGGCGGTATAACCCTGCCAACCTTTTTCGATGATTACCGCAATAGCGATTTGCGGGTCATCTGCCGGAGCAAAACAGATAAAAGTACTGTTAACCGTTGCGGTACTGGTCTGGGGAGTACCGGTTTTGGATGCGACCTTAATATCAAAATCGCCCCATACAAAACCGGAAGAATCCTGGGAAGATTGGAGCATACCGGAAAGAACGGTTTCGTATGTGTAATCGGTCATGTTCATATCGGAAAGCACCTCGATGGGTGTTTCATAAATAACTTCGGAAAAATCGTGGGAGTTAACGGATTTTACAAAATGAGCATTAACTCTAACACCCTTGTTCGCGATGGTTGCAACATAGTTTGCAAGCTGAACAGGAGAGAAAAGGCTGTATCCCTGTCCGATGGAAGCCTGGAGAACGTCGCCGTTGTTCCATGTGATGCCCTTATTCGTTGCCCAGTCCGGGTTGGATATCTGACCGATACGTTCCTTAATCTCAACGCCTGTGGGTTCACCAAGGCCGTAGTAATATGCATACTGGCGGATATTATCGATTCCGAGGATTCGGCCGATTTCATAGAAGAAGATGTTGCAGGAATAACCGAGAGCATGCTTTGCTGTGATTCTTCCGTGATGACCGAGGCAACGGGGCTGATAGTCCGTAAAGTATGTATATACATGCTGACAGTCAACTGTGGTCTTCGCTGTGATTTTTTCAAGCTGGATAGCCGCAGTTACCATAAGAGGTTTAAAGGTTGAACCGGGAGCATAAAGACCCTCTGTGGTGCGGTTAAAAAGCGGGTTATATTCCGTTTCCAAAAGGGTGGAATAATCCTCATAATAGGTGGTGAGGTTATAGGAAGGATAGCTTGCCGCCGCAAGGATCTCGCCTGTTCCGACGTCGATAACAACAGCTGCGCCGCCTTCGGATTCCTTACCTTTTCCGGCTTCTGCGGTTGAACGGAGGTTGATTATCTGCTTTTCAAGCGCCGCAAGAGTTACCCTCTGAAGGTCCATATCAATGGTGGAAATAACCGCCGCACCGGGAATCGCTTCTTCAATAACCTCTTCGCTTATAATTTCGCCCTCTGCGTTATAGGTTACTTTAAGCTTTCCGTCCTTGCCTTTAAGCTCACTTTCAAAAGCGGATTCAAGACCGCTTTTTCCGATGATATCGTTCATGCCATAGATGCTTTTATCAAGGTTTGCGTATTCTTCCTCATAGATGATACCGGTGATTCCGATAATATGGGGAGCAACGTCGCCGTTTGGATAATCGCGTTTATAGCTTTCGGTGATTTCGATGCCCTGGAAATAATAGCTGTGCTCGCTTACTACGTTTATAGTGGCGGCAGAAACATCTTCCGCAAAGGTGTATGGAGTTACATAGTTATAGCCGACCCTTTCCATCTCATAGCGGACTCCGGCGATTTTTCTGAACTCCTCGTCGCTCATTTCCTCAAGGTCATAGCGTTCCTTAAGGCGGAAAACAACGTCATCTGCGGAAGCAAATTCCGCAAGACCAAGAGTGTTCCTAAGGTGCTTTTGTGCGGTTTCCGTTCCGGTGTATTTAAAAGGAGCGGTATCAGAAAGAGGAAGATTATCTATCCATTCCTCTCCGTTTTCTTCAAGAATGGAGATAAGATCAAGGATAAGGGCATTTTCCGAATCCTTTATAACGTTGTTTTTATCAAAGGTTATGTCATAGCTTACTTCGTTAACAGCAAGAGGTCTTCCGTATCGGTCATAAATGTTGCCCCTTGATGCGGTTATGGTTTTTGTTACGGAATATCCTTCGGTAAGATAGCTTCTGTATGATTCGCCCTCAACGATTTGCATGGTCATAAGGCGGATGAGGATTCCAAGCGCAACAACAAGAACGAGGACGATGAATATATTCTGGCGGTGCTTTTGGACATTTTCGTTTTTTTCTGCCATCTATATTCATCTCCTTTCGTATCGAAAAAATTATTCCCTTGTTTCCTCCGGTTCAAATTTTTTATGGAGCCTTCGGAAAATAACGCAATATGGAAGAGAAAAAAGCGAAGTAAAAACAATCTGCGGCGCAATTATCGTATAAAAGAAAACATCGAGGTTTTCATACTGATAAAGCACAAATGCAAAGAAAAATTCAAGCCCGGAGCGAAGAAAAATCGCAACAAGGCAAAGAAGCATAATGTTCATGGTGCTTCTGCGGAAGATATAAATTGTCGAAAGTCCCGCAAGAACACAGAACAAAAGAAAAATAAGAGCGTTGAATCCAAAAACGGTTTCAGAGGTGCTGTCACAAAGAAGCCCCGCAAAAAAACCAAAAAGCCCACCGGCGAATTCGCCTTCAAAAACGGCGATGCAGATGCAGGCAGGCAAAACAAGAATCGGAACAACCCCAAAAGCATCAAAAAGCCCCGGAGTTGTCTGGATTATGTAAGATGCAAAAACAATAAGGAAGCAGGCTATGAACTTCATAACCTTTCTGCGGAAAAGTTTTGTCATTCGCCTTCGCCGCCTTCCAAAACCGCTTCTTTTGAACCGGAAAAACCTTCGGACTGTCCGTTAAAGGATTTTATAACAAGAACTTCGGTTACATTAAAAATATCTGCCGCAGGTTCGATTTCCGCAATAAGAGAAAGTCCGCTTGGGTCAACGGAGATGGATTTTACCGTTCCAACAGGATAGTCCTTCGGGAAAACGCCGCCGATACCGGAAGTTACGATAAGGTTTCCGTTAGAAATACCGGAATCCTTCGGAAGATATTTAAGTTTACAGAATCCGAGGGAAGAAAGGCTGATATCGCCGCTTATAATACCCGAATCTCGGGTTGCGGTATCGTAAACGCCAACCTCGACGGAAATATCAAGAATGGTTCGAACATGGGCATAGGTAAGACCAACTTCCCATACGATTCCAACAAGTCCGTCTGCGGTAATAACCGGGTCTGCTGCCTGAACACCGTCAAGGCTTCCCTTATCAATGGTAAAAGAGCCAAAACGGTTGGTGGAATCTCGTCCGATTACCGTTGCGGTAGCAAAGTCATAGTCCGGGTTTGTTTCTTTAAGCTGGAGGAACTCGCGGAACTGTTCGTTTTCGCGTTTGATGCGCTCATAGTCGATGAGTTTTTCGTTTGCTTCACGGAGTTTTTCTTCAAGTTCCTGGATTTTAAGATAGTTTTCTTCCGAATGAACGAATCTGTCAAGAAAATCGTTAACAGAACCGGTTACTGTGGAACTGAACTTAAGAAACGGCTGGGAAATTACAGAAACAGTCTGTGAAAGAAAAACATCCGCATTGCCGGAAGATGCGGCTCTTATCATAATTGCAACGGAAAAAACCGCCAATGCGCAAAGCACCTTAAAATACCAGCTCTTAAAAAATTTCTGCAAGGTGCGCCGCACCTCCTTTCAATTTTATGCGCCCCTTGTTAAAGGGGAGAGGGCCACATCACGTAAGTGGTGGCGAGGGGATTCATATAAAATCAATGGAGGATCCGTTTATACGGTTCCTCCATTAACGGATTTCAGTATAAATTATCAGCCAAGACGGCGTTCGCTGTCGGAAACAACCTCGCGGAGAAGATCGATGTTATCAAGAACTTCGCCTGCGCCTGCAGCAACGCAATCGAGTGCGTTTTCTGCGATATAAACGGGCATGCCGGTTTCTTTGGAGATAAGTTTATCAATGTTATGAAGAAGGCTTCCGCCGCCGGTTACGGTGATACCGTGGTCGATAATATCTGCGGAAAGTTCCGGAGGAGTACGTTCAAGGGTGGATTTGATTGCATCAACGATTGCGGAAAGAGGATCGGAAAGAGCATCACGAACTTCTTCGCTGGTGATGAACATATTCTTAGGAAGACCGTCAACAAGGTTACGACCTTTGATTTCCATTTCAAGCTCTTCTTCAAAGGGGAATGCGGAACCGATGGTCATTTTAATAGCCTCTGCGCTGCGTTCACCGATAAGGAGGTTATATTTTCTCTTTACATAAGAGATGATTGCGGAGTCAAATTCGTCGCCGCCAACACGGACGGATTTGGATGCTACGATACCGCCGAGGGAGATAACTGCAACTTCGCAGGTACCGCCGCCGATATCAACAACCATGCTGCCGCATGCTTCTGCAACAGGAAGACCTGCACCGATTGCTGCTGCCATAGGTTCTTCGATGATATGTACCTGGCGAGCACCGGCTTTCATTGCTGCTTCGCGAACTGCTCTGCGTTCAACTTCGGTAACGCCGGAGGGAATGCAGATAACACAGCGGGGTCTTGCAAAAATGGAGTTATTGAAGATTTTTTTAATGAAGATCTGGAGCATGGAAGCAGCGATATCAAAGTCTGCGATAACGCCGTCTTTAAGGGGTCTTACTGCAACGATGGAACCGGGAGTACGACCGATAACGTCTTTTGCTTCCTGACCGACATAACGAACGGTGTCGGTTCTGGTATCAACTGCAACAACGGAAGGTTCGCGCATGATGATGCCTTTGCCTTTAGAGAAAATAAGGGTGTTTGCTGTACCAAGGTCAATGCCTATATCCTGGTTGAAAAATTTAAAAATGTTGAAATCCATTACGGAAAGCTCTCCTTTCGAGCGGTTAAGTCAAGATGTTTGTTTGTTTACTGTTAATATTATAGCTAATAGAAGCAACTAAGATGTGAAGAAACTGTAAAAAATGCGTCAATTAAGGGAAAAACCTGCTTCAATAAGCATATCCGCGATGGTCGTGGAATCAACAACGGAATCAACCGCTTCTTTGATGCGGTTATAAAGTCCGATTGTTACACAGCCGGCGGAATGGTCACATCCGGTATCGCAGCATTCAACCGGTGCGATAGTTCCCTCTTCCGCACGGAGGATTTCTCCTGCGGTGATTTCATCGGCGCCTTTTGCAAGGATATATCCACCCTGTGCTCCGCGGATGCTTTTAACAAGTCCGGCTTTAGAGAGCGGGCTTATAATCTGCTCAAGATATTTTTCGCTGATGTTTTGTCGCTTTGCAATTTCTTTTACTGGAACAGGTCTTTCGCCGCCTTCTTTTGCAAGGTCAATCATAAGCCTGAGGCCATAGCGGCCTTTTGTGGAGATCATCATAATATAAAACCTCTTAATTATATAATAAATATATTTAAGCAATTTATTATAACATAAGTGTCAATTCATAGCAAGATAGAGGGATATAAATTTTTGAAAAATTTTAAAAAGCCTTCCCTTGGGGGAAGGTGTCAGCCGAAGGCTGACGGATGAGGGCAAAAAGGATTCCCGGAGGGCAGGCTCCCTTGTGTAAAGGGAGCTGTCTGCGCAGCAGACTGAGGGATTGTTTTAAAGGCTCCCCGGAGGGATAACCTCCTCAAAGGAGAAGGTGGCATCGCGAAGCGATGACGGATGAAGGTTAACCAAGAACCCGGAGGGTAAGCCTCCCTTGCCTAAAGGGAGGGGGACCACGAAGTGGTGGAGGGATTCCTATATAATACTACCCCATGTTTTCCGCACGAAAAACCGGATAAAAAAACAGGCGGATTTTCCGCCTGTAAAAAATCATTTTTCCAAAAGAACAACCGCATGAGCACCGATTCCTTCGCCGCGAAGTCCAAGTCCCTCTTCGGTGGTGGCCTTGATGTTGACATTGGAAATATCCGTGCTCAAAGCCTCTGCAATAACCTTTCTCATAGGGTAAATAAATGGCTTGAGCTTCGGCTTTTCTGCGATTACGGTGCAGTCGATATTGGAAATGGAATACCCCGTGCTCAAAATTTCGGAGTATGCGTTTTTAAGAAGTTCTATGCTGTCCGCATCTTTGAATTTCGGGTCGGAATCCGGAAAGCGAGTTCCGATATCCGGAAGAGCAAGAGCACCGAGAAGCGCATCGGTGATTGCATGGGAAAGAACGTCTGCATCCGAATGCCCAAGAAGTCCTTTTTCATAAGGAATCTGAACTCCGCCAAGAATCAGACGGCGTCCTTCAACAAGTCTGTGAACATCATAACCGTGACCTATACGAATCAATCCGAATCCCTGCCTTTCAAAAGTGCCTCGGCAATAAGAATATCCTCCGGAGAGGTGATTTTTATGTTGTATCTTTTTCCCGGAGTGAGGAAAACTTTTCTTGCGTCGTTTTCAAAAATCCTGCTGTCGTCCGTCCAATCGGAAAGCTCTCTGAAAGCTCTTTCCATGGCCGTTTTATAAACCGCAATATCAAAAATCTGCGGAGTCTGTGCAGCAAAAAGTTTTTCTCTTGCCGGAGTGTATTCAACAAAGCCATTTTTCTTTCCGTATTTGATTGTATCCGTTGCCGGAACGGCAAGAACAGCTCCGCCGAATTGGAAAGCGTCATGGGCACAGCGGCTTATATCCTCCGGCAAAACAAGGGGTCTTGCTCCATCGTGTATCGCAACAAAAGCCGCCTCATCAGAAACCGCAAGAACACCGTTTTTAACGGATTCTGCCCTTGTTGCTCCGCCGGGAACAACAGTTTTAAGCTTCGTGATGCCGTATTTTTCTGCGGCGGATTTTATGGCATCAATGGAGCTTTCTTTTGTGACAACGACAATTTCGGAAACATCTTCGCAGTTTTCGTATGCGAGCATGCTTCTTGCAATAACCGGAACGCCGGAAATGGGCAAAAATATCTTATCTTCCCCACCCATTCTTACGGAACTTCCGGCGGCAACGATTACCGCGCTTAAAAAAGGTCTTGAAAAAAGACTGGCCTCAAAATATTCTTCCATACCAAAACCTCCCTGCAATTTGCCTCCCTTATTAAAGGGAGGGGGACCGTTGCCGTATGGCACGGTGGAGGGATTCATAAAACGAATCCCCTTATATAGTCATCATACCACAAAAAAAGCCTTTTGAAAAGGAAAAATCCCGTTTGACAAAAGGCTTTTATCTTAATATAATTATCCATAGAAAAACAGAAAGGAGCGTTTTAATTTTGGAAAACAAACGCGGACTTTTTATCGTAATAGAAGGTGTTGACGGAAGCGGAAAATCAACCCAGGCAAAGCTTCTTGCGGATTATCTCCGCAAAAAAGGAAGAAACGTACACCATACCGCAGAACCGACAGAAACGGGACTTGGCGGAATGGTTCGCGACGGACTCAGCGGAATATATCCCCGAACAAGGGAAGAAATGGCAGCAATGTTTGCAGCAGACAGAGTCGCACACAACGTAAACCCCAAAAACGGCATTAAAAAACATATGGAAGAGGGAACAGACGTTGTCTGTGACCGCTATTATTATTCTTCTCTTGCATATCAGGGCGTTGACGGAGCGATGGAATGGGTTATGGGAATGAACCTTGGCTGCCCGGTTATAACAAAGCCGGATCTTTGCCTTTTCCTTGATATGGATCCGGAAAAATGCCATGAGAGAATCCATGCCGGAAGAACTCATTTTGAGATTTATGAGGAAAACGCCGCAATGATTGCAGAAACTCGCCGCCGCTACGGAATCGTTTTCGATATGCTTAAAGACAGAGATAATATCGCAATAATCGATTCCACCGGAACAATCGAAGAGGTCTTCGAGCAGATCAAAGCAGAAATCGATAAACTTTTGTAAAATCAAAAAAAGCACCCGCAAGGGTGCTTTTTTGCTAGCCTCCCTTGCCTAAAGGGAGGGGAACCGCGAAGTGGTGGAGGGATTCTTTATAAATTGATAGTTTAAAGTTGAAAGTTGATAACGTAGGGGCAGATATTATCCGCCCGAAATAAAGGGAAGGCCTTCTCCTTGAGGAGAAGCTCCGCCGTAGGCGGTGATGAGGGGTATTTATAATAATACGACCCTATCCCCCAAAATATTTTTTAACCCGTTCCTTTGTGGAATCGGAAAAATATAAAAGGCCGGTGTTTGGGTCTTTTTCCGTATCGTTGGTGATATGCCCGGAAAGGCTTTCGCCGGAATTTGAAAGAACCTCGATAAGCTTTGAATACCGTTCCTTATCAAAAGCGGAAACATCCGTTTCCGTATAGTTGAAAACAAGGGAATACACCCTGCTTTCCGGAAGGAATCTTTTAATCCGCCGATTAAAAAACGCCGCAATAAGTCGGGAAGTTATATCGCATCTCTCCCCTTCGGAAAAATAAGGGCATGAGATTATATCACAGATTTTCTTTCCGTTCATATTCTGAACGCCGGAAAGCAAATTAACATAGCTGTTTTCTGTGGAATAACATACTGTTTCCGGAAGGACGTAATCAAAAGTTCCTGCGCCGGATATAATTTCCTCACAGCTTTTTCTGTTCCAGATAAAATATCCGGAAAGCTCTATTCCAAGATTTGTTTCAACCGTTCCTGCAAAAACTTCCGGAGAAACGGATTCAAAAAGCGCCCCGGATGAAACAGAAACTCCGCCATAATCAAGAGCCGCTTTTTTAGAAAAACTAAAAACCGGGATTCTTCCGGTTTTTGCATCAAAGCAGATTAGAGTAAAAGGCCCAAAATCCCTTTCGCCATCATATATAAGGAGAAAAACCGCAGAATCCTCTTCGAGAAAAACCGCTTCGATTTCTTCTTCAAAAGAAGCTTCCTCCGGCTTTGTTTTTGAAAAACCGAGCACATAAAACACCGCAAAAGAAAAGAAAAAAACAAATCCCAAAGAAAAAGCAAGGGCAAAAATCCTCATTTTCATATAAAAAACGCCTCCGGAGAAATTTTTCCCCAAAAGGCGTTTTTTAATTCAGCGTATCAATAATTTTGCATATTTTTCCTTTGTTGCTTCGCCGCCGCGAAGATGTCTTTCCTGCTTGTTTTTATCAAGAACCGCACGAACTTCCTCATAAAGTTTTGGGTTTATTTTTAAAAGCCGTTCAGAAACGTCCTTATGCACAGTGCTTTTGCTGACCCCGAATTTTTTTGCCGCAGCGCGGACTGTTGCGCCTTTTTCGATTATATATTCCGCAGCAAGAACAGTTCGTTCTTCCGGCATACCTTTCATAAAAAAACCTCCCCATAAAAAAGCTGAGTATAAATTCTATTCTTCCGGAGATGATTTTATGCAGAATGTTTTTTTGGAGGGGTTTTTATTTGTACGGCAATTAGATTTGATAAAGAGAGGGCCATGTTCGGAAGGAATCTTGACGTTGAATTTTCGTATAATGAGAAAATCATCTTTATGCCGAGAAAATTGAGCACCGGTTTTGCAATAATGGGTCTTGGAACAGTAATTGACGGAAAACCGCTTTTTTATGACGCGGTAAATGAGCATGGACTTTATATTGCGGCGCTTAATTTTCCAAAAAGCGCCGCCTATTTTCCGAAAAAAGCGGAGCAAACAAACATCGCATCTTTTGAATTCATTCAGTATGTGCTCAGCCGGTGCTCAAGCGTTACTGAAGCAGAAAAACTTTTGAAAAACGCCAATATCACAGACGAAAATTTCAGCGAGGAGCTTGAAAACACCCCTCTGCATTGGTTTATTGCGGATAAAAAATCCGCCATTACCGCAGAACCTTTGAGCACCGGTTTTACGGTTTATAAAAATGAAATCGGCGTTCTTACAAACGAGCCGCCTTTTGATTTTCACCTTAAAAATCTTTCGAATTATACGAATCTTTCTCCGTATGAAGCAGAAAATAAATTCTCGAAAAACCTTATAACAGAGCCGTTTTCAAGAGGCAGCGGCGCTTTTGGACTGCCGGGAGATTTTTCATCATCCTCCCGATTTATAAAGGCGGCGTTTGTTAAAGAAAATTCCCTCTGTTCGGAATCGGAAGAGGACTTTGTCACCCAGTTTTTTCATATCATTTCCTCCGTTTCCATGCCAAGAGGCTCTGTTCGCCTTGATAAAGGCGAACTTGAGCATACCCTTTGTTCAACCTGTGCAACCGAGGACGGAAAATACTATTTCAGAACCTATCAAAACAGCAGAATCTGCATTTTGGATATAAAAAAAGAGCACCTTGATTCCTCGGTGCTCAAAATTTATCCTGTTTTTTATCCTCAGGATTTTGCGGTGCTCAATTAGTGCATTCTGTTTCGGGCGGATAATATCCGCCCATACGTTATCAACTTTCAACTTTAAACTATCAATTTATAAAGAATCCCTCCACCGCTTCTCGGTCTCCCTCCCTTTAGGCAAGGGAGGCTAACCCTTTGGGAAGGCATTAAAATTAGTCGGGTAACAAAGCTTTACAGAAAACCGTTGCCGGCCTGAACGGCGACGGTCGAGATTCGGAATCTCCATTCTTTTGGTGGAGCGCTTTGTCCCCTAAAAAGGGGACAGCAGTTGCGGGAGCAACGCAGGGGTGTAAAAGGCGTTTCTTTGGCGGGTACCGCCGTTTCTTTGCGCCAGTCAAAGAAATGGGGGTACATATATGACACCTCA
>JAFYOZ010000085.1 GCA_017547705.1 Oscillospiraceae bacterium
GGCGGATAAAAAGCGCTATGAATTTGTAAACAAAATCGTAAAATCTGTAGAAACAAGAAAAGTTCTTACCAGCGAAAAGAATGCCGGAGATAAAATCGACGCCGTTCTTACAAATAAATGGCTCGGAATCCCGATTTTTGCCGTTGTTATGACCCTTGTTTTCCTTATTTCCCAGCACGAAAACGGTCTTGGAGTTATTGTTGCGAATATGCTCACCGGCTGGATAGAATCCTTCCAGGGCTGGGCAGGAGAAATGCTCTCCGATGCAAGCCCGGTTCTTTCTGCGCTTCTTGTTGACGGAATCATCGGCGGTGTCGGTGCAGTTGTCGGATTCCTTCCTCTTGTAATGATCATGTATTTCCTCATTGCGCTTTTGGAAGACTGCGGATATATGGCAAGAGCCGCTGTTGTTCTTGACCCGATTTTCAAAAAAGTCGGACTTTCCGGAAAATCCGTAATCCCCTTTGTAATCAGTATCGGCTGTGCCGTTCCCGGTGTTATGGCAAGCAGAACCATCAGAAACGAACGTGAACGCAGAGCCGCCGCAATGCTTGCTCCCTTTATGCCTTGCGGAGCAAAAATCCCGGTAATTTCTCTCTTTGCCGGTGCATTTTTTGAAAATGCAGGCTGGGTAAGCGCCCTTATGTATTTTTCCGGAATCGCTCTTATTTTCATCGGAGCACTTCTTGTAAACATCGTAACCGGCCGTATAGGCAAAAAATCCTTCTTCATCATGGAACTTCCGGAATATAAAATTCCGAGCTTTAAAAGAGCCTTTAAATCCATGTGCAGCCGCGGCTGGGCATATATCGTAAAAGCCGCAACCATCATTCTCCTCTGCAATACCGCAGTACAGATCATGCAGACTTTTGACTGGAGCTTTAAAGTTGCAGAAAGCGCAGATTCTTCCATTCTTGCGTCTATTGCAGGACCTTTTGCATATATCCTTATCCCCGTTGTGGGAGTTCTTTCCTGGGAACTTGCCGCTGCGGCAATAACCGGATTCATCGCAAAAGAAAACGTAGTCGGAACTCTTGCGGTTTGCTTTGTCGGACTTGAAAATCTTATCAACACCGAAGAACTCGAACTTATGGAAGGCGCAGGAGCAGAAGTTGCCGGAGTTATGGCTATTACAAAAGCCGCCGCTCTTGCATATCTTATGTTCAACCTCTTTACTCCTCCATGCTTTGCGGCAATCGGCGCTATGAATGCAGAAATGAAGAGCGCAAAATGGCTTTGGGGAGCAATCGGTCTTCAGTTCGGAATCGGTTTTACCGTTTCCTTCCTTGTATATCAGTTCGGAACTCTTATTACTTCCGGTGTATTCGGTTCTGCTTTTGTTCCCGGACTTCTTGCTGTTGCCGCTTTTGGTGCAATAATCGCATATCTTGGAATAAACGCAAAAAAACGCAATAAAAAAGCATAAAATAAAAAGAAAGGAACAGTCGCTATGAAAGATTTAATCCTTATCCTCATAATTGCGGCGATAGTCGGTCTTGCCGCACTGTATATTTACAGACAGAAGAAAAAAGGCAGCAAATGCATAGGCTGTCCCTATGGCTGCTCCTGTTCAAAAAACACAGAAAACGGCGGCTGTGGCTGCCATGACCATAATTGAGCCTTTTTGATTGGAAAAACACCGCGGAGAATCCGCGGTGTTTTTCTGTTTGCCTTATTTGTTATGGAGAGATTCTTTTGCATAAAAGATAGATAAACAAAAACAAAAATGCTATAATATTTTCCGGAAAGCGGGGTAATTCAATGACTGATTTACAGAAAAACCTTTTCTCCATGGCGGATGAAAAGTATAAGGATTTTCAAAGTGCGCTTATTCCAACGGTGGAAAAAGAAAAAATAATCGGTATAAGAATCCCGATTTTAAGAAAATTTGCAAAAAGTTTTTATAAAACAGAAGAAGCAAAAGATTTTATAAAAAATCTTCCCCATGAATACTATGAAGAAAACAATCTTCATGCTTTTTTGCTTGAATATATAGAGGATTTTGATGAAGCCGCAAAAGCTGTTACGGATTTTCTTCCGTATGTTGATAACTGGTCAACCTGCGATTCACTTTCTCCGAAAATATTTAAAAAGCATAAGCAGGAACTTTTGGAGCACATAAAAATCTGGATTTCATCAAAAGAAACCTATTCCGTCCGTTTTGGAATAAAAATGCTGATGGACCATTTTCTTGCGGAAGATTTCTCCGATGAATATCCGAAAAACGTCGCAAAAATAAAATCGGAAGAATACTATATCCGCATGATGCAGGCATGGTATTTTGCAACGGCTCTTGCAAAAAATTACAGCGATGTTTTGCCGTATATTGAAAACAAAGAACTTGAAAAATGGGTGCATAATAAATCGATTCAAAAGGCGATTGAAAGTTATCGCATAACCGATGAACAGAAAAAATACTTAAAAACACTGAAGATAAAATAAAAGCGAAAGCATGGCTTTCGCTTTTTATATTTATAAAGGTTTGTTAACAAAAAACCACTTGTTTTTTGCGGGAAATGATGTAAGATTAAAGCATAATGGGAGAAAATCCGCTTTTATGAAAGGAGGCGCTTTTATGGAACTTTCTTCAAGGCTTACGGCATTAAAAGGAGTTGGCGAAAAGAGAGAAAAACTTTATCAAAAACTCGGAATAAACAGCATTGGAGAACTTCTCGAGCATTATCCGAGAGGATATCTGGATCTTACCGGAACTCTTGCCATAAAAGATGCTTCCGATGAGCACCCATGCGCAATAAAAGCAACCGTTACACAAAAAGGCGCAACAAGACCCATAAGAAAAGGCCTTACCGTATCAAAAATCCGCGCAACGGATATGGAAAGGGATTTACTCATAACCTTTTTTAATGCAAAATATACCGTTGATGCCATCGAAGTCGGGAAAGAATATATTTTCTATGGAGATTTTACAAAGCGCCTTACCGGCGGAGAGATGAATTCTCCTGCGGTTATTTCTCCGGAAGAAAGCGGATTTTTGCCGCAGTATCCGCTTACGGAAGGACTTTCGTCAAAAATGGTTTCCGCACAGATGAAAACAGCTATCGAATGCTGCGGAAAACAGATAAAAGAAACTCTTCCGGATTCCGTGCTCAAAAAATACGGCCTGTGCTCAAAAGAAAAAGCAATTCGCGCAATCCATTTTCCATCCGGACAGGAGGAACTTGAGGAAGCGAAAAAGCGCCTTATCTTCGAGGAATTTTTAACTTTTTCTCTCGGTATGAGCCTTACAAAAGGAAAAATCCGCGAAGAAAGCGGAAATGCCTTCTCGAATTTGAGCACCGAGGAATTTACAGAATCCCTTGGTTTTGAACTTACCGGTGCTCAAAAAAGAGTCGTTGCCGAATGTAAAAAGGATATGTGCTCAAAAATACCTATGAGCCGTCTTATCCAGGGCGACGTTGGTTCCGGAAAAACCGCTGTTGCCGCTTCCTGCATGTTTTTTGCGGCAAAAAACGGATACCAAAGCGCCATGATGGCGCCAACAGAGGTGCTTGCATCTCAGCATAAAGCGACTCTTGAAAAAATGTTTGCTCCTTTTGGAATAAAAGTCGGTCTGCTTACCGGTTCGATGAAAGCTTCGGAAAAAGCCGCAGTAAAAGCGCAGATCGAAAACGGAGAAATCACCATAGTAACCGGAACCCATGCTCTGATACAAGAGGATGTTGTTTTTAATAATCTTGGTCTTATCATCACCGATGAACAGCACCGTTTTGGTGTTCGCCAAAGAATGGCGCTATCCAAAAAAGGAACAGCGCCCCATACGATAGTTATGTCCGCAACGCCCATTCCGAGAACCCTTGCCTTTGTTCTCTATGGAGATTTGGATGTTTCGGTGCTCGATGAGATGCCGAAAAACCGCATACCGGTAAAAACCTATCTTATAGGCCCGGAACTTTCTCAAAGGGCGTTTAATTTTGTAAGGAACTTTGCAAAAGAGGGAAAACAGAGCTATATTGTTTGCCCCCTTATTGAAAAAACGGAGGAAACGACCCTTCCGCTGGAAGCTGCCGCAGACCTTGCGGAGCAGATTGCCGGACAGGAACTGGTGGATTGCAACGTGGGACTTCTTCACGGAAGAATGAAACCCGCGGAAAAAGAAAGGGTTATGCGCGCTTTCTCTGATAATCTTCTTCAGGTTCTTGTTTCAACAACCGTAATCGAAGTCGGCGTTGATGTTCCCAATGCCGTTTGCATGGTAATAGAAAATGCGGACAGGTTCGGACTTTCACAGCTTCATCAGCTCCGCGGAAGAGTTGGAAGAGGAGCAGAACAAAGCTATTGCATCCTTATTTCCGGAACGAAAAATCCGGAAACAAAACGCAGGCTTGAGGTCATAGCAAAAACCGCCGACGGATTTAAAGTTGCGGAAGAGGATTTAAAACTTCGCGGCCCGGGCGACTTTTTCGGATATCGCCAGAGCGGTCTTCCGATGCTTAAAATGGCGGATATGATGACGGATATAAAACTCCTTGAACTTGCAAAAAAAGCCGCAGGAGAGATTCTTTCCGATGATCCGAAGCTTATAAATCCGGAAAACAGGGAACTTTATAAAAATATCCAGAAGCTTCTTGAAGAAACTGCGGTATGATCCCCAAAACTTGCCTTTATAAAAAGATAGTAGTATAATAATATAATTAAGGATTTTTTAAAAAAGGAGGAAGAACAGTGACAGGAACATCAAAAATTTCCGATACTGCAAAAACGGCTCTTTTTATAGCCATAATCATACTCCTTTCCGTAACGCCTCTTGGATATATTTCTCTTGGCGTTATAAACGCAACCACAATCCAGATGCCGGTAATAATCGGCGCGGTTCT
Source organism: Oscillospiraceae bacterium (assembly GCA_017547705.1). Lineage (GTDB taxonomy): Bacteria > Bacillota > Clostridia > Oscillospirales > Ruminococcaceae > UMGS1668. The sequence goes on from JAFYOZ010000085.1 coordinate 4,836, forward strand.
TTTCGGATGGAAGAAGGGTGCTTTCCTTGGCGGAGTTTTCGGACTTACAAGCCTTATAAAAAATACCGTCCAGCCGAACGTAACTTCCTTTGTTTTTTCTCCTTTTGTTCCGGTTTTCGGCGAAGAAAGCGGAAGCTTTTTTGCAATAATCATAAGCCTTTTGCCAAGAATAATGATTGGCGTTACCGCCGCTTTTGTTTTTGCAATGCTTTCAAAAACAAAAATCAGAACGGAGATCAAAGCCGCAGCAGCAGGATTTTTCGGCTCTCTTACCAATACGGTTCTTGTTATGGGCGGAATCTATCTTTTCTTTGGAGAAAGCTATTCCGCAGCAAAAGAAATCGCCTATGATGCGCTTATGGCAACCGTTGCCGCAACCATAACCGGCGCAGGAATTACAGAGGCACTGGTTTCTGCGGTAGTATCTGCGGCGGTTTGTACTGCGCTTATAAAATATACCGCAGGAAGAAAATCATAAGAGGAGGAAACCGAGCTTGGCAAAAAAAGAACAAAACGAATTTGAAGCGGCAAGAAAAAAACGCCGCAGAAAATTTGCTGCACAGCGCACCAGAAAATTTATCGGCGCAGTGCTTTTAATCGGAATCCTTCTTGGAGGAATATATCTTTTTATAACCGAAGATATCGGCGGAATCATTGGCGACAGAATCGCTTCTTCTGCCGCAGGTTCCGAAGGAATGCCCGTTGATATATCCGGAATGACGGTAAAAGATACCTTTTCTGCCGGAGAATATATCGGCGTTATGACCGATTCCGTATATTATCTCTTTGCAGAAAACGGAAAACAGCTTCTTTCCGAGCAGCACGGTTTTGCAAACCCGGTTGTGGAATCTTCCGGAAGAAGATTTCTCATCTATGACCAGGGCGGAAACAAGCTTATAGTCCGTATGCGCGATAAGATTCTTTTTGAAAAGGAATTTGAATATAAAATTATAAGCGCAAGTCTTTCTGAAGAGGGAACCCTTTCTGTCGTAACTTCCGCACAGAGATATGCTTCCCAGCTCCATATTTTTGATAAAAACTATGAGGAGGAGATTTTTACATGGTCTGCCTCCAACGAATATATCGTTATAGCAAAAGTATGCGATGACGAAAAAATGATTGCCGCCGCGGCTCTTTCCGCAAGTGAATCCGGCGAGATGGTAACAACGGTGCATTTCTTTACGACGGAAGCGGCTGTTGAACTTGGTAAAAAAGAGTTCAAAGGCGCATCTGTTCTCAGCATGGAATTTGATAATAACGGCGATGTAAAGCTTATCTGCGATACTGTTGCCGCAGTTCTTGATAAAAATGCAAATGTCCTCGGAAGAAGAAATTACAGTGACGTTCCCATAAGCGCAATAAACGTTCAGGGAAAAGAAGGCGCAGTTATTATCTTCGACCGTTTTACGGAATCCCGTGCGGCGCATGCAACTTTCCTCGGAGAGAATTTTGAGGAGATTAAAACCGTTTCCATGAGCGGAAAATATATCACCAGCGACGGAAACCTTTCAAAATCCGCAATCTATTGTTCCGGAATTGCATATATCTTCAATTCCGAGGGTGAATGTACCGCAAAGCTTGAATCCGAGCAGGATGCAATTCTTATCCAGCTTGGAAAAGAGAGCCTTTTTGCCATAACCCGCGACGAACTTTGCGAGATTTTAAGCTGAATCTTTCATAGGAAAGGATTTTTTTAAATTTGAACCTTGTTTCTATAATCTATGATTTTCTTGCGGTAGCAATCATTATAAACGGTATAGCCAAAGGCGCAAAAAATGGTTTTGCAAAAACCGCGGTACAAACGGTCGGATATATCTGCTCCGTTATTGCCGCTTTGGTTATAAGCAGTATTGCCGCCGCGATTATATATTCAACGGCTGTGCAACCTGCCATTGTTTCCCACCTGGAACAGTCTATGGAAAGTGCCGTTGATGCGGAAAGTATATTAAGTTCCGTAACTTCTGCTGTTGAAGAACTTCCGGCGATTTCGTATCTGCTTTTTGATTTCAGCGGCGTTGCGGAAAGCCTTAAAAATTCCGTTTCTCTTGATTATGCCTCTATCGCAGAAAACGTATCGGAAAGCGTTATTGCTCCGGTTGTTGAACCGATTCTTCGAACCCTTATTTTTGCGGTTTCCATCATAATTTTTCTTCCAATCGTTTCGGTTATTGCAAAAGGCTCAAAAGCGGTTAACGACGTTCCGATTATCGGCGGAGCAAACAGCTTTTTTGGCGGAGTTTTCGGAATATTAAACGGAGTTTTGGGCGTATGTATCGGTGCGGTTATTCTTCGTTTTATAATTTCCGCAGGAATCTTTCCGGAATATTTTTCCGAAGAGATAATAAAAGAAACCTATCTTTTTAAGATGATATATTTTCCGGTTATCGGATATATTTTTTAAAATCAGGCTAATTTTCCCCATGGAGGATTTTTGATGAACAGTATGCTTTGTTCAAGATGTAAAAAAAGAATGGCAGTTGTTTTTGTAACCCGTATGGAGGGTGAAAAAACTTTTAATGAGGGACTTTGTCTTCAGTGTGCAAAGGAACTTGGAATAAAACCTGTTGAAGACCTTATGAATAAAATGGGAATCTCCGGCGATGAGCTTGATGCCATCAGCGAACAGATGATGGGCATGGACGAGATGGACCCCAATTTTGAAATGGGCGGAGCACAGGCTTTTCCCTTCCTCAACAGCATTTTTGGAGACGGCATGGCTCCCATGAACGGAGAGCCGGAACCTTCTTCCGATACGCCGAAGAACCCGAAGAAAACCGGAAAAAAGGGAAAACCGGATGAGAAAAAATTCCTCGGCCTTTATTGTCAGAACCTTACGGAAAAAGCAAAAAAAGGCGGTTTTGATCCCATTATCGGAAGGGACAGAGAAATCGGAAGACTTATCCAGATTCTTAACCGCAGAACAAAAAACAACCCCTGCCTTATCGGTGAACCCGGTGTTGGTAAAACCGCAATAGCCGAAGGCATTGCACAAAAAATCGCCGCAGGAGAAGTTCCCGCAAAGCTTGCAGGAAAAGAAATATGGATGCTCGACCTTACTGCTCTTGTTGCAGGAACCCAGTTCCGCGGACAGTTTGAGAGCAGGGTAAAAGGCCTTGTGGATGAAGTTAAACGCGAAGGCAATATTATTCTCTTCATCGACGAAATCCATAACCTCGTGGGAACAGGCGACGCAGAGGGCAGCATGAATGCCGCCAATATTCTTAAACCTGCTCTTTCAAGAGGAGAGCTCCAGGTTATCGGCGCAACAACCTTTAACGAATACAGAAAGCATATAGAAAAAGACGCCGCCCTCGAAAGAAGATTCCAGCCGGTAACGGTTGAAGAACCTTCCATCAAAGACAGCATCGAGATTCTTAAAGGTGTTGCTCCGAACTATGAAAAATTCCACCATGTAAAAATAAGCGATGAACTTATCGAAAGCTGCGTAAGACTTTCCGAAAGATATATCACCGACCGTTTTCTTCCGGATAAGGCTATCGACCTTATGGACGAAGCATGTTCCTGCGCCGCTCTTGCAAATAAAGAACTTGCACAATATGAAATAAGTGGACAGAAGCTCCGTGCAGTACAGGAGAAAATCGAGGCTCTTCAGCAGGAAGAGGTTATAGATTACGAAGCTATTGCAACAGCAAAAGCAGAGGCTCTTCAGCTGGAAATCGAGCATAACCGCCTTGAACCCATCGCCCTTGCCGCAGAGGTTGCACCAAAAGACCTTGCAACGGTTATCGAGCTTTGGACCGGTATTCCCGCAAGCAAAGTTCAGGAAAGCGACCTTAGAAAACTCGGCGAACTCGAAGCAACTCTTAAACAGCACGTTATCGGTCAGGATGAAGCATGCAAGCTTGTTGCTTCCGCAGTAAAACGCTCCAGAGTTCAGATTTCCGCAAGACGCCGTCCGGCTTCTTTCATCTTCGTAGGCCCCACCGGTGTTGGTAAAACCGAGCTTGTAAAAGTTCTTGCAAACGAACTTTTCCAGACGGAAGATCCCCTTATCCGCCTTGATATGTCCGAATTTATGGAGAAACATGCGGTATCCAGAATCGTAGGTTCTCCTCCCGGTTATGTGGGATATGACGAAGCAGGACAGCTTACAGAAAAAGTCCGCAGAAAGCCCTATTCCGTAATCCTTTTCGATGAAATCGAAAAGGCGCATCCGGACGTTATGAATATCCTTCTCCAGATTCTTGATGAGGGAAAAATCGCCGATGCTCACGGAAGAACCGTTTCCTTTGCCAATACGGTAATTGTTATGACCTCCAACGCAGGAAGCGAAAACAAGGAAAAAGCTCTCGGCTTCGGAAGAGATTCCTATGCCCTTGAAAAAGATAAGGTATATAAGGCTCTTGCACAGTTCCTCCGTCCGGAATTTATCGGAAGAGTTGACGAAATCGTTGTTTTCCATGAACTTACAAGAGAGGATTACGAGAGAATCGCGGCTCTTCGTCTTGATGAACTGCGCCAGCCCCTTATGGAAAAAGGAATCAGCCTTTCCTATGACGATGCTGCGCTTAAAGCCATCGCGAAAAAATCCCACGGAAACAAGGGCGGTGCCCGTGACCTCGTAAGAGTTATCCGCAAGGATATTGAGGATAAGGTCTGCGAGCTTATCGTTGATAATGCGGATAAGAAGCTTTCCGGAATTGCGGTTTCCGCCGAAGGCGACGAAATTACAGTAAAAGAATCCTTTAAAACCCCGGAACTTGAAGCATAAATAAAAAAGAGGCACTTCGCATGAAGTGCCTCTTTTTTCTTGTTTAAAGCCTTCTCCTTGAGGAGAAGGTGTCATCGCAAAGCGATAACGGCTCCTGCTTGCTTCTTGGCGAAAGAAAGCAAAGAAAAAGCCCCTCAAAAGAGGGGCTTTACGGTGGATAGACTGTCAATTTATATCTGTATTAAGCTTTTGTACAAAAATTAAATTATTAAATTTTATTTATTCCTTAATACACAAGCAGAACAAATAATAATAATATTGTGTATTATATAAATAACCAGAAATGAACTTTGAGAAATAATGTTCTGTGTACATAATATAAACAATAGGCAAACAAGGAAAACTAATATAAAATGCATCCAATAAATCAAAAAATAAGTTTTTATAACATTATTTTTTGCTTTATTATACAAAAAACATAACGTATATTTCTCAAAAAGAGTTTTACCTTTTATTTCCTGTCTAAATCTATGTTTATTGAAATTGTCCGCAACCTCACTACGCATATATAAAGATATTAAAAAGTTCAAAAAAAGAGTACAAATAATGAAAACAAGGCTTCTAATCCATGGATTTGTAAGATATGTTATTCCATTTTCAGTATACACTCAAAACCACTCCTTTCAATGGAATAAAAATGTCATTCGTGTTTTTTTAGATTCAAAATAAGCATCCACTGTTTTTATTACTGTTTCAGTTGAACCTTCAACCGTTACATTGTTCAGGTATCCCGGAGGGTAGCCTTCTCCTTGAGGAGAAGGTGGCACACCGAAGGTGTGACGGATGAGGTGTAGCCGCGATAGCGGCGTTATTTTAAAACCCCTCCGTCATCGCTTCGCAATGACACCTCCCCCATTAGGGGAGGCAAGAACAAAACCGGAGGGGGCTTTTTTTAGTCAAGCTCAAATGCGCCGGTATAAAGGCGGTAATAGGTGCCTTTCTGCTCGATGAGTTTATCGTGGCTTCCGCGTTCAATGATGCGTCCGTGGTCAAGAACCATGATAACGTCGGAGTTCTGAACGGTGGAAAGGCGGTGTGCAATTACAAAAACGGTTCTTCCGTGCATCAAAGCATCCATACCGCGCTGAACGATGGCTTCGGTTCTGGTGTCGATGGAGGAAGTTGCCTCATCAAGAATCATAACAGGCGGGTCTGCAACAGCGGCTCTTGCGATGGAGATAAGCTGGCGCTGTCCCTGAGAAAGTCCGCTTCCGTCGCCTTCAAGAACGGTGTTATAGCCATCCGGAAGCATACGGATAAAGGAATCCGCATCAGCGAGAACAGCCGCGGCGATACATTCTTCATCGGTTGCATCGGGTCTTCCGTAACGGAGATTTTCCATAACCGTTCCGGTAAAGAGGTTTACGTCCTGAAGAACAACACCCATGGAACGGCGAAGATCGTTTTTGTTGATATCGCGGATATTGATTCCGTCATAGGTTATTTCGCCGTTTTCGATATCATAAAAATGGTTTATAAGGTTGGTTATGGTTGTTTTTCCTGCGCCGGTTGCACCAACAAGGGCAACTTTCTGTCCAGGTTCCGCATAAAAAGTTACGTCATGGAGAACGCGTTTTCCCTCAACATAGGAGAAATCAACATGTTCAAGATGAACTTCGCCTTTAAGTTCGCGGTATTCAAAACTTCCGTCCTCATGGGGGATTTTCCATGCCCACTGTTCGGTTCTTTCTTCGGTTTCTTCGATGACACCGTTTTTCATGGTCATATTAACAAGGGTTACTTTACCGTTGTTTTCCTCGATAGGTTCATCGATAAGTTCAAAGATTCGTTTTGCACCGGCAACAGCCATAATAACGGAGTTGATCTGGTTAGAAACGTTACCGATAGGCTGGCAGAAGCTTCTGGAAAGCTGGAGGAAAGATGCGATAGTACCAAGAGTGAGAACGCTTATTCCGGTTATGGAAAGGTTCGGCATTCCGGAAAGAGCAAGGTATCCGCCGCAGATTGCGATGATAACATAGAGGAAATAGCCGAGTCCGTTCATAAGAGGCATAAGGGTGTTTGCAAATTTGTTTGCGTTGGTTGCGTTATGGCAAAGTTCGCCGTTCTTTTTATCAAAATCGCGCTTTGCTTCGTCCTCATGGTTAAAGACCTTAACAACTTTCTGTCCGTTGATCATTTCTTCAACATATCCGTTCATTCCTGCGATGGAACGCTGTGCTTCCATGAAGAAGTGTCCGGATTTTCCGGTGATAACGCCAAGAAGTTTCATCATAAAGAAAGTGAAGACAAGAACGATAAGGGTGAGCCAGATGCTCTGGATAAGCATGGAGATAAATACAAATGCGATGGTGAGTACGGATTGGATAACCTGCGGAACGCTCTGGGAAAGCATCTGGCGAAGGGTATCCGCATCGTTTGTATAATAGCTCATAACGTCGCCGTGGCTATGGGTATCAAAATATTTGATAGGAAGGCGCTGCATATGTCTGAACATGGAGGAACGGATATCCTTAAGGATATTCTGGGTTACTTTTGCCATGGTGCGGTTATAGAAAAGGGAGGAGAAAATACCGATGAGGTAAATAACCGCCATAACACAAAGAGCACCGAGCAGCGCAGAATAGTTGGGGTTTGTAACCCCGATAAGAGGAGTTATATAGTCATCAATTAGGGTTTTGATAAAGAGGGAAGATGCAACAGATGCAACCGTTGAAAGAACGATGCAGAGAATTACAAAAACAAGCTGAATTCTGTATCCGTTAAAATAGGAAAGAAGCCTTTTAACAGTTGCCATATCAAGGGGAGGTCTTTTCGGCGGCATTTTTTCGGGCATTTTTTCGGGCATTTTATCACTCATCGGAAAGTCCTCCTTTCATCTGGGATTCATAAACTTCGCGGTAAATTTCGCTGGTTTCAAGAAGTTCTTCATGTTTACCCATTGCAACGATTTTTCCTGCATCGAGGATGATGATTTTATCCGCATCCTGGACGGAAGAAACACGCTGGGCAATAATTATCTTTGTGGTATCCGGAATCTCTTTCGCAAAAGCCTTGCGGATAAGGGCATCGGTTTTTGTATCAACTGCGCTGGTGGAGTCATCAAGGATAAGAACCTTCGGTTTTTTAAGAAGTGCTCTTGCGATACAAAGACGCTGTTTCTGTCCGCCGGAAACGTTAGAACCGCCCTGTTCAATATAGGTTTCATATTTTTCGGGCATTTCGTTTATAAACGGAGCAGCCTGTGCAAGTTCACATGCGTGTTCGATTTCTTCCTGGGTTGCGTTTTCGTTACCCCAAAGAAGGTTTTCTCTTACCGTTCCGGAGAAGAGAACGTTTTTCTGAAGAACCATCGCAACGCTGTCGCGAAGGGTTTCGAGGTCATATTTGCGAACATCGATTCCGCCGACGGAAACAGAACCTTCCGTTACGTCATAAAGACGGGGAATCATCTGAACAAGGGTGGATTTTGAAGAACCGGTTCCGCCGATGATACCAACCGTTTCGCCGGATTTGATATCGAGGCATACGTTATCAAGACAGTTTTTCTCGGATTTTTCCGAATAGCTGAAAAATACGTTTTCGAACTTAATGCTTCCGTCCGGAACTTCATAAACCGGGTCTTCTCCGTTTTTAAGGTTACTTTCTTCGATAAGAACCTCGTGGATACGTTCGGCACTCTCTCTGGAGATGGTTATCATAACAAAGAGAACGGAAAGCATCATAACGCTCATAAGAATCTGCATGGAATAGGTGATAAGGCTCATGAGCATACCGGTTGTAAGACCAAGATCAGGGTTGTTGCCGGATGCGACGATTGCCTGTGCACCAAGCCAGGAAACAAGGATCATGCAGGCATAGGAACAGATCTGCATGAGAGGACCGTTCCAGGCGATATTGGTTTCCGCATGGGTGAAATCCTTACGGATGCTTTCGGATGTTTCGTCGAATTTATCAGCCTCATGCTGTTCGCGGATGAAAGATTTTACAACCCTGATTCCGCGGAGGTTTTCCTGAACGTTGCGGTTAAGGACATCGTATCTTTTAAATACCCTTTTAAAAATGGGGTGGGTTTTCTTCATAATGAAGAAAAGTCCGCCGGCAATAAAGGGAAGACATCCAACGAAAACAAGAGCAAGTTTAGGATAAATTCTGAATGCAAAAATACTGGAAATGATCATCATAATCGGAGAACGGAAAGCCATTCTTATAAGCATAAGATAAGCCATCTGTACGTTCTGAACGTCGGTGGTCATTCTTGTAATAAGGCTCGAAGTGGAAAATTTATCTATGTTTGAAAAAGAAAAGTTCTGGATATTATAATACATATCATGCCTTAAGTTTTTGGAAAATCCGCAGGATGCTGTTGAGGCACATCTTCCTGCAAGGTTACCGAAAAGGATTACAAGGCATGCATAGACAATAAGGGTGATTCCGCTTTTGATGACAAAATTCATATCTCCGGCATAGATTCCGAAGTCGAGCATATCTGCCATCTCGAAAGGGATAAGAACTTCCATAACAACCTCAAGGCTTACAAACAAGGCAGAGAGAATTGAGGGAAGCTTATATTCGCGTACGCATTTTGAAAAGCGCTTTATCATCAGATTTCCTCCCGAATTTCAAGATTCGCCGCAAGGCGTTTTAAAAATGCCCTAAGCTGGGTTTTTTCCTCATCGGAAAAACCCTGAAGCATCCGGCTTTCAAGGGTTGCGCGGTCGTTTCGCATAATTTTAAAAACGTCCCTTGCTTTTTCTGTAAGAACGAGTTTTTTAAGACGTGCATCATAATCAACAGGTTCCCGGACTATAAATCCGTTTTCAACAAGAAGGTCAACGTTTTTAGAAGCGGTGGAGCGGGTTATATCAAATTCTCGCTCGAGGTCACGCTGGAAAACATCTCTTCCGTAATTTTCCGCAATATAGGAAATTATCCATGCGCCGGAACCGGTCATTTTATCGATCTTTTTTCGGTTGCCGTAAGTAATAAAATAATTTGCAATGTTGCGCGAAAGGATTCGAAGTTCCGTATTTATGTAATAGCGTTCACACATCGGTTTTTCCTCCTTTAAAAAATGTTTGCCGGCGAACTGTCAGCTTTCGAACTGTCATATACGAAACTGTCAGATATCGAACAATCTGATTATAAAACATTATCAATTTATATTCAAGTATCTGATAATAAAATTAACAGATTTATAAAAACTATTGATTTAATTTTAATTTTATAGTATTCTAACATTAGTAAATTATTCGGAGGCATATAAAATGCGTGAGATTACTTTTGAAGGCAAAAAATATAATATGATTGAAGACGGCGCATACAAGGATGACAACGGATATTATGTAGTCCATGTTTACGATCCTTTTGAACAGCCCGATCCCTTTGGCTGGCAGAACAGCTTTTATGTTCGTGCAACCGATGAAAACTGCAACAATATCATCGAAGTAAGAGCCTGGTGCCCCTATAGCAAAACCGAAGGTTTCCTTTAATCAGAAAAAACTGCAAAAAAGAGCGGCGGATTTTATCCGCCGCTTTCTTTTTTATAAAAACCGCATAAATAAGCCGTTTTTTAAACGTGAATAGCGTTATTATATATTCTATATTATAATACTTTAAAATAAAAACTCATTCTTCCATCTGTTTTCCAAGGAAATTTGCTGCCGCAGTAACAAGTTTTACCTCGGATTCAGTTGCTTTTTCTCTTCCGTCAGAAAGATAAACAACAGCGCCGCAAACGTCCCCGGAAGAAATTATTACAGCAGCGGCAAGGGCAGCTTTATCAAAACCTTCAACGGGAAAAAGCAGGGTTTCTCCGGAAGCGCCGGTTTTGGAATAAACAGCTCTGCGCTCCATAAGATCTTCGAGCATCTGTGTAACTCTTCGTTCAAGTACCTCTTTTTTTGGAACACCGGCGGCGGTTATAACGCTGTCCCTATCGCAGATTATAACAGGGCAGGAGCTGACTTTATAGAGCACATCCGCATACTGACCTGCAAAAGAAGCAAGCTCGCCGATGGGAGAATATTTTTTGAAAATAACGCCGCCTTCGTTATCTGTAAAAATTTCGAGAGGGTCTCCCTCACGGATTCTCATGGTGCGGCGGATTTCTTTCGGGATAACGACCCTTCCAAGGTCGTCTATTCGGCGGACAATGCCTGTTGCTTTCATATGTTAATCTCTCCTTAATTTACAAGTTTTGATGATATTATTTGTAAAGCAAGGGGATTTATACTGAAAATTTGCTTTCTAAAATTGATGTTTTAGTTGAAACAAAAAAGCGGAGTGAATTTGAACAAGTCCAGTAAAAACGGACAATATGAAAAAAGCACCTCCTATGGTAGAATTAAGATACTACCATAGGAGGTTTTGTTATGTCAGGAAAAAAAGGGATGAAAAGATATGACGTTGCGATAAGGGAGGAAGTAGTA
>JAFYOZ010000086.1 GCA_017547705.1 Oscillospiraceae bacterium
GCAGTAAGAAACGGCGAAGAAGCAACCGAAAAAACTCTTGCTCTCGTTGCAGCTCTCTGTTCTGAAGAAGTTCGTACCTTCATCGAAGAAACCTACGGCGTATCCGTTGTTCCGGTTTTCTAATCAATAATTAAAAAGCAAAAAAAGGCTTGCCGAAAGGCAAGCCTTTTTTATTTATTGAAAACAAAAAAGCACGGTTATTACACTTTTGTAATAACCGTGCTTCATTATACATTAAGTTATACGGTAATATGTTTTATCTTACGCGATAGGTGGCATAATATACGTTTTTGCCGGAAAGGTCTTCGCCAAAATCAACAGCATAGAATCCGTATTTGGTAAAGAAGTTGAGAGAGTTCTGGGGAACCTCTGCAACAACAGCTTTCGGTTTCTGGTCTGCGATAGCGCCGTCAAGAAGAGCGGAAGCTACGCCGCTTTTGCGGTAATCGCGGTGAACGCCGATGAAAAGAAGATGCATAACATCGCCGGTGGAAGGGTCGGTTACACAAAAACCGACTACGTTTTCTCCGTCGATTGCAGCATAAATGGAAACACCGTTGCTGAGGCAGAAATGTTCGATAAGAGAAATAGTTTCTTCACCTTTAAAGAAAAGCTGATCTTCGATTTTTTTGAATTCGGGACTATCCGGAAGGATCTTTTTAATTTCGCACATGATAAGAACCACCTTTACGAAAAAATTATACACTTCATTTTATCATAGAATAGACAAAGTATCAAGTTATATTGACAAAAATCTCCAAAAAAGAACCGCCGGAAAATCCGACGGTTCTTTTGCTTTATTTTTTATTGATATATACTGCAATTCCGTAAACAGCACCGTAGAAAACTCCGGCAACAGGCCAGATTATCCATGTTTTTTCCCATTCCATGGTGAAAAAACTCCAACCGAGATATATTGCGGTTATAACAGACCAGTATATCATCGAGAGAGGCTCGTATGTACTTTCTGCCTGTTTGTTTTCGATGGTGTAATCATCCTGCTGAAGAAGCTTCTTCGTTGTTTCCCAAGGGATTCCGTCTTTTATAAGGATATAAACTCCTGCGGCAATCATTGCAAGGGTAAGAGAAACCCCGACTAAAACTTCGCCATCGGCTTTTTCAAAAAACGCGGAAATTAAAATTGGAATAGCGGAAAGAACGCAAAGACAAATTCCGATAACACAGCTTTTTATATGTCTTTTGTGAAGTTTGGATTGATGCTCTTTAACCATTCCCTCAACGCCGTAGGCGAGCTCTATAGGCTCCTCTTCGAAGTATTCAAACTTGTCGGTCTTCATGCCGCTGGAGATGAAAAGTGCCACTGCAGAAGCCACAAAGAGCAGAATAAAGACAACACCGATTCCGCAGGATGCGTTTTCGTTAAGAGGGCTTTTTCCTGCTTCATAAGCCGCAATAAGCAGTAACATAATAATGGGAGAGAGGATGCAAAGAGCAACTCCAAGGGCAACTTTCGGTGCGGTTTCGTCCTTGATGCGGATAAATTCGTTTGCTTCCTCAAGGGTGACTTTTCTGAATTTGCTTTCGCTTATTTCTTCTTTTGGAGAAAGAGAATCGTTTTCAATTTCATCTTTTAAAAGATAATCGGTGGATACGCTGAAAATTTCGCTCAACATAAGTATTTTATCAAGGTCGGGGATAGAAAGGGCGCCTTCCCATTTTGAAATACTCTGGCGGGAAACTCCCATTTTTTCCGCAAGTTCCTCCTGAGAATACCCTGCTTTTTTGCGAAGTTCGATTATTTTATCTGCAAGAATCATTGTTTTCACCTCGATCTGATAATTCGGAGGAACTTCCTCCGTCTGATGAAATCATACTCTTTTTTGCGGTAGCAAGCCATAAACCAAACTTTTCAATTTGTCAACCGGCGGTTGCAACTTATAAAAAAGCCGGAAAAGCGCTGCTTTTCCGACTTTTAAGGTTCAGATTAAATCAGAATACGATTTTTTCTTCGATGTAGGAAACAAGCTCGCTGATAGGCATTCTTACCTGCTCCATGGAATCGCGGTCACGAACGGTTACGCAGCCGTCTTCTTCGGATTCGAAGTCATAGGTGATGCAGAAAGGAGTACCGATCTCGTCTTCGCGGCGATAACGTTTACCGATGGAACCGGATTCATCGTAATCAACCATGAAGTGTTTTGCGAGTTCATCGTGAACTTTAAGTGCGCCTTCGCTGAGTTTTTTGGAAAGAGGAAGAACAGCAGCTTTGAAAGGTGCAAGTGCAGGATGAAGACGGAGAACAGTACGAACGTCTTTATCGCCAACAACTTCTTCGTCGTATGCGTCGCAAAGGAATGCAAGAGTTACACGGTCTGCACCAAGAGAAGGTTCAACAACGTAAGGAATGTATCTTTCGTTGGTTTCAGGATCAAAGTAATCCTGGGTTTTGCCGGAATGGTTGCTGTGCTGGGTAAGGTCATAGTCGGTTCTGTCTGCAACACCCCAAAGTTCACCCCAGCCGAAGGGGAAGAGGAACTCGAAGTCGGTGGTGCCTTTGGAATAGAAGCAAAGCTCTTCGGGGCTGTGGTCACGGCGGCGAAGATTTTCTTTGGTCATGCCAAGACGGAGAAGCCAATTTTCGCAATAATCTTTCCAGTATTCAAACCATTCCATATCGGTGCCGGGTTTGCAGAAGAACTCGAGTTCCATCTGTTCAAATTCACGGGTACGGAAAGTGAAGTTACCGGGGGTGATTTCGTTACGGAAGGATTTACCAACCTGTGCAATACCGAAGGGGAGTTTTTTACGGGTAGTTCTCTGAACGTTTTCAAAGTTTACAAAAATACCCTGTGCGGTTTCGGGACGAAGATAAATCTGGCTGGTAGCGTCTTCGGTTACACCCTGGAAGGTTTTGAACATAAGGTTAAAGGAACGGATATCGGTAAAATCGTGTGCTCCGCAGTTGGGGCAAACAACGTTTTTTTCGTCAACAAATTCACGCATTTTGCCAAATTCCCAACCTTCGGGAGAGATACCGGTCTGGTCTTCGATAAGTTTATCAGCTCTGTGGCGGGTTTTGCATGCTTTGCAGTCCATAAGCGGATCAGAGAATCCGCCAACGTGACCGGAAGCAACCCAAACCTGGGGGTTCATAAGGATAGCAGCATCAAGACCTACGTTATAGGGGCTTTCCTGAACGAATGCTTTCCACCATGCGCGTTTTACGTTGTTTTTAAATTCGACACCAAGAGGGCCATAGTCCCAGGTGTTGGAAAGACCACCGTAAATTTCAGAGCCGGCATAAACGAAGCCACGGCCTTTGCAAAGTGCGACGATTTTTTCCATTGTTTTTTCGGTTGCTAACATATTTTAACACTCCTCAAAAAAGTATTAGATAACAAGAATTGCTCTATTATATTAATATATTCTTTTAATGCTAATAAGTCAAGAGTAATTGTTTTTTTATAGCGGATAATCCAAAAATTGTCTCCTTTTTCTTGACAAGCAATGCTTTTAAGTATAATATTATATATTAGAAAATTATAGGCATCATGCCTCCCTTGTTAAAGGGAGGGGGACCGCCATAAGGCGGTGGAGGGATTCCTTCTGCCCTTTCCGAAAGGATGGAAAATTATACAATGATCAAGAGCATGACCGGCTACGGCGCAGCAGAAGAAATTCTTAACGGCCGAAGCATCAGAGTTGAAATCAAATCGGTTAACCACCGTTATTTTGAATTTTCTGCAAGAGTTCCCCGTTCCTGCGGATTTCTTGAAGAAAAACTTAAACGTCTTCTTTCCGGAGTTATAAGCCGCGGAAAAGTTGACGTTGGCGTTATGATCCAGACTGTTGAAGGCACAAATGAAGAAATAACCATCAATAAAGAGGTTGCAAGAAGCTATATCGAAGCTCTTCGCTCCGTAAAAGACGAATTTAACCTTGTTGATGACCTTTCTCTTTCTGTTGTTGCAAGATTCCCCGATGTTTTTACTGTTGTAAAAGCACAGACCGATGAGGATGCTCTTTGGGCGGATGTTGAATCCGTTGCAAAGAAGGCTGCTGCCGCATTTGTTGAAATGCGCCAGACCGAAGGCGAAAAGATGAAAGCGGATGTTCTCAGCCGTGCGGCATATATCGAAGAAAAAGTCGGCTTCATCGAAAAACGCAGCCCCGAAACAGTTAAAGAATACCGCGAGCGCCTTTATAACAAGATGCTCGAAGTTCTTGAAGGAAAACAGATCGACGAAGCAAGAATCGTACAGGAAGCTGCAATTTACAGCGACAAAGTTGCTGTTGATGAAGAAACTGTTCGTCTTCGCAGCCATATTGCACAGCTTCGCGAAATTGTTGAACTTTCCGAACCCGTCGGCAGAAAGCTGGATTTCCTTATTCAGGAAGTTAACCGCGAAATCAACACCACCGGAAGCAAATGCTCCGATGTTGAAATTGCACAGGTTGTTGTTGACGTAAAATCCGAAATCGAGAAAATCCGCGAGCAGATTCAGAATATCGAATAAACGGGGGCTTTATATATGAAGCTTGTAAATATCGGATTCGGAAACCTTATTAACGCAAACCGCGTTATTGCAATGGTTTCTCCGGAATCTGCACCGATTAAAAGAATTATAACCGAAGCGAGGGAAAAGGGAACCCTTATTGATGCCTCCTTCGGAAGAAAAACAAAAACCGTTCTTGTTATGGATTCCGGCCACGTTATCCTTTCCGGTATCCAGCCGGAAACCGTTGGAACAAGAATGACTGCGGAGGGTGAAGATGAGTAGAAGAGGAGTTCTTACCGTTATTTCCGGGCCTTCCGGAGTTGGAAAAGGCACCATTATAAAGCGCCTTTTCGAGATAGAGGACAACCTTTATTTTTCCGTTTCTGCAACCACAAGAAAGCCAAGAGACGGAGAAATCGACGGAGTTCACTATAATTTTAAATCCAGAGAAGAATTTGAGCACGATATCGAAACCGGCGAAATGCTTGAGCATGCAACGTTCAGCGGTAACTATTACGGAACCCCAAGAAGCGCCATCGAACAGAGACTTTCCGTAGGAAAGGACGTTGTTCTTGATATCGAAATTCAGGGAGCAAAGAATGTTAAAAAAATGCTTCCGGAAGCCGTGCTCATATACATACTTCCTCCGAGTATCGACGAACTTAAAAGACGTCTTATCGGAAGAAATACCGAAGATGCAGAAAGCCTTGAACGCCGTTTTAAAACCGCATATCAGGAGCTTCATGAAGCACCGGAAATGTATGACTATTTTATTGTAAATGACGTGGTGGATAATGCCGCCACGAAAATAAAAGATATTATTGAGGGCGAACGCTGCAGCAAAAACGCAATGCAGGATGTCCTTAAACAAATTTTAGAGGAGGCAGAAAACCTTGCTTAACCCGAACGATTCCTACGATCTTAACCAGCTTAACAGCCCCTATGCCAACGTTGTTGCTATTGCAAAACGTGCACGCCAGATCAGCGAAGATGCTGAGGAGAACCACGAGATCATCTCCGAAAAACCCCTTAAACTCGCTATTGCAGAGTTTATCGACGACAAATATCGCGTAAATAAGGTAAACGTGGAGGAAGACTGATATGCCCGAAAAGAAGAATCTTCTTCTGGGAATATCCGGCGGAATTGCGGCATATAAAGCCTGCGAAATCGCTTCATACTTCACAAAAAAAGGCGTCAATGTTAACGTTGTGATGACGGAACATGCCGCCGAATTTGTTGCGCCTCTTACTTTTGAAGCGCTTACAAAAAACCATGTTTACACCTCTCTTTTTGACGGAAAAGGCGACGACCCGGTTGCACACGTTAACCTTGGAAGAACCGCAGATGCGGTTCTTATTGCGCCGGCAACAGCAAACGTTATTGCAAAACTTGCAAACGGAATTGCGGACGATATGTTAACGTCAACCATTCTTGCCGCTTCCTGCAAAAAGATAATCGCTCCGGCGATGTTTACCGGTATGCTCGAAAATCCGGCAACCCAGCGAAATATTGCACAGCTTAAGGCTGACGGTTGGGAAATTATCGAATCCGAAAGCGGAAGACTTGCCTGCGGAGCTGTTGGAAGCGGAAGACTTGCCGATGTTGCAGAGCTTATTTCTGCAGCGGAAGAGGCTCTTTTTGCGGATGAGCATCTTAGCGGAAAACGCGTGCTCATTACGGCAGGAGCAACCAGA
>JAFYOZ010000087.1 GCA_017547705.1 Oscillospiraceae bacterium
AACGGTTTTTTCTCCGGACACACCGATGGTGTTTGCTGCTTCAATCACCGGAAGAATGACGACCAATCCTTTGGTACCCGCCCCAGAACTGCTCATGGTGGCAAGAGGGCAACCATCCAATCTGCTCTCCGCAGCGGAGGAAACTTTGACAATAATTCTGCTCAGCAGATTATTGGTCAGAATACCTCCATCGCTTTCTTTTCGGAAAGACGCTGCGATACCAACACCTGTTGGTGTCTGAATAGAATAAGCGGCGAGGGCCTCGTTCATTTTTACGCCGTCCATCATAAAGTCCAGTTCTGCTTCTGAACAGGTATCGACAAGTGCGCGGATATCAGCAATGTCCATGTTTTTGAGCTCATCTACAATATCCGTTCCCTGCCCACCTGTTTTTTCCGGAGAACTCTCAAAAACAGTTTCTCCGTTTTCGTTATGAAGAAGGTTTTCTCCGGAAGCGACCGCTTCCTCAAGAAGAAAACTGCAAAGTTCATAAAGTTCATCGACCGAAGATTTTTTTACCTCAAGTCCGATTTCTTCCGCAAATCCTTTTCGGTGATAATTCGTTCCGCAAAAGGCGGAAAAGAGAAAAACAACGGCGCAAACTATCGAAAGAATCTTCATGAGCACGGTTTTGAAATATTTGAGCACGGCTTCTTTGCTCTCTTCGGATTTGAGCACGAGTTTGCGGATCCAAATAACAGCAAGAATAACTATCGAAGCAATTCCCGCTTCCATAAGAGAAAAGGGAAGAATTCCGGTTATGCTTCCGAAAAATCCGCCGAGATATCTGTAAAGGGTTTTGTAATAAAAATCCGCAAAACCCGGAACAAATTTTGCAGCCGCAAGAAGCAAAAGCCCAAGCGGAAGAAGCATTATAAAATAAAAATAGGGGGATTTTAAAACAGATTTAAACTTCATAATATAAATTCAAGGGGCGGAAAAACCGCCCCGTTTTTCTTATTTATTGATATCGATATCGTCCAGTTCAACAAGAAGCTTTGCATAAACAAGCATTGTGTCGAAAAGAAGTTTTGCCGGAGTGGATTCGTCTGCCTGGTGAATGCTTCCGCGGAAAAGGCCGAAGGGGCTTTCGTAATCCGGGTCTTCCGGACCGAGAGCACAGGCATTGGGCAGGTGTTTTGCATAGGTTCCGCCGCCCATGGTATAGGGTTTCCAATGTTCCTTATGGAAAACGCTGTTGATTACTCTCATGCAGGTTCTTACCTTATCGGAATCCGCAGGAGAATATGCGGGTTTGGTGTCGCCGATATCGTGAACGGTTACGTGGTAAGGTTCAACGGTTTCGATGATTTTTGCAAGGAGTTCGTCGCCGTTTGCGGTTACCGGATAACGGATATCGATCGAGAGATTGAGGATTCCTCTGTCGAGAGAGATAACGCCGCCGACGTGGGTGAGTTTTCCGCTGGGTTCGTCTTCTGCGGGAACGCCAAGAGCCGCGCCGTTATAATCCGAGTTGACAAGCGCAAGGAATTCCATTGCGGATTTTGCTTCACCTTCGAAGATTTCCGCATCGAGAAGTGCGTTTGCAAGAACGCCGATGGCGTTGATTCCGTTTTCGGGAATGGAAGCATGGACGGAAGCACCGGTTGCGGTGACTTTTACAAGTTCGCCGTCAGCTTCGACGGAAATTCTTTCGTTGGAGGCAAGTTTTTCGGAAAGAGCTTTTACGCAGACGCCTTTAAGAGTGACAACTGCTTTGTCGGCAACAACGTTGCGAACGGTTCCTCCGGCAAAATCAACGATTTTTTCGTCTTTGCAGGGGATTGCAAGATAGAAACGGAGTCCGCCTTTTTCGCCGTGGCAAATAGGATAGTTTCCGTCCGGAGTGAAGGAAACGTCCGGGAGTTTTTCGGTGACTTCAACATAATGGAGAAGGTCGTTCATTCCGCATTCTTCCTGACCGCCAAGGAAAAATTCGATTTCGCGTTTGGGCATAAGTCCAAGGTCCTTAAGGCAGCGGACAGCGAAAATTGAAGCCCAAAGGGGACCTTTGTCATCAAGAACGCCGCGTCCGATCAGAAGGTCGCCGTCAACGGTGAGCTGATAGGGAGGATAGTTCCAATCGTTTCCGCAGGGAACAACGTCGAGATGTCCGAAAATACCGATTTTTTCTTCGCCTTCGCCAACGTTTGCAACAAGGCAGTAGTTGTCAAGGTTCTTGACCGGAAATCCGTAGCTTTCGACGATTTCTTTTGCAACGGCAAGAACGTTTGCGCTTTCAACGCCAAAGGGATATTCTCCTTCGGAAACTCCGAAGGTTGCAACAGAGGGAACGGCAATTATTTTGGAAAGATCCGCAA
>JAFYOZ010000088.1 GCA_017547705.1 Oscillospiraceae bacterium
CGATCTTGCGGATGCCGCGGTTTCCGGAAAAGACGTTTCTTCCGACGAAACTCTTTCCAAACACGCAGAATGGCTTTCCAAACTCAGAAAAGAATATACATTCACCGAAGAAAACGCAGCGGAAATTATCCTTAAGGAAACCGGAAAAGTCTTCGCGGAAGTTCTTGAAGACGCCGGCGTTTATAAGAACACAGCCGAAGGAAAAGAAGCTTTCCTTCGCTTCATAGACAAACTTAACAAGGAGGAAATATGATGAAAGTATTGGTAACCGGCGGCGCCGGATATATCGGCAGCCACACCGCAGTTGAACTTATCCAGGCAGGATATGAGGCAATCATTGTTGACGACCTTTCCAACGCAAAGGAAGACGTTATCGACAGAATTGAAACCATAACCGGAGTTCGTCCCGTTTTCTATAAAATGGACTGCAAAAACAAGGACGATATGAGAAAAATCTTCTCAGAAAACAAAATTGATTCCATTATCCATTTTGCAGCATATAAAGCTGTTGGTGAAAGCGTTCAGAAACCGCTTGATTATTACCGCAACAACATCGACAGCACTCTTACTCTTCTTGAAGTTATGGAAGAATTCGGATGCAAAAAATTTGTTTTCTCCTCTTCCGCAACCGTTTACGGACCCAACAACCCCTATCCTTATAAAGAAGAGATGAAAGCGATCGAATCTTCCAGCCCTTACGGTTGGACCAAGGTTATGATCGAAAGAATCCTTACCGACTATGTAACCGCACATCCGGATTTCTGCGCAATTCTTCTCCGTTATTTCAACCCCATCGGTTCCCATCCTTCCGGTCTTCTTGGTGACGACCCCAACGGAATTCCGAACAACCTTATGCCTTATATCAGCCGCGTTGCTGCAGGCCGTCTTGAAAAACTCACCATTTTCGGCGACGATTATCCCACCCCCGACGGCACTTGCCAGAGAGACTATCTCCATGTTGTCGACCTTGCAATCGGCCATCTTGATGCTCTTAAATACGCAACCGACCACGAAGGCGTCGAGGCAATCAACCTCGGTACCGGAAACGGCGTTTCCGTAATGGAACTTGTTCATGCTTTCAACGAAGCAAACGACATGGATCTTCCTTACGTTATCGGTCCTCGCCGTGACGGCGACCTTCCCGCATTCTGGGCAGACGCACAGAAAGCAAAAACCCTTCTCGGTTGGGAAGCAACCCATACTCTTGAAGATATGTGCAAGAGCGCTTGGGATTTTGTAAAAAAACAGGGTTAAAAAACAATAAAAAGTAAATTTTCTGCACCGATTTCTTTCAGAATTACCGAAAGCCGTCGGTGCAGATTCGCTATTTGAAATCTTTAAGGAGAAGGTCGGTTTTTAAATGGAAATTTTTAAAGAACCTTTTGGAAAACTTTCCGACGGAGCAGAGGTTTTTCGTTGGACTTTGATAAACGAAGCGGGACTTACCGCAAAAGTTCTTGATTACGGCGCAACGATCCAGTCCCTTATCGTTCCGGACAAAGACGAAAAACCCGTTGACGTTGTTCTCGGACACGACACCATCGAAGAATATGTTGCCGGCGACTGCTATCTCGGCGCAACTATCGGAAGAATCGGAAACCGCATAAAAGAAGGAAAATTTGAGCTTAACGGCGAAAAATATGAGCTTTTTATCAATAACGGTCCGAACCATCTTCACGGCGGAAAAAAGGGTTTTGACAGATTTATCTGGAATTCTAAGCAGGAAGGAGATTTCGTTGTTTTTTCAAGGATCTCTCCCGACGGAGAAGAGGGTTATCCGGGAAATCTTGAAATAAGTGTGAAAATGGGTTGGAAAGAAAACAGCTTCACCATTGAATATGAAGCCGAAACCGACAAGGACACAATTTTGAACCTTACCAACCACAGCTATTTCAATCTCAACGGAGCGGGAAGCGGAAATATCCACGGTCATATTCTTGAAATCAATGCGGACAGATACAC
>JAFYOZ010000089.1 GCA_017547705.1 Oscillospiraceae bacterium
TACTACTTCCTCCCTTATCGCAACGTCATATCTTTTCATCCCTTTTTTTCCTGACATAACAAAACCTCCTATGGTAGTATCTTAATTCTACCATAGGAGGTGCTTTTTTCATATTGTCCGTTTTTACTGGACTTGTTCAAAAAAGTGCGCTTTTTTTGTTCCGGTTTTATTAAAAAAGTGTTTCCTGGTCTTCGGTAAAAAGCTTGTCATTAATCTCAAAAAGAGAAAGCCCATGAACAAGACCGTAAATTATAATCGCATCTCTGCGGTTCTTCGGATAAAGCTGTGCCGATGAACAAAGCTTTAAAAGCTCCTGTGTTTCATCAAAAGTTGCTCCAAGACCATAACAAAGGCAGATGATACGGTTTCTGGATGGATTGCGGCGGCCGGCAAAAATCTGATGAAGATAAACTTCGCTGATGCCGGAATTCTTTGCAAGAACGGATTTTGAAATATTCTTTTCAGCAAGAAGGCGGTTTAAAACATCGGAAATACTTTCGTTTACAAAACAATCCTCGTTTTCCGAAAGGAATTCATCAATATTTGAAGATTCCATAAGTTCAACACGAAGATCATCGGTATTTTTACTTTCCATTCTCTGCCTCCTTTACAAAAACAAAAACCTTGTTATAATGTAAATATATTACAGTTTTTAGACCTAAAAAGCAATATGCTGTCAGCATAGGACGGACAAAATGGAAAAATATAACAACTTATCAGAAATTGTAAAAACAGAATATGATACGGTAAAAATCCTTAAAGAAAGCGAAAAAGGCGAAGTTATCCTGCTCCGAAAAAAGAAAAACGGAGAAAGAAACGTATATCGCAATTTTTTCGGAAAAGATTCCGTCTATCGAAATCTCATGGGCGTTTCATGCAAAAATCTTCCAAAGATAATTGCCGTTAATGAAATCGGAGAAACAACAGAGGTTCTTGAGGAATATGTTTTTGGCGATACCCTTTTCGAGATTCTTAAAGGCGGTCTTCTTTCAGAAAAAGAAGCGGCAGAAATCGCAGAACAGGTCTGTTCCGGTCTTTCCGTAATGCATGAGCACCGGGCAATCCACAGAGATATAAAACCGGAAAACGTAATCATCCGCGGAAACGAAGCCGTGCTCATAGACTTCGATGCATCAAGAGAATTTGATGAAAACAAAAGCTCCGATACAAAAATTCTTGGAACAACCGGCTATGCCTCTCCGGAACAATACGGACTTTCTCAAACGGATGCAAGGTCGGATATATACTCTCTCGGTGTCATGCTCAACGTAATGCTCACCGGCGAACATCCTTCAACAAAACTTGCCGAAGGAAGGCTCGGAGCAATAGTCCAAAAATGCACCATGATAAATCCGGATAGCCGCTATCAAACCGCAGATGAACTTAAAAAAGCGCTTGAACATGCGGTTAAACCGCATAAGTCTTTTGCTCTGTTATCTATTCTTGCGGTTCTTGTGCTCGCTTTAATGCTCGTTTTTATTCCGAGCACCGAAGAAGAAATTCCAATCGAAGGCATAGAAAGCTCACCCGAAACAACCGAAGAAAACGAAAGTTTTCTTATAAATTCTCCTGAAAAATCCGAAGAAATTCACACAAACGAAAGCTACGTTTATATAGAAAGCCTCGGAAAAGCAACCGGAAAGAGCAATCTCCTCCCGGGTGATTTTTATAAATATTGGAGCACCGACGAAGTGCTCACAGAGGATATCGAACTTATCTTCCCCGGTAATCTTGCGGAATATATAACATACGAATTCACCGATGACGTCCTCAATATCATCATCGGAAACATTCCCTCAGAAGAATGGAAAAGCGCCTATGAAAACGGAAACAGCTTTGATTATAACGTCATGGCCGTTATCTCAACTTCCGCTCCGGATGAAAAAATCGATAGGATGACAACCCTTAACGGCAACGGCTCTTCCTATAATATCCTAAGACGTCAACATTCAGACGGAATTGAATTGGAATATGTTGATTTCGATCCTGAAACAGAAAGAAATTATATAGGCTATATTTTTGCGGAAATCATTTCCGACGGAGAAAAATTCCTTGCAGCCCCGTTCCAAAGAGAGAGCATTTTCTATATCACAACTCTTTGGCTCGAACCCGACGGAACGGAACATTGGAACATTCTTCCCTATCGTTTTGTCCTTGGAGAAAATTGCGAGGCCGTTTTCTTCGAAAGCGAAAAAGCTCTTCCTCCAATCGAAGAGCTTACAGAATCCGACCTTTGGGTCAATGAATTCTGGCAGCCTATAACAGACCCGAACAGAGTCGTTTTCAAAACCGTCAATCCGGAATGGCAGAGCCGCTCTGCAGAATTTATGCAAGAAAACGGCGTCCTACTGGAGATTTTTGAAAAGCCCGGATACATCCGCGCGGAAATCACAGATTCTGCCGCAGATAATATGGAAATCCTCGCAAATTCCGAATTTTTCATCCTTCCTCCGGATGCCCCAACAAGAAATCCCGATGAAAACTTTGAAGGATGGCTCAACAGAGTTTATGCAGAAACAAAATTTGTGGGTTATAAATTCAATTCCAGCGGAATCAGCAAATATTATGACGCCAACTTGGCAAAAGACCAATGGAACATTGTGAATACCGGAGATTTTTACGAAATAACCAACCGTAACAACGTTTGCCTTGCGCTTTTGCCAACCAATTCCGCAAAAAGCGCAACAAAGCAGATGTGGTATGTCGGCGAAAACGAATCCTATTCGCTTATGCTCATCAACTGGTACACAGAAAACCCAATCGAAAATCCCGATGCAAAGCCAGCCATCTGCGAATATGTCTATAACCGCTGGGAACCCGTAATAATAATCAAATAAAACAAAAAAGAGACGGATTTTCCGTCTCTTTTTTGTTTTACTATGCAGCCAGTTAATTGTTTATAATATTTAATGGGTCTAATATATAGACATAATTATAAAGGGATTTATCCCTTTTTTGTCAGAACGGAGGAATCACAAAATGTTCAAACGTTTTATCAGCATGACCCTTGCGCTTATCATGGTATTCGGAATAATGCCTATAAGCGTAATGGCGGAGGAATGGCAGTTCCCTGGAACGAGCATCGCAGTTAAAAATCAGACCCTTACTGTATATTTCCTTCTTAACAACAAGTATATCGAAAAGATTGCTGAATGCCCGATAGAGGATGGAAAAGTTAATATCACCATTCCTTATATCCCGAACAGCGTTGTTGACAGCAAATATGACAAAGCAAGACTTGCTTTCCATATCAGTGATGGATATTCCGGCGAAGGAAAAGATAATGTAACTCATTTTATGGGTGGCTTTGGCGAAGACATAATGGAATATGTCAACTGGCAGGAAACTTATGAAAACGGACTGCAGAAAGAAAGATTCAACGATTTTAATGGTTTCCTCGATTACCATTATTGGCCCTTTGATATAATGGGAGATGTTGATACAGGCGCATCCGTCATAAAGAAGAATATTGTAAGATATTACGAAGATGAGCTAAGAAGATATATTGATTCTGATAAACCTTTTAGTGACAGACTTTATATCCAGTATTTTGATGCCAGTGCAAAAGAAGTTGTCGCATACGAACATATCGATGTCACAATTAATATGGCGGAAGATACTGTTAATGCAACCCGGATGCCTTTCAGCCAGGTTTCTTTCAACGGCTTTAATATCACCGAGGAGAACCTTAATGAAAAAATCGGATATGGAGTTGGAGTTAACAGTTATACCGGTGAACTTGTTGTCGATATGACCAAAGAACAGCTTAATAATGCAACTCCGGATGAATATGGAAATCTTTATACTCATTTTAAATTTTCTGCTCCTTCTAATAATGTAACAAAATATTACAGAGCAAAAGGCGTCAGTGAGATTTTAAATATCAAAAATGTTCCTCTTGAAGATTTCAGCGATTACGATTATAGCGAAGGCAAAGTTCCGGAAATA
>JAFYOZ010000090.1 GCA_017547705.1 Oscillospiraceae bacterium
CAGTAACCATCGGCGGAAGCGTTGCCGGAATCTTCGGAATGTTCATCAGCGTTCCGATTATGGCGACCATATACAGAGTTTTTTATAACGACCTTGACGGAAAAACCGAAGAGGAAATTAGGAAGGCTCTAAACTGAAAAAACGGAATTTTTTAAAGCCTCGAGGCCATGACGGAAGCGTATTGGAGGTAATACAATATGAATAGAAAAACAATTAAAACGAAAAGCATTTTAATTATTTTTTTACTCTGTGTATTATTTATAATCTTATATAATATGTCATATATATCGCAATTTAGGAATAAATTTGCACTTTCTTCGGAGCTTGTTATTCTAGATGGTGAGGAAGCGACGATAATATCTCTTTCTGACGGAAAACGGAAAACTGTTCCGTTCTCGGAAGTCGGAGAATATATTGATGAAACTGAATTTATCACGAATGCAGGAAAAATATATTACAAAGAATCCGATACTTTTAGGGAGTTGCTTTCAACAGAATTTGAGGTTGAACAAAGGCCGATTGTTTTAGGTGATACCATATATTTTATGGCGGAAGAACCCAACGATTCGAGTTTTTTTCCGGATAACTATCTTTGGAAATATCAGAACGGAAACATAGAAAAGGCTTACAGCAGGCCGCTTGTTAACGCAAATGCGATACTCTCATATGATAGCAAGATTTTGTTCGTTGAAAACGATGATAATACCGGCAGGATTTTGTGTTTGGATACAATATCCGGAGAAATCAAGGAAGTCTGTTCTGGGGATAGTATCTGTTGGAAAGAGGATGGAAAATCATTTTTCTATGCACCGGAAACCGGCTATTTAGCTGTATTTGATTTGGACAGCTTATCTTCTACATTTATTGGTGAAAATATTGATATATTTGCATCACCTGTTTATAACGAAGAAGAAAATGTTTTACTTGTTTTTTGTCATAATGAGTACTCATCCGCCTATCCTGCAATAACTACCGCTTTTTATTATCTGGACTCAAATGAATATGTGTATTTCTCAAAATATCTCAAAAATATGAATGCAATAAGAACGAATGATTGTGTATCAGATCTTGCTTTGGTTTATTGGGAATAACGAGCGAAAAATTATTTAAGCCCCTCTTTTGAGGGGCTTATTTCTTCTCCTTCTTTCGCCAAGAAGCAAGCAGGAGCCGTCATAATTATTATAAAAAAGCCTCCCCAAAAGGGGAGGCTGATTTTTTGAATAATATTTACGCTGCCTTGCGGCTGCACCTTATTCGTTAACGGGTTCTGCGGGGATTCGTTTAAGGCGTGCATATTTGGGCATGCCGTGCTCATAAGGAGTTTCGAGCTCGCCCTGAATAAGCGGAACAACATATTCGATAAATTCATCGGTTACGTTGTTGCCTTCTTCGTTTATCCATTCACGCGGAACGGTTCTTTCCTTGTTTGCAACATCTTTAAGGTCAACAAGAACGGGGGTGCATTTATAGATACCGTATTTGGTATCGCGGCGGAATGCAACCATTTTTCCGGTTTCGCCTGCAACAGCGGAATCAACAGCAAAAGCACCGGCCATTGCTGCTTCGTCGCGGTCGGTTTTGGAACCTGCGTGGCTTGCGCATCTTTGGAGAAGAGAAAGTTCGATTCCGCGAACTTTTGAACCGGTTTTTGCGCGGATGATATTGGACATGGTTGCGGCAAGACCGCCAAGCTGGGAATGTCCGAATTCGTCGATTACGTTGGTATCGTTAATGCCGTATTCGCTGATAAATTTGCCGTGTTTATCGCGGATACCTTCGGAGAATACGATTACGATACGTTTATGGTGTTTATGGAATTCATCAAGATCCTCGAAGAATTTATCCATATCGAAAACAACTTCGGGAAGATATACGAATGCAGGGCCTTCACAGCAGATTTTTGAAAGAGCTGCTGCACCGGCAAGCCATCCTGCATGGCGTCCCATAACCTCGATTACAACGATAGCGTCACGGTCATAAACATGAACGTCCTTGATAACCTCTGCTACGGAAAGAGCGATATATTTTGCGGAAGAGCCAAATCCTGGGCAATGGTCGGTCATGCAAAGGTCGTTATCAATGGTCTTCGGAACACCGATGATGCGGCATTCGTAATCCTGGGTTGCCATGTATTCGGAAATCTTGTTGCAGGTATCCATACTGTCGTTACCGCCGTTATAGAAGAAATAGCGGATGTTATACTTTTTAAAGATTTCGAGAATACGTTTATAGTCGGTATCGTCCTCACGGAAATCTTTAAGTTTATAGCGGCAGCTGCGGATAAGGGAAGCAGGGGTTGTGAGCATAAGCTCGAGGGTTTCGCCGTCTTCTTTTCCCATATCGATAATGTTGTCATCAAGAATACCGCGAATTCCGTGCTGTGCAGCAAGAACTTTTGTGATGCACTTTTTGCCGAGAGCGGCTTTGATTACTCCGTATGCGCTGGAGTTGATTACGGCGGTAGGGCCGCCTGATTGTCCGATGAGACATGCGCCGATGAGTTCGCTCATGATTTATTTGCCCCCTGTATTTTATATTTTTGTTGTTTTTCGGCATCAAAACCGCCGAAAAACTTTGATGTGTATATACTTACAATCTATTTTATCACAGTTTTTATAAACCTTCAATATAAAAGAAGTACGAAAAATTGTTGAAAAACTTGGGGAATATGTTATAATCATTTTCAGTAATGTTTTTGAAGGAGATTTTTCGATGCGAAACAGAGAAAATAACATAAAAACTTTTATCGTATCTTTTATTTTTGTTGTTATAATTGCGGCTGCTGCCGCTTGCGGAGCAATCCTTTTTGGCGGAGAAAATTCTTCTTCTGCGGATGAATATTCATGGATCGTATCCGATCATGCCGCTGTTGACGGAATGCTCGACGGAAGTTTTTATAGCGGAGAAAAAAACTCTGCCGGTGTTCTTTCTTATAAAATTGCAGAAGAAATAACCGTTGGAACCGACGGAAAAGGTGATTTTAAAATCGAAAACTCCGGAAAAAACATCTGCCTTATGAAAGTTAAAATCCTCATTAACGGAGAAATCGTTTATGAGACCGGATATATAAAACCGAACCAGCACATCAGTATCGATACTCTTGATAAAATCCCCGGAATCGGAAGTTATTCCGCAGAGGCTTATTTTGAGGGATTTGATCCGCATACTGAAACCAGCATTGGCGCAACAAAAACACAGCTTACTATTACAGTTATTCAGTAAACGAACAAAAAATTCCCGGAGGGATGATTCCTCCGGGAATTTTTTTATCAGAAGATATTTTTTATTGTTGGGCGTTCGGATTCCCATATTTCTTCCATAAGAACCTTACAGACGGAAAGTTCCGCATAAAAATCTGCGGCTTTGCCATATAGTGCAAGGGGATAGAGTTTTGATACGGATTCGGTTACCTGCTCAAGAAGTTCATGGCGGACTATCCGTTCAAGAAGGTCGTGCTCGGATTCCCAATATGCAGAAAAATCTTTCGATTTTTCTGCAGCGGTTTTGCTGTTGAAGCCGCCTTCGAAAGAAGCGGAATAAAGTTCATCAAGGCGCATTATAACGCTGTTTTTTGTGTTTGTGACTATCCCAAAACACATGATGTTGAAAATGATTATTACAGCCATGAGCACCGAAGCGAAAACAACTCTTTTTATGACTTTTTCACATCCTTTTTGACGATTGAATATTTTGCGGAGGGGTCACAGGTCATAAGAAAAATTTCTTTTTCCGTAAGTTTTTCTTCCTTGAGCACGCCATAGAGCCACTTTTCCGTAAGGTTACATGCCTTGAGCACCTTTGTACAAAGAATGCCGTCACTTATGAGCACCATTGGAGGAGTATCGGACATACTGTCCGGATTCGTGAGCATTTTGATGTTAAGAGGCTGTGCCTCTGCTTTTGGATATACAGTAAGCTGGCCGTTTGTTTCAACTATTGCCCAGGCAACGTCGTTTATATCAAAAGTTCCGTTTATTCGAAGCTGGCTCATAAGGTCTTCGATGGAAAAACGGAGATTTTTCATGCTTTGCTGGTCGATGTTTCCGTTGCGGATTATTACAACCGGATTTCCGCTTACAAGGGTTTGGATTTTTTCGCTTTTAAGAGTGATGAACGATAAAATAACCTCTGCGCTCATAAGGGTTATTATCGGAACGATTGCTCCGACAAGGGGGATATCGGTATCCTCGATAGAGAGGGTTGCGATATTTGAAATAAGAATCGCTATAACAAATTCCGATGGCTGAAGTTCACCAAGCTGGCGTTTTCCCATTATCCGCAGGCAAACGATTATAATAAAGTAGATTATAATCGTTCTGAAAAATACAATGAACAAAACTACATCTCCCGGATTTTTTTATTATATTATTGTCCAAATTATTAATTTTAGGCGCTTCTTATTGATTATAACAATAAAAATTGCTATAATAATTTAATTAGTTAATTCACAAATTTTATATAGATATTCGGAGGAAAAATGGAAGAAGAAATCAAAATCGAAAATATTGCAGAAGAGCCGGAAAAAGTTCCGGAAGAAGCAGCTAAAAAACCTAAAAAAAGCCTTAAAGCGGAACTTCTTGATTGGGGAAAAACGCTTATTTTGTATTGCTTGTTGCCTCTTATAATTTTCCAGAGCCTTTGTTTTATGGCTTCTGTTCCGACCGGTTCCATGGAAACAACCATTCCTGTTGGAGCACAGGTTTTTACTACCAGAACGTTTAATAAAGACAATATCGAAAGAGGAGATATTGTTGTTTTTGATAGCGAAGAACTTGGAGTTGTCCTTATAAAACGCTGTCTCGGTCTTCCGGGAGATACGGTTGCATTTGATGGAGCCGGAAAAGTTTATATCAACGGAAAACGTTATTATGAAAATTATGTAAGCAGTTTTTCTGATTTTGCCGGAGAATTTGTCGTTCCGGAAGATCACTATTTCTTTGTTGGCGATAACCGTGCAAACTCTCTCGATGCAAGATATTGGGAAAATCCCTATATCCATAAGGATGACGTTAAGGGCAAGGCAAGATTTGTTCTTTTCCCTTTCAGCAGCTTCGGCGCTCTTGAATGATTTTTGGAGGATAAAATGAAAAACAGCAAACTTTTTATTAGAATTATGGTAATCTTACTTATTATTGCAATGGTTCTTCCCACCTTTGCATATGCACTTGCATGGGTGATGTCATGAGCAAGGTTATGGTTGGACTCAGCGGCGGAGTTGATTCTGCCGTTGCGGCTTTTTTGCTTAAAAAAGAGGGATACGAGGTTGCCGGTGCAACTTTCAGAATGACCGACGATTGGGACGAAGCAAAGGATGCAAAAGCCGTTGCAGACTATCTCGGAATTCCGCACTATATTTTTGATTTCCGCGAAATATTCAAGAGAGAGGTTCTTGATAATTTTACAGAGGAATATAAACTCGGAAGAACCCCGAACCCTTGTGTAAGATGCAATAAATTCATAAAGTTCCCGGCTTTTTTTGAAGAAGCACAGAAACTTGGATATGATCTTATTTCCACCGGCCACTATGCAAGAACCGACGGAAAAAACATTTTCCGTGCAAAAAACCTTGCAAAAGACCAGAGCTATATGATGTATAACATCGAAAAAGATATGATTCCTCATCTTCGTTTTCCGCTTGCGGAACTTTCTAAAGATGAGATTCGCGCCATTGCGGAAAAAGAGGGAATTCCGGTTGCAAACAAGCCGGATTCACAGGATATCTGTTTTATTCCGGACGGGGATACACAGGGATATATCGAACGCAAAATAGGCGAGATGCCTCACGGAAAATTTGTTGATGAATGCGGAAAATGCCTTGGTGAACACAAAGGTATCTGCCGTTATACCATCGGACAGAGAAAAGGTCTTGGACTTTCTCTTCCTGCGCCTCTTTATGTCGGAAAAATCGACCCTGAAGAAAACGAAGTCGTTCTTGTTGATAACGAAGCACTTTTTAAAAAGCGCGTTATTGTAAACGATTTTCATTGGATAAACGGTGCGCCGGATATGCCTATTGCTGTAACATGTAAGATTCGCTATGCGCATAATCCTGCTCCCGCTCTTGCAAGCACATATTTCCGCGATGACAGAGCAATGATTCTCTTTGATGAACCCCAAAGAGCTGTTACTCCGGGCCAGTCTGCCGTTATTTATGACGGAGAAAAACTTCTTGGCGGCGGAGTTATTACCGGATAATTGACAAGTGAATGTCATTTGTGTATAATATCTGTATTATATTTTTGAAAGGTCAAAAAATGGACGACGCAGACATACGAAGTATTAAAATAAATTGATTTTCGGAGCATAGCCTGGGCGGTTTCGCATCGGGCTGTGCTTTTTTGCGTTAAATATATATTTTTGAAAGGTTGTATCAATTAATTTCATGAACAATATCGGCACAATAATCGCAATGGCTTTTTTGGTGCTTATGTCGGCTTATTTTTCCGCAACGGAAACCGCATTTAACAGTCTTAATATGACTAAAATCAAAATTGCCGCAGAACACGGCGACAAAAATGCGGAACGCATAATCCGTCTTCTCGATGACTATAACAGACTTCTTACTACTATCCTTGTTGGAAACAATATCGTAAATATCGCCCTTTCCTCTATTGCGACTGTTCTTTTTATTGAACTTCTCGGAGGAGAAATCGGTGCAACCGTTTCCACAGCGGTTATCACTGTTGTTGTACTTATCTTTGGCGAAATAACCCCGAAGAGCATTGCAAAAGAATCTCCGGAATCTTTTGCAAGATTTTCCGCGCCGATCATCAATTTCCTTGCGGTAATCCTTACCCCTATAAACTATCTTTTCTCCCTTTGGAAGAAACTTGTCTCCCTTGTTGTTAAAAGCGGCGAAGAACAGACTGTTACCGAAGAAGAACTTCTCTCGATGGTGGATGAGGTTGAAAGCAGCGGCGGAATCGGTGAGCAGGAAGGCGAACTTATCCGTAACGTAATGGAGCTTAACGAAAACGACTGCGCGGATATTGCAACTCCGAGGGTCGATATCGAAGCAGTTGAAAAGAACTGGACCAAGGAAGAGGTTGCAGAGGTTTTTGTTGAAACCGGATATTCCCGTCTTCCGGTTTACGTTGACAGCGTTGATAATATTATCGGTATTATTCACCGTACCGATTTTTATAACAACTACGATAAAGAAAATATTGCAGATACCATGCTTACAAAACCGGTTTTTGTTCCTACTACCATGAAAATCGGTGCTCTTCTTAAGCTCCTTCAGAAAAGCAAATGCCATATGGCAGTTGTAACAGATGAATACGGCGGCACTTTTGGTATTGTTACCATGGAGGATATCCTTGAAGAGCTTGTTGGCGAAATCTGGGACGAACACGATGAAATCGAAGAGGATATCAGCGAAAGCAAGGGCGTTTATACTGTTTCCGGCAGTATGAATCCGGAAGAGCTTTTTGAAGAACTCGAGATGGATATTGAGGAAGTACCCTATGCAACCCTCAGCGGCTGGATTATGGACGAACTTAATAAAGTTCCGGAAGTTGGCGATACTTTTAATTCCAACGGATATAAATTCACCGTTGAAACCGTTGACGGAATGCGTGTTGATACTGCCGTTGTTGAAAAAATTGAAGCGGAAGAAATCGCAGAAGAGTAAAATGGAACTTATTATAAAAAAATTCGATGAGCTTACAGTAAACGAGCTTTATGATATTTTAAAACTTCGTGTTGATGTTTTTGTTGTTGAACAGGAATGTCCCTATCCGGAAATCGACAATAAAGACCAGAACGCATACCATGTGTGGCTTCGGGATGAAGAGGGAATTGCCGCATATCTTCGCGTGCTCGATAAAGGTGTTTCTTTTGATGATGCGGCGGTTGGAAGAGTTATCTCCGCAAGACGCAGAAAAGGCTATGGAACCATAGTCCTTAAAGAGGGAATCCGCCTTGCAAAGGAAAAATTCGGAGCCGATAAAATTACCATAGAGGCTCAGGTATATGCAAGAAAATTCTATGAAAACGTTGGATTTAAACAGGTTTCTGAAGAATTTCTTGAGGACGGAATTCCGCATATTCTTATGACACTTGATTGTGAATAATTGATAAAAAATGCCGGCAGATTTTGTCGGCACTTTTTATTGTATGGAATTATAAAAAATGATAAAATATTATCAGATATAACATCAAAAGGAGGCTTTTTTATGCGTTATGAAATCGAGGGCGGTTCTCTTCCGGTATTGGTTATCCAGCTTTCTCCGGGAGAAGCACTTATAAGCGAATCCGGCGGAAGATCATGGCTTAGGGGCGATATTACAACAGAAACAAAAGCAGACGGCGGACTCAGCGGAAGCATTGGAAGAATGTTTTCCGGAGAGAGCCTTTTCTTGAGCCATTATAAAGCAAAAGGTCAGGGAGAAATTGCATTTGCATCAACATTCCCGGGAAGAATTGTTGCAAAACAGCTTGCTCCGGGAGAAAGCGTAATCTGCCAGAAAAAATCATTCCTTTGTGCAACAGAGGGAACAAGTCTTTCGATTTTCTTCAGAAAGAAATTCGGAGCGGGACTTCTTGGCGGTGAAGGTTTTATTATGCAGAAAGTAACCGGCCCCGGAATGGCATTTTTTGAAATCGACGGTTATTGCAAAGAATATAACCTTGCCGCAGGTGAAGAACTTATCTGCGATACCGGCGTTGTTGCTTTGATGGACGAAAGCTGTAAGATGGATGTTCGCATGGTCGGAAGCCTTAAAAATGCGGTTTTTGGCGGCGAAGGTCTTGTTGATACTGTTATCACCGGCCCGGGAAAAGTTACTCTCCAGACAATGCCGATTTATAAAGTCGCCTCTGCGGTTGCACCGTATATTGCAACAGGAAAATAATCAACATAGAAAAACTCCCTGCTAAAACGGCAGGGAGTTCTTTTATATGGCTTTTATTGCGGCTTCAAGGCCTTTTGCAATTGATTCAAGCGCCATGCTCGGTTTATCGGAAGTTTGCTCCGGAATAAACGGAACATGAATAAAGCAGGCCTTTGTTTCTGTATTTTTGCAGTGCTCAAGAACGTGATAGATGAGGTCGTTGCAGACATAAGTTCCTGCGGAATAGGAAACAGCGGCAGTTATGCCGCAATCGGAAATTGCGTCGGTCATTTTTCTGACGGGAAGGGTTGCAAAAATTGCATTTTCGCCGTCTTTGATGCAAGGTTCATCCTCCGGTTTGTTGCCTTCATTATCGGGGATTTTTGCATAGCGAAGATTTATTGCAACCATTTCCGGAGTGATTCCGGTTCTGCCTCCGGCTTGTCCGACGCAGATTATTGCATCGGGAGAAAACTCTTTTGCAGCAGAAATTACAGTTTCTGCCGCCTTTTCAAAAACCACAGGAACCTCGATTTTTTTGAGGAGAAAATCACCGATTTCATCCGGAAGAAGCTTAACTGCTTCCCATGATGGGTTGATTTTTTCTCCGCCGAAAGGTTCAAAACCGGTTATAAGAAGTTTTTTCATTAAAATCACCGCCGAAAAAATTGATAAATTTATTTTATCACAACGGCGGAAAATATCAAAGCTGTTTTTTTATTTTTTGCAGGGCGCATTTTTCCAATCTTGAAACCTGCGCCTGGCTTATTCCGATTTGCGAAGCAACGTCCATTTGGGTTTTTCCATCGAAAAAGCGCATGGAAAGTATGCGCTTTTCTCTCGGAGAGAGAAGCTGGATTGCTTCTTTGAGTGCGATTTCTTCAATCCATCCGGAATCGGAATTTCGGTCGCTAAGCTGATCCATGATAAAAATCGTATCGCCGGAATCGGAATATACAGGCTCATATAAAGACACCGGTTCGACGATGGATTCCAGAGCAATCACAACCTGGCTTTTTGGAACTTCCATTATTTTTGCGATTTCGTCGGCGGTGGGTTCTCTTCCGTGCTCATTGATAAAATCTTCTTTGATTTGCATGGCGCGGTAGGCGGTATCCCTCATGGAACGGCTGACCCTGACAGCATTGGAATCACGAAGAAAACGCCTTATCTCGCCGATTATCATCGGAACACCATAGGTTGAAAAACGCACATCAAGATTTGGGTCGAAGTTATCGATTGCTTTTATCAGACCGATACATCCCACCTGAAAAAGGTCGTCGGGAGGTTCACCGCGACCGGTAAACTTTTGAACAACGCTTAAAACAAGCCGGAGATTTCCGTTTATCATCCTTTCTCTTGCGGATTTATCGCCGCTTTTTGCAAGTTTTAAAAGTTCGATTTTTTCATTTTCTTTGAGCACCGGAAGCTTTGCTGTATTGATGCCGCATATTTCGACTTTTCCGTAATACATATAAAAATTCCCCGTTCGATTTGATTTTTACAAGGGTAATCATTGACTTTTGAGCACGGGAATATTCATTTGAGCACGAGACGAAAAATGGTAAAATTTTGAGCACGGACAGGCAGAAAAATATTTTTTCCACATAAAATTTGCATAAAGGAGTGAGGCTTTATGCAAATTACCATTGAAGAAATGCGCCGGAAAGAGGTTATTAACATGCCGGACGGAAGCTGTTTTGGTTTTGCGGATGACGTGGTGATAGATACTGAAACGAGAAAAGTTTCTGCGATTATAATTAGAGGAAAACCAAGATTTTTTGGAATTTTTGGCAGGGAAGAGGACGTGAAAATCGGTTGGGAAGAGATAGAAACTATCGGAAAAGATACGATTTTGGTGCAGACAAAAATAAAAATGACAAATTTTAAGGAAAATGAAAATATTTTTCAAAAATTTTTTAATATTTTCTTATAATATTATAGAAAAAAGGTTGCAAAAAATTGCGCTTAGTGCTATAATCTAATGGCTGGAAGACTGTAAGTCTATAATTGCGTCTTCTTAAAAGCACACACACCCCACAATCCCGTCGGTCGTTGACCGGGAAAAGTAACCCGGTTGCTGCCGGGAAATGACTGGGGTGGAGGTAATAACAAGGAGGAAAAAATTAATGTCCGTAGTATCTATGAAACAGCTGCTTGAAGCTGGTGTACACTTTGGTCACCAGACCCGCCGCTGGAACCCTAAAATGGCTCCGTATATCTTCACCGAAAGAAACGGAATCTACATCATCGACCTTCAGAAAACCGTTAAAAAAATCGAGGAAGCATATTCCTTCGTAAACGAAGTTTCTGCAGAAGGCAAATCCGTTCTTTTCGTTGGCACCAAAAAACAGGCTGCTGACTCCGTTCGTGAAGAAGCAGAAAGAGCTGGCGCTTACTATGTAAACGCTCGTTGGCTCGGCGGTATGCTCACCAACTTCAAAACCATTAGAAGAAGAATCGCTCGTCTTCAGCAGCTCCGCAAAATGGAAGAAGATGGCACTTTCGATCGTCTTACCAAGAAAGAAGCAACCAAACTCACTCTCGAGATTGAAAAGCTTGAAAAATTCCTTGGCGGTATCGAAGAAATGACCGAACTTCCTGGCGCTCTCTTCATCGTTGACTCCAGAAAAGAGAAAATCGCTGTTGCAGAAGCAAAAAAACTTGGTATTCCGATCGTAGCTATTGTTGACACTAACTGCGACCCCGACGATGTCGACTATGTTATCCCCGGCAACGATGACGCTATCCGCGCTGTAAAACTCATCGCAGGCACCATCGCTGACGCTATCATTGAAGGCAG
>JAFYOZ010000091.1 GCA_017547705.1 Oscillospiraceae bacterium
ACAGATTATAACATCGGTTCGCAGGCGAATTCTTGATAACAAAAAAAGGCCACCCGTCGGGTGGTCTTTTTTTGTTATTTCTGAATTTTACCGGTATCAATAGAACTTTCGTGTTCAAGACCAAGGCGTTTTGCGGCGTCTTCGCGCATTTTATACTTAAGGATTTTTCCTGCAGCATTCATGGGGAAGCCATCGACAAATTCGATATATTTTGGAACCTTGTGTCTTGCAAGGCGGCCTTTGATATACTCGGACATTTCTTCGGCGGTCATGCTGCCGGGTTCTTTAAGAACGATTTGTGCCATGATTTCTTCGCCGTATTTTTTATCCGGAACACCGATAACCTGAACATCTTTTACCTTTTCATGGGTATAGATGAATTCTTCGATTTCCTTGGGGTAAATGTTTTCGCCGCCGCGGATAATCATATCCTTAAGGCGTCCGGTGATTTTAAATGTGCCGTCATCTTCGCGACATGCAAGGTCACCGGAATGGAGCCAGCCTTCGTTATCAATCGTTCCTGCGGTTGCCTCCGGCATTTTATAATAACCTTTCATAAGGTTATATCCGCGGGAACAGAATTCGCCGTTAACTCCATTAGGAGCTTCTTCACCGGTTTCCGGGTCGATTATCTTTGTTTCAACATGGGGAAGATTGTATCCAACAGTATAGCAGCGAAGGTCAAGAGGATCTTCCCATGCGGAAGTGGTGCTACCGGGAGAGGATTCGGTCTGTCCATATACGCTGATGATTCCGCGCATGTTCATTTCATCCGGCTGTGCTGCTCTCTTCATAAGTTCGGGAGGACAGCCAGCTCCGGCCATGATTCCTGTTCTCATATAAGAGAAATCCGTGTTGCGATAATCGGGATGGTTAAACATGGCGATAAACATAGTCGGAACACCGTGGAAAGCGGTGATTCTTTCCTGATTTATACAAGCAAGAGAGCTTTTTGCGGAGAAATAGGGAAGCGGACAAAGGGTGGCGCCATGGGTCATAGCCGCAGTCATGGCAAGAACCATGCCGAAACAATGGAACATCGGAACCTGTACCATAAGGCGGTCTGCGGTGGAAAGACCCATACGGTCACCGATACATTTTCCGTTGTTGGTTACGTTATAATGGGTGAGCATAACGCCTTTCGGGAATCCGGTTGTGCCGGAGGTATATTGCATGTTGCAAACGTCATCGGTACGAACATCTGCAGCCATTTTTGCGATTTCTTCCGGAGAAACTCCGTCTGCTCTTTCCATAGCCTCATCAAATTCAAGGCATCCGGGCATTTTGAATCCAACGGTTATTACGTTGCGCAGGAAGGGAAGTTTTTTACAATGGAGCGGAGCACCGGGTTTGGTATTCTTGATTTCCGGACAAAGTTCGTTGATTATCTGTGCATAGTTGGAATCCAGGCAGGAATCTATCATAACAAGGGTATGAGTATCGGACTGGGAAAGAAGATACTCTGCCTCGTGGATTTTGTATGCGGTATTAACGGTTACAAGAACTGCGCCGATTTTTGTTGCGGCCCAGAAAGTGATATACCATGCAGGAACGTTGGTTGCCCAGATTGCAACCTTGCTTCCGGCTTTAACGCCCATGGAAACAAGTGCTCTCGCAAAGCGGTCAACGTCATCGCGGAATTCGGAATATGTTCTTGTATAATCAAGGGTGGTATAGCGGAAAGCATACTGATCAGGGAACTCTTCGCAAAGTTTATCAAGAACCTGGGAGAAAGTGAGGTCAATAAGAGAATCCTTCTTCCAGATAAACTGGCCGGAATGGTCAAAGTTATAATAAAGATTGCGTTTTTTGCCCCTGGGGCTTTCAAAACGGTTCATATAGTTTACAAAATGGGGGAAGATGACCTCATATTCCTGAAGATCGGGCATCCATTCCGGTTTCCATTCAAGGGAGATAAAACCGTTATAGTCGATGGAAGAAAGAGCACGCATCATTTCAGCGATGGGCATATTGCCTTCACCGATAAGATTATATGTATCCTTATCGTCAGAATCGCGGAGATGTACGTGTTTTACATATGCGCCAAGGTTGCGGATGGTTTTATCCGCAGATTCGCCGTTGGTGCGATAAGGATGGTGCATATCCCAAAGGGCGGCAAGATTATCCGAGGCAAATTCGTCCATAAGAGCACGAAGTCTTGCGGTATCGGAATAAATTCCGCTGGTTTTGATAAGAAGGGAAACTCCTGCGGTTTCCGCATAGTCGATAAGGTCTGCAACTCTCTCTTTAATAAGCTCTTCGTTATCATTAAGAGCAACAACGCAGACATAAGGAATCTTAAGGTCATGTGCGGTATCAATGGTTCCCTTGATAATGCTGTCGTTTACACAGCGTTCTTCAGAGATATCACAGGAAGTATCAAGACAGGGGATTTTTATACCCTTTTCTCTAAGAAGTCTTGAAGTTGCGGCGGCGCTGTATTTATGAAGCGGAGCACCTTTTTCAAAAAGTTCCGGACATTTGTGAAAGTTATAAAGTTCAATTCCGGAAAAACGCATTTCACAGGCGGTTTCTATAAGCTCATCCCAGGAGAGAGCCTGCCAGCCTCTTGTAGAGAAAGAAAGGTTCATACATTTTCCTCCTCATATACGATTTTATTTAGGGCGTTGAGGTATGCAAGGATACTTGCGCCTACAATATCGGTGGAAATTCCTCGGCCGGAATAAAGTTTTCCGCCGGAGAGAAGTTTTACAACGGTCTGGCCCATTGCTTCGCGACCTTCGGTTACGGACTGAATCTGGAAATCATCAAGTTCATAATGAAGACCGATTACCTGCTCGATTGCAAGGAATGCGGCGTCGATAGGGCCGTCACCGATGCAAACTCCTTCAAGGACATGGTCGCCTTTTGCAATACGAAGATGTGCGGAAGAAGCGAGAATGTTGCTGGAGCTTATAATATAGCTTTCGAGCTTATAAGTAGGCGGAACCTGAAGAGCAGAGGATGCAACGATTGCATCAAGTTCTTTTGAACCGACTTTCTTTTTGAGCATGGCAATCTGTTTAAATGCCTCAAAAACTTTGATTCCGTCGTCTTCAGAAAGTTCATAGCCAAGCTTTTCTGTCGCTTTGAGCACGACGGAAATATCATCGTGCTCAGTGAGCACCCATTCACCCTCGTCACGGACAGAATCGTTAAAGGGAGAATTTTTGCTCTTTTCGGTATGGCAAAGGCGGTCTATTTGAGAAATAACGCGGTTGATTTCTGCCATGCGGACAGAACCGCAGGAATTAAACGCGCTGCCTTTTGCATCAAGGATTTTTGCGATTTTTCCAAGGCGGATGTTATCCGTTGCAACAGCGGTGGCTTTAACTTCGGATGCACCGGCGCGGACAGCGGAAATTGCGCAGGAATCTGCCATGGAAAGAGCGTCGCTGCAGCTTACGCCAACAGAGACTTCTTTAAGTTCCGGAACTGCAGAGAAGATTTTTTCGATAAATGCAGAAAATTCATCCGGAAGCATAACTCCGGCGGTATCACAGAAAGTGATGGTGGAAGCGCCGGCTTCGATTGCGGTTTTAACAGCGGATTCGAGGAATTCGCTATCGCTTCTGGTGGCATCTCCTGCAACGAATTCAACATCGGAACAGAGAGCCTTACATTCCGTAACGATGTTTTTTATCGCGGAAAGCATTGCTTCCGGCTTTTTATGGGAAAGATATTCCATCTGTACCGGGCTGACAGGTGCAACAACCTGAAGACGGGGATTTTTTGCCTCTTTAAGAGCGTTCCAAACAGTTTCTGCAGCTCCTTCTTCAAGAGCAACCGGAACGGCAACAGAAGCGTTTTTAACTGCAGCAGAGATGGATTTTATAAGCAGACTGTCGATTTTGAGATTTTCGATGGGATGTAGTTCAATAACGGATACCTCAAGACGGTCAAGTAGCTTTGCAAGCTCGATTTTCTCTCTGAAGCTGAGGGAAAAATCGATTCCTTTTCCGGTCTGTTTCATGGTAACGTCGCTGATTCTGATGTTCCTCATCGTTTGCATCTCCTTTTTTCGGGGGAAAGATTTTCAAATTTTAAAAGTCAAAAAAGCCTTTTAAAATTAATAATTAATATTCTTATTCAACCACTTTTTAAATGTTTTGTCAATAGAATATACAAAATTATACACAAAAAATACACTAAAATAAAACGGTGCTGAATAAATATTCAGCACCGTTTTATTTTTATACATTTTAGTCACAAACTTTAACAGTCCAGTTAAGAGTATCTTCAACTTTACCGCTCTGGATACCGTAGAGGGTATCATAAAGTTTTTGTGCGGTGGGACCGATTTTTCCTTCGTTGATAACAGCTTTTTTATCTTCCCAGCCCATAGAACCGATGGGAGAGATAACTGCGGCAGTTCCGCAGCCCCATGCTTCTTCAAGAGTTCCGTCTTCTGCTGCAGCGAAGAGTTCTTCCGCTGTTACAAGGCGTTCCTCAACCTCGATTCCCCAGCTTCTGATAAGATCGATACAGCTCTTTCTGGTTACACCGGGAAGGATGGAACCGCTGAGCATAGGAGTGATAACTTTTCCGCCGACTTTGAACATAACGTTCATTGCGCCAACTTCTTCAACGTATTTGCGTTCAACACCATCGAGCCAGAGAACCTGAACATAGCCTTTTTTCTCTGCCTCCTGTCCTGCACGGAGAGATGCGGCATAGTTTCCGCCGCATTTTGCAAATCCTGTACCTCCGCGAACAGCACGAACATCGCGGCTTTCAACATAAATATCAACGGGGCTCATTCCGTTGGGATAATAAGAACCGGAAGGGCTGCAGATAATTACGAAAAGATATGTTGCAGAAGCATGAACACCAAGATGTGCATCGGTTGCAAAGATAAAGGGACGGATATAGAGAGAAGTTCCGGGATTATGGGGAACCCAATCTGCATCAACAGCAACGAGTTCTTTTATTGCTTCAACAAAGGTTTCTTCCGGAACAGCGGGCATGCAAAGACGCTCGTTGGAATTCTGCATACGTTTTGCGTTTTCATAGGGACGGAAAAGATGAATGGAACCGTCCTCCCAACGGTATGCCTTCATGCCTTCAAAAACTTCCTGTGCATAGTGGAGAACCATGCAGCTGGGATCAAGTTCAAGAGGAGCATAGGGAACGATTCTTCCGTCATGCCAGCCTTTTCCTTCGGTATAATTCATAAGGAACATGTGGTCGCTGAAGCTGCGTCCAAAACCGAGTTTGCTCTCATCGGAGGGTCTGGTTTTAGGATTTTCGGTATATGTTACGGGGAAAGTGAATTCCATTTTGTTTTGCCTTCTTTCAAATTAAGCCTGAGTATAGTTTTTTCCGAGTTCAAGAGCCTTAATGTTAAGGTCAATAAGGTCTGCGTGTCTTGCAGGAACTGCATGGCGAAGACCTTCATCAAGATGCTCGTCAGAAACACAGCCGGTTTCTTTTACTATTGCGCCGAGAAGAATCATGTTTGCAAGAGTGGGTGCACCCATCTCTTTTGCAAGCTGAGTTGCGGGAATATAATAAACGTCGATATCGTCGCGTTCAACTTTTCTGCTGATAAGAGCGGAATCTACAAAAAGTTTTCCGCCGGGAGCAACCATATTTTCGTATTTATCGAGAGAGGGGTTGTTCATAACCATTACGACGTTCGGATGGTCAACAATAGGGGAACCGATGGGTTCATCGGAAAGGATAACGGTGCAGTTTGCAGTGCCGCCTCTCATTTCCGGGCCATAGGAAGGAAGCCAGCTGAGCTGTCTGTTTTCAGCAAGGCCTGCGTATGCAAGAACTTTTCCGGAGAAAAGAAGTCCCTGTCCGCCAAAGCCGGCGATGATAATCTGATGATCAGCCATTGTTTTCACCGTCCTTATCACGATATACGCCGAGAGGATAATAAGGGATCATTTTTTCGTCGATCCATTCAAGAGCTTTTTGAGGAGTCATACCCCAGTTGGTGGGACAGGTGGAAAGAACTTCAACAAGAGAGAAGCCTTTTCCGTCAACCTGATTCTGGAAAGCTTTTTTGATAGCTTTTTTTGCATTGCGGACGTTTTTTACGTTGTTAACGGTAACGCGTTCAAGATATGCAGGGCCATCAAGTTCGCTTAAAAGCTCACATACACGGATGGGGAAACCCTGGGTTTCGGTGTTTCTTCCATAAGGAGAGGTCTGGGTAACCTGTCCCGGAAGGGAAGTAGGTGCCATCTGACCGCCGGTCATGCCATAAATTGCGTTATTGATGAAGATAATGGTGATATTTTCGCCTCTTGCGGCAGAATGTACGGTTTCACACATACCGATGGAAGCAAGGTCACCGTCACCCTGGTAGGTGAAAACGATTTTGCTGGGGTCGGAACGTTTTACACCGGTTGCAACAGCAGGAGCACGGCCGTGTGCAGCTTCTACCATATCAACGGTGAAATAATCATATGCCATAACGGAACAGCCAACAGGAGCAATACCGATGGTTCTTCCTTCGATTCCAAGTTCATCAATTACCTCTGCAACAAGGCGATGAACAATACCATGGGTACAGCCGGGGCAATAATGGAGAACGTTATCGGTAAGTGCCTTCGGTTTTTCAAAAACAACTGCCATGATTATTCCTCTCCTTTCGCTGCTTCTTTGATGGAAGCAAGAATATCGTCAACGGTTGTAATCATACCGCCGACTCTGGTGCAGCCATATACAGGCTTTTTGCAGCGGATTGCAAGTTCGATATCTTCTTTCATCTGGCCCATGTTAAGCTCAACGGAGATGAAGGATTTTACTTTATCTGCTGCAGAGAGAAGTGCTTTCTTCGGGAAAGGCCAAAGGGTGATGGGACGGATCATACCGACTTTGATACCCTGTTTTCTTGCTTCAAGAATTGCGTTTCTGGAAACACGGGCAGTAATTCCACAGGAAACGATGCATATTTCTGCGTCTTCCATCATGAACTCTTCCCAAAGGCATTCATTTTCTTCAATCTGTTTATATCTTTCAAAACGTTCGAGGTTGATATCCTCGAGTTTTTTAGGAGAAAGATAGAGGGAGTTTACGATATGGTGTTCACGTTTGCATTCGGTACCGGTTACTGCCCAATCTTTGGGAGTGGTATCGATTTCAACAGGATCCGGAAGGACAACCGGTTCCATCATCTGGCCCATGGTTCCGTCTGCAAGAAGCATGCAGGGCATGCGATATTTATCTGCGAGTTCAAAACCCTTAAGGGTCATGTCTGCCATTTCCTGAACAGAAGCAGGAGCAAGAACGATTACATGGAAGTCGCCGTGACCGGGGCCTCTGGTTGCGAGGAAATAGTCGGACTGGGAAGGCTGGATACCGCCAAGACCGGGACCGCCGCGCTGTACGTTAACGATAAGTGCGGGAAGATCGGAACCTGCAAGATAGGAGATGCCTTCGCATTTAAGAGCGATACCCGGGCTGGAAGAAGAGGTCATGCAGCGTTTGCC
The DNA here is from genome assembly GCA_017547705.1 of Oscillospiraceae bacterium. Lineage (GTDB taxonomy): Bacteria > Bacillota > Clostridia > Oscillospirales > Ruminococcaceae > UMGS1668. Next base: position 7,446 of record JAFYOZ010000091.1, read on the forward strand.
GGTTGCGGCAACGCCATAGACCATATTGATTGCGGCGATTTCGCTTTCTGCCTGAAGGAATACGCCGCCGATTTTAGGCATTTTTTTGGACATATAGGCCGCAACTTCGGTCTGGGGAGTGATAGGATAGCCGAAATAATGGCGGCATCCGGCAAGGATTGCTGCTTCGGCAAGGGCTTCATTACCCTTCATAAGTACTTTTTCCTGCATGTTTCCGCCTCCTTATTTTTCAACTTTGATAACGCAGTCGGGGCACATTGTTGCACAGAATGCACAGCCGATGCATTTTTCGGGTTCGGTGATTTCAACGGGAGAATGGCCTTTCTGATTGAGTCTATCTCTCGAAAGCTGGAGCAGATTTTTGGGGCATGCATTGACGCAAAGACCGCAGCCTTTGCAGAGTTCTTCTTTAAATGTAAGTTTTGCCAAAATCAGGACACCTCCGTATTAAGATGATAATATAGTTTCTGAAGAGAAAGAGGAAAAAGATTTGGAACTCTGTCTTTCAGTTTTTCATAAAGTTTTATATCACAGCAGGTCATTTTTATAGGTATTCCAAGAGCGATGGAAACCTCTTCTGCATAGGCCATGCTTGAAATAACATCTTCTTCGGTTGTTTCCGGACCAAGGTTTGTGTTGTTAACGATTCCGGTAAAAGGAAGTTTACATGCAGAAACCATTTCGGAAGCAACTTCGAGAGTATCTTCGGCATTTCTTGTAAGAGGTCTTGCTTTATTGATTACAAGAAGCATTTCGTAATCGTTTTCCTCTATAATCGACGGAACGTATCTTCCGAGTGCAAGAGCACCGCGGTCATCGCCGCCGATATCAAGAACGCCATATTCGGTTCGGGAATCTATGATGTTATAAACCTCTTTCGGCATCGCAGGAGCATCAACGTTGCTGTTAGCAAACTGTGAGCAGATAAGTTTTATGCCGTGCTCACGAAAAACAGCTTCGCTGTCAAGGGTGCGGAAATACGGGTTTACAATATCAAGGTCAGCAACGGTAACAGGCAATCCCTGTTCCCGAAGAAGCAGCGCATAGTTTACGGCAATATTGGTTTTTCCGCTGCCATAATGCCCTGCAAATAGGGTAAGTCGTTTAAATTCCAGAGGAATCACCTCCGTTTTTAAAATCAAAGTTTGCTTCTTATAATTTTTCCGCTGGTTGTTTTCGGGAGTTCGGTACGGAACTCAACAATTCTCGGATATTTATAGGGAGCGGTATGGGTTTTAACATAGTTCTGAATCTCTTTTTTGAGTTCTTCGGTGGGTTCGGTGCCTTTGGTAAGGACTATGCAGGCTTTAACAACCTGTCCGCGAACTTCGTCCGGTGCTGCACAAACGCCGCATTCGAGAACATAGGGGAGTTCCATAATAACGTTTTCGATCTCGAACGGTCCGATGCGGTAACCGGAGGATTTGATAAGGTCGTCTGCACGGCCAACATACCAGAAGAATCCGTCTTCGTCTTTCCATGCAAGGTCGCCGGTATGATAGAAACCGTCGCGCCATGTATCTGCGGTTTTTTCGGGGCTGCCATAATACTGATAGCTGAGTCCGCAGGGAAGACCTTTGCTGATATTGATGCAGATTTCACCGGTATCACCGGCAGCAACCTCGTTGCCGTCTGCATCAAGAAGATGAACGTCATAAAGCGGAACAGGTTTACCCATGGAACCTATCTTATGGCTGCCGCCGGAAAGGTTACCGATGATAAGGGTGGATTCGCTCTGTCCAAAACCTTCCATAATCTGAAGACCGGTTGCATTCTCGAACTGACGGAAAACTTCCGGGTTAAGAGCTTCGCCGGCGATGGAAGCATGCTTGATGGAGGAAAGGTCAAAACGGCTCAGATCCTGTTTGATGAGCATACGATACATAGTAGGCGGAGCACAGAAGGTTGTAATATGATATTTTGCAAACATGGGCAGGATTTTTTCTGCATCAAATCTGTCAAAGTCATATACAAAAATAGGTGCCTCACAAAGCCACTGGCCATAAAGCTTGCCCCAAAGGGATTTTGCCCAGCCGGTATCGGAGATGGTGAGGTGGAGTCCTTCCGGGTCAACACAGTGCCAATATTTAGCGGTGATGAAATGTCCGAGAGGATATTTATAGTTATGTGCGGCAATTTTGGGATATCCGGAAGTACCGCTGGTGAAGAACATAAGCATGGGGTCGTTTCCACAGGGAGTTTCTTCATTTCTGCGGAAGGAGCTGGAGAACATGCTGTAATCTTCATCAAAATTGAACCAGCCTTCGCGGCTTCCGTTAACAATAATCTTGGTGGTAAGGGAAGGGCTGTTTGCAGCGGCTTTATCAACTGCTTCTGCGGTTTCGCCGTCTGCGGTACAAAGAATTGCGCTGATTCCTGCGGAATTAAAGCGATATTCAAAGTCGTGCTCAAGAAGCTGGTTGGTTGCAGGAATTGCAATAGCGCCAATCTTATGGAGAGCAAGGATTGCAAACCAGAACTGATAATGGCGCTTAAGAACAAGCATTACCTTATCGCCTTTTTTGATTCCGAGGGATTTAAAATAGTTTGCGGCTCTGCCGGATTCTTTCTTAATATCCTGGAAAGTAAAGCGGCGTTCAGTACCGTCGTTTGCAATATGGAGCATTGCAAGTTTATCCGGCTGTTCTCTTCCAAGAGCATCAACAACGTCATAAGCGAAGTTAAAACGTTCTTCGTTGCGGAAGGTGATTTTATTGCAAAGTCCGTTTTTATCCTGTTCAGTGTGGATAAATTTATTATATACTCGCTCGGTATCATCGGAACGATGGGGAGCATTGGGCATGATAGATGCGCCATGGGTAGAAGTTTCTTTTTGAGGAGTAAGAACGATTGCATAGAAATGGCAATCGGTTCCGCCAATGGCAACCATTCCGTGAGGAGTGGAGCTGTCAAAATAGATACAGTCGCCTTTGTTAAGAATTTCGGTATGTTCGCCGATTTGGATTTTAAGGCTGCCCTCAATGATAAGGTCGAATTCCTGACCTTCATGAGTGGTAAGAGCGATGGGGCTGTGTTCAGCTTCCTCGCTGTATTTATTTACAACAAAAAGCGGGTTGGAAATCCTGTTACGGAAGTCGGAAGCCATGTTGTAATATACCATTCCGTGAGCCTGCTCGATTTTCTGTCCCTGGCCGGCACGGGTTACGGTATATCCGCGAAGCTTAGGGCTCTGGCCTTCGATGATATCGGTGATATCGACACCGAGGCTGAGGGAGCAACGATAAAGGAAGGCAAAGTTAAGGTCGCTTTTTCCGGATTCACATTCGATATATTCTTCTTCAGAAACGCCGGTTCTCTGTGCCATTTCTGCTGTGGAAAGACCGGTTATTTCTCTAAGAGCACGAATACGTTCTGCCATTTCCTGAATCTTATATTCAAGCCCGGTAAGTTGTTTTTCTTTCTGCATATTATCCTCCAATTCTTTTGGGAAAAACAAAAAGCCCGTCCCAAAGAAATGATTCTTTGAGACGAGCTGTAATTGATAACATACCCGCGGTACCACTCAAATTGCGTTTGCTATTGCAAAAACGCCACTCATCGGATTCAGATAAATCCTAAGCACTTACGTAGCTGACACGGAAAAGTTCTACTTGCGTAAAAATACGCTTTCTTCTTTTCGGCTCAGAAGCTACAGCATAAAGCTCTCATCATCGGCTTGCATCAACCGCCGACTCTCTAAAGGTGAGAAAATGCAAAATGCTCTCTCCGTCACAGCCTTTATATAATAAAAGAATCATAGCACTTGATTGTTTTGTTGTCAAGTAAAATACAAAAATTTTGAATAAAAATTCATGCGTAGATATCTAAAAATATCAAAGTTTGTTACGCTGAATCTTTCCGCTGATAGTTTTGGGGAGTTCCTCACGGAATTCAACAATTCTGGGATATTTATAAGGAGCGGTATGTGTTTTAACATAGCTCTGGATTTCTTTTTTGAGTTCTTCGGTGGGTTCGGTTCCCTTAACAAGAACTATGCAGGCTTTAACAACCTGTCCGCGAACTTCATCCGGTGCTGCGCAAACGCCGCATTCGAGAACATAAGGAAGCTCCATGATAACGTTTTCGATTTCGAACGGTCCAATGCGGTAGCCGGAAGATTTGATAACGTCATCAGCACGGCCGACATACCAGTAATATCCGTCTTCATCTTTCCATGCAAGGTCGCCGGTATGATACATTCCGTCGTGCCATGCGGATTTGGTTTTTTCTTCATCAGCAAAATATCCGAGGAAAAGACCGCATGGGACGGATTCATCGGTTCGGACAACGATTTCGCCGTTTTCACCGGTAGGAACAGGATTTCCTTCGGAGTCAACGAGGTCGATCTGATAACCGGGAGTAGGTCTTCCCATGGAACCGGGTTTAAGAAGTCCGCCGGTAAGGTTTGCAAGAGTAAGAGTGGTTTCGGTCTGACCAAAGCCCTCTGCAATGCGAAGACCGGTTGCTTTTTCAAACTGATGGAAAACTTCGGGGTTAAGAGCTTCACCTGCGGTGGTTGCATGCTCGATAGAGGAAAGATCGTATTTGGAAAGATCCTGCTTTATGAGCATACGGTACATGGTAGGAGGAGCACAGAAGGTTGTGATATGATATTTTGCAAACATCGGAAGGATTTTTGCTGCATCAAATCTGTCGAAGTCGTAAGTGAATACTGCGCTTTCGCAGAGCCACTGACCGTAAAGTTTACCCCAGAGAGCTTTTCCCCAGCCGGTATCGGAAATGGTGAAATGGAGTCCGTCGCGGCGAACCCAATGCCAATATTTTGCGGTAACGTAATGGCCAAGAGGATATTTATAGCTGTGGGTTGCGATTTTGGGATAACCGGTGGTTCCGGAAGTGAAGAACATGAGCATAGGATCATCACCGCAGGGAGTATCCTCTGTTCTATGGAGACGGCGGCTGAAGAGCTGATATTCGCTACGGAAATCATGCCAGCCTTCTCTCGGATCGCCAACGATGATTTTGGTGATAGGCTGATCATAGTTTTCTGCAGCAAGTTCTGCCTGATGAGCAACATCACCGGTTCCGGTACAAACGATTGCTTTTACGTTTGCGGCTTTATAGCGATATTCAAAGTCATGCTGAAGAAGTTGGTCGGTTGCGGGAATTACGATTGCACCGATTTTATGAAGTGCAAGAATGGAGAACCAGAATTCTGCATGACGTTTGAGAACAAGCATAACGGTATCACCTTTTTTGATTCCGAGGGAGGTGAAATAGTTTGCTGCCTGTGCGGAACGTTCTTTCATATCTTTGAAAGTATAAACATTTTCGGTAAGGTCGTTGGAAACATGAACCATTGCAACTTTATCAGGCTGCTGACGACCGAGTTCATCAACGATATCGAATGCAAAGTTAAACTGGTCGGTATTGGAGAAATGGAGTTTGGTAGGATATCCGTTTTCGTCGGTATCGGCTTTTACAAAAGAGTTGCTGATAAGATCAATTTCATGGGTGGGCTTTTTAGGAATGATGTAATCAGCTTTTTCGGGTTTTTTGTCTGCCATTACCATTGCGAGGAAGGTACAGTCCTCTCCGCCAACGGCAATCATTCCGTGAGGAGTGGAAGATTTATAGAAAATACTGTCGCCTTCGTTAAGGATTTCTTCATGGTCGCCAACTTTAACACGGAGAGACCCTTTGATGACAAGGTCAAATTCCTGTCCGGCATGAGTTGCGGTGCTGATAGGTTTATCCTGAAGCTCTTCGGAATATTTATATGTTACCCAATAAGGTGCGCCAAGTTTGCGCTGGAAAAGGGGAGCGAGGTTCTGGATGCTGATTCCGTTTTCCTCTGCGGTAACGATTCCTTCGCCTTTTCTTGTAACGGTATAATGAGAAAGATTCGAAGAATGTCCTTCAAGAAGTTCTGTAAGTTCAAGACCGAATGCAAGAGAGCATTTATGAAGAAAAGAGAAAGGAAGATCAACTTTTCCGCTTTCATAATTTCTATAAGTTTCTTCGGAAACCTCGGTACGTTCAGCAAGCTGAGCAGGAGTATAGCCGATAATTTCGCGCATTTCGCGAATTCGCTGTGCAATCTCCAACAAAGAAGTTTCAGTAAGCTGTTTCATAAAATAATCCGTCCTTTCCGACTTTAAACTGTCAGTTTTAGAAAATAAAAAACCGTCCCAAGAAAAAATCTTGAGACGGGTAAAAACAATTTATCCGCGGTACCACTCAAATTGCAGTAATACTGCCACCTTCAGGCTCCAATAAGCCCTATACCTTAACGCGGTCATACGGGAAACATCTACTCGGAAAAAACACCTTTCGGATTTCCGGCTCGGAAGGGATAAGTCAATTGGTTTGGCAGCTACCGGTTTTCACCATCCACCGGCTCTCTGAAAGTCCACCGCTCCGACCGTCTTCGTCAAAGCCTTTATCAATATATCCACAAATTTAGCACTTTCCCTCGCTAATGTCAATAGAAAAAATAAAAAAACTGATAATTTTTTCACTCTTTCAAAAGTTGACATTGCTTAAATAATGTTATATATTTATTCATATATTAAATTCAGGAGGAAATCCATGAACAGAGAGAATAAGAAAAAATCCTTTGAAAAAGGTTATTATAAAACCCATGCCTGCAACGAGGTTTTTGTATGCAAAAACTGCGGAAGAGAAGTAATTCCGGAAGGTGCAGGAAGCGACCACAGAAACCATTGTCCGAACTGCCTTTGCAGCGTTCATCTTGATAACGAACCCGGCGACCGCGAAGCAGATTGCGGCGGCCTTATGGAACCTATTGCGGTTTGGGTTAGAAAAAACGGAGAATGGGCAATCGTCCATCGCTGCAGAATTTGCGGAGCCATGAGCTCCAACCGTATTGCCGGCGACGATAACCCCATGAAACTTATGTCCATCGCCATGAAACCCCTTGCAAATCCGCCTTTCCCCATTGAAAGAATTGAGGAACTCACCAAAATGATGGGCGGAGAAGGAAGTCTTGAATAAACCGGAAATAGTCGGCATTTTTGCCGGCTATTTTTTGTAAATTAACAAATTTATGTTTTCTAATGCAAAACAATATGATAAAATATATTGTATTTTGAAAGGAGGCGGATATTTTGAGCGAATATAAAAGCGATTTAACAAAGCTTGAAAAAGTTTTTGAAGAATATGAATCAAATCCGGAAAATCTTATAACAATACTTCAAAAAGCCCAGGAGATATACGGATATCTTCCTAAAGACGTTATGTATAAAATCGGAGAAAAGCTGAAGGTTTCTCCGGCAAAGGTTATCGGCGTTGCAACTTTTTATTCCCAGTTCCGCCTTGAACCAATGGGAAAATACCTCATCATGATTTGCCAGGGAACGGCATGTCATGTCAGCGGAAGCGAAAAACTTGCTTCTGCGGTTTCGGATTATCTTGGAATCGAAAGCGGAAAAACAACTTCGGACGGAGTTTTTACTCTCCAGAAAGTTGCCTGTCTCGGATGCTGTTCTCTTGCGCCGGTTATGATGATAAACGGCGAAGCATACGGAAGACTTACTCCGGAAAAAGCGATTTCCATACTTTCGGAAATCCGCAAAAAGGAGGCGGCAGAATGAGAATCGTAATAGGAGAAGGTTCCTGCGGAATTGCAGCAGGAGCTATAAAAATCCATAGTGCCATTGAAAAATATGCCGCAGAAAAAGATATCGAAATCGGAATAACCGGCTGTAACGGTATGTGTTTTCTTGAACCAATCGTCGATATTTACGATGGAAAAGAACTTATAAAAAGATTTGTCCGTGTTTCGGAATCCGATGCGGAAAGAATTGTTAATGCGGTTGAAAACGAGGATTTCTCCAGCCTTTCTGATATAGAAATTTCTGATGAGGATAAAAATTTTCTCGATTTACAGACAAGGATAGCCCTTAGAAACTGCGGAAAAACAGACCCGGAATCCATAGAGGATTATATGGATAACGGAGGATATAAAGCCATCAAAAAAGTGCTTAAAATGTCCCCGAAAGAAGTTATTGAAGAGATAAAATTTTCCGGCTTGGCAGGAAGAGGTGGCGCTGGTTTTCCAACATGGTTTAAATGGAGCGCCGCAAGAAAAAGCGCAGGAGAGAAAAAATATATAATCTGTAACGCTGATGAAGGCGATCCGGGTGCGTTTATGGACAGAGCAGTAATCGAATCCGATCCGCATAGCCTTATTGAGGGAATGCTCATCGGTGCATACGCAATCGGCGCACAGGAGATGATTGTCTATGTCCGTGCGGAATATCCTCTTGCAATAAAACGCCTTGAAGAAGCAATTAAACAGGCAGAAAAAGCCGGCTTTATCGGAGAAAACATTCTTGGAAGCGGATTTAGCTGTAAAATGAGAATAAAAGCCGGAGCAGGAGCTTTTGTTTGCGGAGAAGAAACGGCTCTTATAGAATCTCTTGAGGGAAAAAGAGGTATGCCGAGATTAAAACCGCCTTTTCCTGCACAGAGCGGTTTTAAAAACGAACCTTCGAATATAAATAACGTCGAAACTTTTGCAAACATCGCATGGATAATTGAAAACGGCGGAAGTGAATTTTCAAAACTCGGAACGGAAAACAGCAAAGGAACAAAAGTTTTTGCTCTTACCGGAAAAGTTAATAAAAGCGGACTTGTTGAAGTTCCGATGGGAATGACACTCAGGGATGTTATTTATAAAATCGGCGGCGGAATCAAAAACGGAAAGAGTTTTAAAGCTGTCCAACTTGGAGGACCTTCCGGAGGATGTATTCCGAAGGAGCTTTTGGATACGGTTATAGATTATAAAAGTCTTTCTGCAACCGGAGCAATTATGGGTTCCGGCGGAATGGTTGTTATGGATGAAGATACCTGCATGGTCGGAATGGCAAAATTCTTTTTGGATTTTACTGCGGAAGAATCCTGCGGAAAATGCGTCCATTGCAGAATCGGAACAAAAAGAATGCAGGAGATACTCACAAAAATCGTTAACGGAGAGGGAGAACAAGGAGATATCGAGCTTCTTGAAGAACTCTGTGGAGTAATAAAAGACGGAGCGCTTTGCGGACTTGGACAGACTGCTCCGAACCCGGTGCTCACAACTCTGCGCTATTTTAAAGATGAATATGATGAGCATATATCCGAGCACAGATGCAGAGCAAAAGAATGTTCCGCGATGCTGAAATATTCCATAAATCCGGAAAAATGTATAGGCTGTACTGTCTGTGCAAGAAACTGTCCGGTAAAAGCCATAAACGGAGAACTTAAAAAGACACATACGATAGATCAAAATATATGCATAAAATGCGGCATGTGCTCAAAAGTCTGCCGTTTTGGTGCGGTGAGCATCGGATAGGAAGGAGGCGGCTGAATGGATAAAATAAAACTTTTTATTGACGGAAAAGAAGTGCTTGGAACCAAGGGAGAAACGATCCTTAATATCGCCGCTGAAAACGGAATAGAAATTCCTAATCTCTGTCATAGTAAGGAACTTAAAAACTTTGGTGCCTGCGGAGTTTGCCTTGTGGAAATCGAGGGCAACCCAAAGCTTCAAAGAGCTTGTTCGGCTGCTATAGAGGATAATATGATTATCCATACTGATACGAAAAGGGTAAAAAACGCAAGGAACGCCGCCTTGGAGCTTATTATGAGCGACCACGAGGGAGACTGTGTCGGTCCGTGCTCATTGAACTGTCCGGCGCATACTGATGTTCAGGGATATCTTAAAAAAATCGCAGAAGGAAAATATTCCGAAGCGGTTGAAATTATTAAGAAAAAGATTCCGCTTCCTGCATCCATCGGAAGAATCTGTCCGCATCCCTGCGAAGCAAAATGCAGAAGAAGATTAGTTGAAGAACCTATATCAATCGCATATTTAAAGGCTTTTGCTGCGGATAGGGATATGGAATCAGATAGTCCGTTTGTGCCAGATATTGAAACGGGAAGCGGAAAAAATGTCGCAATAATCGGCGGCGGACCTGCAGGACTTTCTGCCGCATACCGCCTTATATTAAGCGGACACAGCGTAACGGTTTTTGATTCCATGCCGGAAATGGGTGGAATGCTCCGTTACGGAATTCCGGAATACAGACTTCCAAAATCCGTGCTCAAAAAAGAGACTGAAAATATTAAAAAGCTCGGGGTTATTTTTGAAAACAACAAAAAGATAGGCAGAGAAGAATTTTCCGTGCTCAAAAAGGAATATGATGCCGTTCTGATTGCAACCGGAGCATGGAAAGATATGAAAATCGGATGCCCCGGAGAAGAACTTTCCGGAGTTTTCAGCGGTATTGATTTTCTCAGGGAGATAAATATTGGAAATGTTCCAAAAATCGGCAAAAAAGTTGCTGTTGTTGGCGGCGGAAATACCGCAATGGATGCCTGCAGAACTGCGGTAAGATGCGGAGCAGAGGAAGTTTATGTAATTTATCGCAGAACAAGGGCAGAAGCTCCGGCAGAAGATATTGAAATAGAAGAAGCCATCGAAGAAGGCGTTATTTTTAAATTTCTTACTAATCCTGCGGAAATAATCGGAGAAAACGGAAAAGTAAAAGCGGTAAAGCTCCAGATTATGGAACTTGACGAAGCGGATTCTTCCGGAAGAAGAAAACCCGTTCCTGTTGATGGAAAATTCGAGATACTGGAAGTTGATTCCGTTATTGCGGCAATCGGACAGAAATACGATTCTTTCGGATTTGAAGAAATGGAACTTTCCGCTAAAGGAATGCTTTTGGCAGATGAAAAAAACTGTTCAACAAATATCGAAGGAGTTTTTGCCGCAGGTGATGCAACAAACAAGGGAGCATCCATTGCGATTGCCGCCATAGCCGAAGGCAATCTTGCCGCAGCGGTGATAAACGCATATCTTCTTGGAGTTCCGTTTGAAAAAGCGGAGCATCGTTATTCCGAACGAAACGTTACCGAGAAGGATTATGCGGAAAAAGAGAAGGCAAAAAGAGCAGTTATGCCGGTAAAATCTCCGGAAAGCAGAAGACATAACTTTGATGAGGTTATAAACGGATTTTCTGAAGAGCAGGCAAGAAACGAGGCAAAACGCTGTCTTGAATGCGGCTGCCATGATTACGGAGAATGCAAGCTTATCCGTTATGCGGACGAAAACCGCATTAATATGCGAAAATATAAAGGTGTAAAGCATGATATCTTTACAGAGAAGGAACTGGTTTCCATAGAGCGCGACCAGGGAAAATGTATGCTTTGCGGACTTTGTGTAAGAGTCTGTGATGAAAAAATCGGTAAAAGTTTGCTTGGATTCAGAGGACGCGGTTTTAAAACAGCAATCAAACCGGAATTTGAGCACAGCGAAGATATTGCAGATTGCAGAAATTGTCTTGAATGTGAAAAAATCTGTCCAACCGGCGCTTTAAAGATTATAAAATGATATAAAAAGCTGCCTGCGATTTCGCAGGCAGCTTTTGTTTTTATGATTATTCGGAATATACAGAATCTTCAAGCTGGTATCCGTTATATTTCTTATAGAATTTCCACATATGAAGCATGAGCATTGCTTCGCAGTAAAGGTCAATAAGAAGGAAGATATAGGACGGAATACCGTGGATTCCCATTGCGTGGGCAGTGAGTTCGATGGAAGTTGCGATAATATCGATCCACATATGGGTGATAAAATGGTGGGACATATGGTGGTCGCTTGCTTTATTAGCATATTTTGCATAGTTGGTGCACATAAGATAGAGAAGGAGGCAGAATGCAGCCTTCGGAAGAAGTGCAATAAGATGATTAAGTTCAGCCCAAAGCATGATAAAGCAAGAAGTGGTACATACCATGGAAGTCATGATGGAAAGAGTAAAACCGCCGGTTTCACGGTGGAGAAGATAAAGTCCGGAAGTGATAAGAACAAATCCGAAGAAGTCGAGAAGGTATCCGACATCGTGCCATACCAAATCGAGCGGAGCGAGCATAAGGCACATACCTACGATTATCGGAATTGTACCTTTAAGTTTAAGCTGGTCTTTTTTCATATTAGAAATTTCCCCCTAAAAAAATACATACTTATATATTTATAACATCTAATCAGACAAAAAGCAACTGTTTTGTTAAAATAAAAATACCATATTAAATTATGTTAAATAAATAAAGAAGCTGTGCTATTGAAAAACTTTCCGGATTGGGTTATAATAAATTGGATTTTTATGAAAGGGGGATTTTACCGGTGATAATTGATATGAACGGTGTATCAAAAAGCTTTGGTGCAAAAACCGTTTTAAGGGATATTGATTTAAAAATCGAAGACCATGACAGAATCGGACTTATCGGCGAAAATGGCGCCGGAAAATCCACTTTGCTTAATATTATCATTGGCGATCTTGAATATGATACCGGAACTTATGCAAAAGGAACGGGAAAAAAGCTTGGATTCCTTCGTCAGGACAGCGGACTTTCTCTTGGCGGAACAGTAATTTCAGAAATGCGCTCTGTTTTTAAGGACGTTATGGAATCCGAAGACAGAATGCACAGTCTTGAGCACCGAATGGCAACTCTTGAGCACGGTTCTGAAGAGTATCATAACCTTCTTTTGGAATATGAGCACGAGAAGAATTTTTTTGAAGCAAACGATGGATACAATATCGAAGTTAAGATAAATACGATCCTTACAGGAATGGGTTTTTCTTCTTTCGATCCGCAAACTCCGGTCGAAACTCTTTCCGGAGGAGAGAGAACAAGGCTCGCTCTTGCAAAGCTTCTTCTCGAAGGCCCGGATCTTCTGATGCTGGACGAGCCGACAAACCATCTTGATTTTAAAACTCTTACATGGCTCGAAGATTATCTTATGTCTTATAAAGGCGCGATTCTTACGGTATCCCATGACCGATATTTCCTTGATAAGATAGTTAACACTGTCTGTGAGGTCGAAAATAAGACCTTAATAAGATACAACGCAGGATATACAAAATATCTTGACCTTAAGGCGGCAAGAATTGCAAGAATGCAAAAGGAATATGACCGCCAGATGCGCGAAATTGCTGAACTCGAGGATTTTATCGCAAGAAATAAAGTACGCGCATCCACAACAAAACGTGCCCAAGCAAGAGAAAAAGAAATCGAGCACATGGAGATAAAAGAGAGACCGACTCCTCCGCCAAAACCTCCAAAATTCCGTTTTGGATATGAACGCGAACCGGTTAAAGATGTTCTCTATGTCAAAAATCTAAAGCTCGTTGCCGGAGAGGGAATGGATAAAAAACTTCTCAATCCGTGCGTTGATCTGGAGGTTAGAAGAGGCGAAAAAATTGCTCTTGTCGGAATGAACGGCGTTGGAAAAAGTACCTTTATAAAAACTCTTCTTGGAATTGTTCCGAAGGAGAGCGGTATAATCGAATGGGGCAGAAACGTCCGAACTGGATATTACGATCAGCATAACAGCTATCTTACAGGTTCAAAAACCATGCTCGATGAAATGTGGGATATGTTCCCCCGTTCTGATGAGCTTACTTTAAGAACCGCTCTCGGAAGAGCAAGACTCACCGGAGAAAACGTTTTTAAGCGTATAGACGTTCTTTCCGGCGGAGAAAAAGCAAGACTCAGCTTTGCGGCGCTTACTCTTAAAGATGCAAACGTTCTTCTTTTGGACGAACCTACGAACCATATGGATATTTCCTGTAAAGAGGCTCTTGATGAGGCGCTGAGAGAATATACCGGAACGATTATTATGGTAAGCCACGACAGATATCTTCTTAACCGTGTTCCGACCAAAATCATCGAGATGTTCCCGGATCATCTTACTGCATATGACGGCGGATATGACGATTATATGCGCCTTAAAGAAGAGGTTCTTGCACCGGTTAAAGAGGAGAAAAAGCCTTCCGTAAACGAAACTGTATATTACCGTTCAAAACAGCAAAAGAGCGAGGATGCAAAAAAACGCAACCGCCTTAAGGCTGTTGAAAAAGAAATTTCCGATGCGGATGAGCGTCTTGCAGTAATCGAACAGGAGATGGCAAATCCGGAAACCTGTGCAGATTATGAAAAAATGTCTGCTCTTTGTGCAGAAATGGAAGAACTTAAAAACCGCCAGAACGAACTTATGGACGAATGGGCGGAACTTTCGGAGGAACTTTCATGAAAGAATTTATACCGATTATTTTAATCGCTGCTCTTTTTTGCGGTTTGGGCGGAACCCTTATTGCAAAAAGCGCAAGAAAAAAATCAAGCTATCCGCTTTTGATAATTTCAGGCATCCTTGCGGTTTTAACCTTTATAGGTTTAATCGCCGCTGCGATTATAATCTTTTTTGTAAAATAAAAATTGCTCCCCATAGATATGGGGAGCTTTTTTATTCTTAAACGGAATAAATACGATGTGGACAAAGTTAATAAAAATGCTATAATAAAGCTGAAAGCGAGGTGCTTTTTGATGAACAAAGAAAGAAGAAAAGATATAAAAGCTGTTATCCTTTGGATTCTTGTTTTTGCATTTCTTGCGCTTCTTTTTGTTCCGATGCGCCTTGATATGAAAAGAGAACTTCCGGCGGTTGTGATTAACAGAGCAACCGGAGAAATAACAGAAACCGTTTTTAATATGGACGGACATTGGGTCTGGAGAAATATCTGGCCTTTTGGAGTTAAATATGAAGGAAAAATCGAGATAGATTCCCTCGATTTTACCCACGTTGATGAAGGGTTTCTGAATGATATACAGTTCAGAACCGTTCAGTTTTCAGAAGATGACGTAAAACTGAAGCAGGGAAGCTGGTTCTATTATTCTCCCGGAGATGTAACCGGGTTTGCGTTTATGTGGGCAGATACGGATTATGAAAGAATTTATATCAGCATCAGCGGCGGTTCTCCGAATGACGATGAAGAGGAGAAGGAATATATCGTTGTCGCTCCGGCGGAAAGCGAAGAAGAAGCAATAAAAATATTAAACGAACTTGGAATATCCTATTCATACTGATAAAAAATAAGCCCTGCGCAAAAAGCGCAGGGCATTTTTTATATCTTATTCAACAACAGCGTAGCAGCAGCGAACAGGAGAATAGATTTTTTCTTCTGCTTTAAGTTCTTTGATTGCTTTGGAAACAGCGTCTTTATCTTCGCCAAGAGCAGCTGCAATTTCGCCGGGACGAAGGGGTTTTTCTGCGTTTTTAAGGACTTCAAGGATTCTTTCTTTCATAATATATAATCTCCTTTTAATTTAATCTAATTAATTCCTAAATGATAATTAATATCAATTAGCTGATGGGGTTATTATATACTATTATTTTCGATTTGTCTATAGTAAAACGCAAAAAAAATAAAAATTTTTTATTATTTTTCCTTTGAGCGAAGTTTATTTATTCCGTCTGTTTTATGCTTTATACAAAGATAAATTATAAACCATATAAGCCCGAAACAAGTGAAAAAAATTACAGTAAAAATTTGGATTGCATTTCCGATTCGGGGAATCCAATCGTTAAGAAGATATATTACAAGATAATCAAGATAAAGAACAGCCGCATGAATAAGAATGGAAAAAGCAAGGGGAAGTTTTTCGCATTGATAGATTGCAGTGATTCCACCGGCGATAAAAGCCATTACGGTTATGGAAATGATAGCGAGAGAAGCGTCGTATATTGATATATTTTCTGCCGCGCCGGAACGTCCGATAAAATAATAAATTATCGCAAGAATAATGGGCCCACCGGCAGAAACGCTTAATCCGCGGATTAGGAAATTTTTTATAAATGTTTTCATTTTTCCGAATACCTCCTTTTTATTTCTGCAAAACATCTGCGGGAAACATATTCTTTGTATCCGCTTTTAAAAACTGCATCAACAGCGCCGCTGAATCCGGCGGAAAATCTTTCTATCCTTTTTTCGTTTGCGATAGCAGATTTATTTATGCGGATAAAAAAAGAGGGAAGAAGTTCTTCAACCTCATAAAGCCGCATTTTTATGCGGTATTTTTTGCCGTTTGATACTGCGGCAAAAGTTTTTCCGCCTTCGGCAAGGATACATTCAATTTCGCTGTAAGAAAGAAGAACCATCTCATCTTCGGAGTATGCCGGAATTCTATCAAAACCGCTGTTTTGGATTACAAGAGATTCTATCATATCGGAAAAAGCAGAACGTTCATGAACAGTAAGGGTTAATTCTTCCTCTTTTGTTTTATCGATTATAAGGTTAAACTTCAAGTTTTACACCTCCTATGCTCATATCATAACATGAATAAAACATTGGTGCTAAAAAATATACTCATCGGTATTTTTTTAGCACTAAGCGGTATTTTTAAAAAGCGCCGCAAATTATTGCGGCGCTAAAATGTTTCTATTAAAGAATTTTTTCAAGAATCTTAACAAAATCTTCGATTCCGTTTTTATCTTCATCAGAAAATCTTCCGATTATTGGGCTATCGATATCAAGAACACCCCATATTTTTCCGTCAACATGGATTGGAACAACGATTTCTGAATTAGATGCACAGTCGCAGGCAATATGTCCCGGAAATTTATGCACATCAAAAACAAGCTGTGTTTCATTTTTTTCTACAGCAGTTCCGCATACTCCGCGGCCGATTTCTATTTCGATACAGGCGGTTTTACCCTGGAATGGTCCAAGAACAAGTTTTCCGTCGGTCATTTTATAAAAACCTGCCCAGTTCAAATCCGGAAGATACTCCCAAAGAAGGGAAGAGGCATTGGCAAGATTTGCGGTTTCATAGGGAACGCCTTTCGTAATAAGGGCAAGATTATTACAGAGAGATTGATAATCAGTCATATTATGCCCCCTTATATTTTTTAACCGTTACAGCAAAATGTCCGATTGCAAAAATTATTGCAAATATAATGAGGAACCAATGATGAAGAAGAATTCCGCAAAGTCCAAAAACGATTACTCGAAGAGATGCGAGAACCATCGCAACAGAAAAACTTTGTTTTTTAAAGAAAAGAATATAAAAAAGAATATATGCAAAAAGAAAAATTCCGTTTGCAGAAAAATAAATTATCATTTCTTCTTTTGAAGTGAATCCGAATTCGCGAATTCCGAGTGGAAGAATCATAAGAATCATGGATGTATATCTTCCGAGTTGCTCTGTTACAGAGGCTGGCGTTGCTTTTTTAACCTCTCTTCCTTCTCTGTGAATGGAATAAAGAAGTTCCGGAATAATAAGTATCCAAACGATTGCAACCTGGATAAAATTTATAAGATTAAGAACCATAAAATAACCTCGTATCTGTTTGTTTTTATAATTATACACCAAAAGAGAGAAAAAGAAAAGCGCCAAAAACGGCGCTTTATTTATTCAAATGTGGAATAGAGCTCATTTTTAGAAAATGGTTCACAGTGTCCGCTTATGCAAAGCTCAAAATCAAAATTATCCAGAAGGGAAAGGTATTCCTGAACGAGTTCCTTATCATAGGGGATTTTTGCGATATTTTCGAGGAAATCTTCTTCGTGCTCGATATCAAAATCCCAGGGTTTTCCATAAAGATCTTTACAGTTGCTGTCGCCAAGGAACATTATTTTATCTTCCGGGATAAAGCAGATTACAGAATCTTCGGAATGTGGACCTTTTGCATGGATAAGTTCACATGAAACACCGCCAAGGTCTATTTTTATGCTTCCATCAAAGACCAGATCTGCGCCGACTACTTTTATTTCGTCGCGGTTTGGATATTCGCGCTTTATCATTTCGCTGCAAAAAACGATATCTTCTCTATTTTGTATTCTCTCTTCCATAGAAGCATCGTCCCAATTCCATTTTGATACTTCGAGAAGTTTTTCGTTTGTTTTTCTTCCGGCTATTTTAACGGAATCCCATGCATGAAGACCAAAGCTGTGATCCCAATGCCAATGAGAAACAGCAACAAAATCCGGAAGAGGAAGTCCCTGTTCAGAAAGCTCTTTTTTAAGCTGCTCTGCGTTTTCTTTGGAATTTCCGGCTTCATAGAGAAATGCATATTTTTTACCGATGATAAGTCCGATATTGGGTCTGTCGGTATATGGTTCGCTTGAACGATAATAAACGTGTTCGCTGATTTTATTAAACATAGCGCTCTCCAAAATTTCTGTTTTTACATGGACATTATATCATCGAAAAATAAAAAAGAAAAGCGTGTTATCATAAAATAACACGCTTTAAAATCAGTTGGAAACCTGTGCTTTGGATGCGATATTGCAGATGATTTCTGCACAGGCGTTTTCGCCGATGGATGCATCAAGGCAGATGTGATAGTTTCTGGGGTCGCCCCAGTTTTGGCCGGAAATATTGCGGTAATATCCGGAACGTGCAACGTCGGAATGGTGGATATTGCGCAAAGCTTCTTCTCTGGTATCTCCGTACATTTTCATAACGTTTTCAACACGGTAATCCTTAGGAGCATGGATAAATACGCGGATAACGTTATCGTAATTTCTGAGGACGTAGTCTGCAGCTCTACCGACGATTACGCAGCTTCCGTTATCTGCAATAGTGCGGATAACTTCTTCCTGTGCGATAACTGCGCGCTGAACAACATTGGTGCTGAGATACATTTCATAGAGCATATTGGGGCTTTCTTCGTTAAGTCCAGAGATAAAGTTTTTATCAAGACCACTTTCCTGTGCAGCAAGAGCAGTCATTTCTTTGCAGTAGAAAGGAATACCAAGCTGCTGTGCAACAATAGAACCGATTTTCTTTCCTGCAGAACCGTGTTCTCTTGCGATGGTAATAATAGGACCGGGGAAAGAAGGTTTGATAATTCCGGTTTCTGCGGAAGTTTCGGTAACGGGTTCTGCTTCGGTTTCATCAAGTCCGCGGAAGAAGGAAACGGAAAGAGCGATGATTACAATAACGGCAACCAAATCGGAAATAGGCGCTGCAAAAAGAATACCGTAAATACCGGTTCCGGGGTTGGAAGATTCGAGGATTGCGGGAAGAATGATTGCAAGGGGAGTAAAACAAACGATATCACGGATAAGAGATGCAACAACTGCACGGATGGATTTTCCGATGGACTGGAAGAAAACCGCGGTCATCTTTACAAGGCAGGTGATAATTGTGAGGGAAAGATAGATTCGGAAGGTTTTAACTGCGAATTCCTGATAAAGCTCGCTTCCGGAACCGAAGATTCCAATGATAATATGAGGACAAAGCTCGAAAATCAAAACAGCGATAGCGCCGATAATAATGGTTAAACGAAGAACAAGAGAATATGCCTCTTTAACACGTTTCATCTTTCTTGCGCCATAGTTATAACCAAAGATGGGCTGTCCGCCAAGAACGATACCGGTTACGATGCTGTGAACAATGGAATAAACCTTGGTCTGAATGCTGAAAACGGAAATCGGGATATCGGGGCCGTATTTGGAAAGCTCACCGTAATGAGCAAGAGTCATGTTACTTACAAGAGAAAGGATAACAATAGAAATCTGTGTTACAAAGGTTGCAGCACCGAGAGAAATGATGCTTCTGAGAACAGGCATATCGGGGATAAAGCTCTGCTTATGAAGTTTAAAGCTTTTGGGTTTAAAGAAATATACTGCACAATAGATGAAAGAAGCAGTCTGACCGATTGCGGTTGCCCATGCTGCACCGGCGATTCCCCATTTAAAGAGGAAGATAAAAATGGGGTCAAGGATGATATTAAGAACAGCGCCGATGAGCATTGCTGCCATTGCATAGGAAGGGCTTCCGTCTGCACGGATCATGCTGTTCATTACGTTAAGAAGGAGATAGAAAGGGAAGAATGCTGCAACGATGCGGAAGTATTCAACAGCCATATCAAGAGTCTGGCTGGATGCACCGAAAACAGACATAAGAGGAGTTGCAAAAATCTCGCAAACAGCCATAAGGATAAGGCTTATGATAAGGGAAACGGTGATACCGGTTCCGATACATTTATGTGCGCTGTCGGAGTCTTTTCTGCCTGCGCAGATGCTGAGATAGGAAGCAGCACCATCGCCAACACACCAAGCAAAAGCGTTTGCGATGCAGATTACCGGGAAGGAAACACCGGTTGCGGCGTTACCGAGAAAGCCGAGTTCGCTGTTACCGATGAAAATCTGGTCAACAATGTTATAAAGTGCGCTGATTAAAAGTCCGGTTACGCAGGGAACAGAAAATTTGAGCAAAAGCTTCGAAATTTTTTCCTGGCCAAGGGATTGATTTTCCTGATTGAGTTCCATTTTGTTCTCCTTTATAAAATTCAAAATAAAAAACCGTAATAGCTGCTTAATCTTTAAAAAAGAAGACTTATAGCAAAACTATTACGGTAGTTTGTAGAAACGTCCACCCGATTATGGACTTATATAAGTATATTCAGTTATTACGTCAAACGCATTGTATTTTATCATAAGAAAAGAAAATATGCAAGTGTTTTTTTGCGTAATTATGCGATTTTTTTAAAATTTTCGGAGCGGGCATTACAGAAAAATGTGACGATTTTATTATCGTTGCATAAATATATTTTTTTGTTATAATAAAGTCAGAAACAAAGCTAAATTCAGGGGGGTATTATAATGGCAAAAGATAAAAGATTTAAAAAAGTTTATAGTCAGGACCTTGGCAGTATCGAAATTTGGGTCGATAAAGAAACAGGAGTAAATTATTTTTTTCATTCAAGCGGTTATGCAGGCGGCATGAGTGTATTGCTGGATAAAGACGGAAAACCGATAGTTACTCCTATAGAAGAATGATAAGTAAAAATTTATATTTTCTGTTATATAAATACGGATAGATAAACTTAAATCTGAAAAGGTGATTAAAATGATAGATATTACAGATTGGATGACAAACTTTATGCAAACATTGAACGAGACTTTCGTAAAGCGTGTATGGTTTGTTGGTTTACAAGGTAGTTATGGCCGTGGAGAAGCAACAGAAACAAGCGACATCGATGTTGTTGTAATTCTTGACGAACTTTCTTCGACGGACATCAAAATTTATAATGATATGCTGAATGCTTTACCTAACAGAGATTTGATTTGCGGTTTTCTTTCGGGCAAGGATGAAATTTTGAACTGGGAACCATCAGACTTATTTCAGTTTTGCCATGATACTACGCCAATACAGGGAAGCCTTGACGAAGTGCTGGCTGTTGTTGACGAAGGCGCTATAAACAGAGCAATCAAAATCGGGGCGTGCAACATATTTCATGGATGTGTGCATAATATGTTGTATGAAAAAAGCGAAGATATTTTACGAGGATTGTATAAATCCGCTTCTTTTGTTGTGCAGGCAATTGTTTTTAAGCAAACCGGAAACTATATCAGCCATCAAAAAGATTTGCTTCAGGTTGTGTTTTCCGATGAACATATAATAATCGAAACTTCTATGAATTTGAAAAATGGCGAAAAAGTAGAGTTTGATTTGATGTCCGAAATATTGTTTGCCTGGTCAAAGAAATGGATTGCTGAAAACAGTTAAACAAAATCAAAATTTATTAAACTAACTTATACAAACAAAAAGAGACGGAGTAAAACTCCGTCTCTTTTTTATGAAAAATTCTATCAATCTCTCGGTTTCATGGTGGGGAAGAGTGTGACACAAGAAAACACCCTATATATCTTCTTATATGCCTATATATGTTTATGTAAAAAACGTTGATTTTATGCGATTTTTAAGGTTTATATAAGTTGATATAAGTTTTATATAAATTCATGCATAATGATTGTGAACTGTTGCAAAACTGTTGCAAATTCAATCCTTACGTCACATATGTATGCATCTAAGTTGTAGTGATATATATGAAAATGCTTTTTGAATATTTTTATAAGGCTGTTAACAAACACTGCAGCAATCTGCGTTAATTTTATGAAACTACATAGAAGTACGTCATTAACGAATGTAGCCTTCGTTAATAGGCATATAAGGCTATCTATATATTAAATCATTAATTTTGTGGAATTAAAGTTAGATTGCCATTTATGGTGATTTCAATTTGCTGACCCTCAGTAATGGTGATGGTTGAGGTTTGATTTTTGTTGTCAAATACAATTGTTTGAATGATTTCATTCTCCATGTATCCATCAGCATTTCTAAAATACTCATTTTTTGTAATGTACAGAGTGCACCATTCTGAATTATTTCTAACTAAATATGTTCCTTGAGGAATATGAAAATTAATGTAATCACATCCGTCTAAAGATATTTCTTTTCCGTATTTGCCTAAGTCGCCATATACAAGCACAATCTCATCTGAATAATTTTTTGTTTCTTTTGAAATTGTATCTAATATTTGATTTTCATCTTTTTTTAATTTATCAGTAATTATGGTATCATCAAGAATAAAATAAACAAGTTTATATTTATTATTTTTAAGTCGATATATGACAGTAAAAGAATTATCGTTTCTTGTTCCGACTATGCTTTCAGTATTTACATAACTTGAAACATAATATAAATTATGTCACACCCGAAAGGGTGTTTTTTGTTTTCCTATAGAATCAAATGCATTTTTTCCATTCTGCGGCGATACGCCGTTACAGTCGTGATCGTATAAATTCGAGTAGTATTAATACTGCTATGTCCGAGAAGAGCCGCA
>JAFYOZ010000017.1 GCA_017547705.1 Oscillospiraceae bacterium
AGTAACTGGATGCACTGTTGAAAACGTAACTGTTAGCGGTGAAGCTAATGTTGGTAATGTTGTTGGTGCAATCGCAGCAAACGGAATCATCGTTGAAAACTGCACTGCTGCTGAACCCAAAGTTGGCGGTAATTACAGTGACAACAAACTCGTTGAAGCAAGAATCGGCAACGCATACTATGCAACCTTTGCAGCAGCTTATGAAGCAGCAAAAGCTGATGAAACAGTAACTCTTGTTGCTGATGTAGCTCTTGCTGAAACCTTTACCATTGAAAAAGCAATCACCATTGACCTTGGCGGCAAAACTGTTACTGGTGCAGATGGTGCTATTGTATTCAATGTAAAAGCAGCTACCATTATTAATAATGGTACTATTAAAGGTAATAAATCCGGTACTTCTTCTGGACTTCTCGACATTTATGCTGACCTTACTATGGATGGTGTAACTGTTGAAACATCTAAAATTATTGCACTCAGATTTAAAGCAGGCGAATGTACCGCAACTCTTACTGATTGTAACGTAACCGGTGCATTCAAAGGCTACGGCGGTTCTGTATGGAACATCGTAAGCGGTACTTATAAAGCAAGTTCCACTTCCATTTCTGAACAAATCAACGGAACTGCTTCTGTTTCTGGTGGTACTTTCCACTATGAAATCAAAGAAACTGTTTGCGCACCCGGCTATGTTGTTGTTGATAACGGCGACGGCACTTGGACTGTAAAATATGCTCCTGCCGCATTCGTTGACGCTAATAACAACGGTGTTCTTGATGAGGGTGAAGCAGTTTACGGAAACCTTGACCAGGTATTTGCAAACCATAAATCTGGCGATGTTTATGTAGTTCTTACTGCTGATATCGTAGCAAATGAAAAGGTTGATACTACTGCTAATGCAAAATATTACTTCACTACCAACGTAGCTGAAGGCGTTACCATGGACTTCCTCTTTGCTGATGACTGGAACTACATCCAGAAAGCAAGCATTGGCGAAAACATTACTCTTAACGCAAAATATTTCCTCGGTTGGACTGATATTGACCTTTATGGTACTATCAACACAACTTATGCATATTTCACTGGTGCAGATGTAACCATTCATGAAGGCGCAGTTCTTAATGCAAAAACCGGAGATGCAACCGTTCAGGTTAAAGACAATACCACTCTTACCGTAAACGGCACCGTTAACACTGCAATCCTCAATGTTTGGGTAAACGTTGCGAAACTTATCGTTTCTGGCAAAAACGCAGAAGTTAACGCAAGCTGGATTGACATTTGGGACGGAACTCCTTCTGTAACCGTTGAAAATGGCGCAACCCTTGATGTCGATAAGATTAAAGCAAGCCGTGGCGGTTCTATCACCGTTGCTGATGCAACTCTTCTTTCTGATGAAATCGAGCTTGGTCATAACGGCGAAAGCAAAGGCGAAATGACCATTACCGGAAACAGCACCGTCACCGTAAGCAAAATCATACTTACTGTTGTTGGTTCTACCGTAACCGGTCCTGAAGGCCTTAACGTAACCACCACTGTTGAAAACAGCAAAGTTGTTTATGAAAATGGTGTTTACAAAGTTGTTGGATTTGTTTACGTTGCAGAAGTAAACGGAGTACAGTATGAAACCGTTTCTGAAGCCATTATGGCAGCATTTGTTGGAACAAATAAGGAAGTTGTTCTTCTCAAGAGCGTTGAAATCGAAAAGGTCGGCGGAGTTTCTACTTTGATTCTTTATAACGGCATTATTCTTGACCTTAACGGATACAGCCTTACTGTTGACAACTTTGTAGCTCTTGGTACTGCACAGATTATTGATAGCAGCAATGCTAAAACGGGTGTTCTTGTGGCACCTAAAGCTGGTGTTGTATTTAATCCTGCAAACAGCCAGATGCCTATTTGGGTCGGTGAGGGATATAAGTTTGCAAGTATTGTTGTAAATGCTATGATTGATGAAACAAACAGCAGTAGCAATAAACTTACCCTTATTTTCTGGCCTAACTTTGGTAAATTGAATAATATTTTTGCAAACGATGACGATAAGCATATTAATGTTTCTGTTGTTATTTCTTGGGAAAAAGCAAATGGAACAAGAGTTTCTGAAAAATTTACTGTTTCTGATGCACTTGTAAAAAATGTTTATACGAACGGAAGCGCATTTAGCCTTGCAATCACTGGTGTGGAAAATATTAAAAATATTGAAACTTATGTAGTTGTAGAATCTGCAAAAGGCGTAGAAGCTCGTAGCCAGACATTTGATTATAATGTTTCAGACAATCTTACAGAATGAGGTTAATAAAATGAAGAAAAAATATGCTAAACCTGAAGTTGACTATATTCTCTTTATGTCTTCAGAGAATATTACTTCTGAAGATGAAGACGATATCGTTGATGGTAGCTTTGGAGAAGTTCCTAACCCTTGGGGCCCCTGATGTTATCTAAAATCGCTGACTTAATTGTCGAAGTTCCCACAGCGGGAGGACTTTCCTCCCGCTGTGCGGAATATCTTTATGAACAAAACGGGGAGCCGGATATAATAATATCCGAAGAAAAATACCATCCGGAACACTATCCGAATCTTTCGTATGAGGATAGTTGCTATTTGGAATCCGGTTGGCAGTTTTATGGCAATCTTCTCCGTTATAATGGATTAATGCTCCATTCTTCCGCGGTGGAGCTTGATGGAAAAGCTTATCTCTTTTCCGGCCCTTGCGGAATGGGTAAATCCACCCATACAAGGCTCTGGCAATCCGTATTCGGAGAAGCCGCGCAGGTTTTTAACGATGATAAACCTGCGCTTCGCCGCATCGACGGAAAATGGTATGCCTATGGCACACCTTGGTGCGGAAAAGACGGAATTAACCAGAACAAAAAAGTTCCTCTTGCAGGAATTTGCTTTTTAAAGCGCGGCGAAGAAAATAAAATCCGCCGCCTTGAACCAAAAGAGGCCTTGCCTCTTATGATGTCCCAGACCATACATAAATTTAAGAAGCAGGAAAATTTGGACCTTCTATTAAATAATGTTAATTACTTATTAAAAGAGATTCCGATTTTTGAGCTTCAAAACAGGCCGGTGGAAGAAGCTGCCCGCCTTAGTCATGATACGATGCTTGAAGCATCGAAGGAGGTATTCCGATGAAAATTAACGAAAATTTTGTGCTCCGAGAGGTTGCAGATTCCTGGGTTGTTATTCCCATTGGTGAAAAAAGCGTTGATTTTAACGGAATGATGAACCTCAACGAAACCGGCGTTCTTCTTTGGCGCGAACTTGAAAAAGGTGCAGAAAAAGAAGAACTTGTTGCGGCTATTACCGCGGAATATGATGTTTCTGAAGAAGTTGCAGCAGGGGACATTGATGAATTTATCGAAGTCCTTAAAAAAGCCGGCTGTCTTGAATGAGTAAAAAGACAGACCGAATTTTCGGTCTGTCTTTTACCCCCTTAACTTCGAAATTTATCGGGAAAGGAATCCTGTTTATGAATAATAAAATTATTATGATGATTATCGGAGCTGTTATTGTAGTTTTGCTTGCGGTTATGCTTGTTTGGGGAGTTTCTTCCTGCAGCAGAGAACCTGTTGGAGACGGACTTATTGATGTTGGCGGAAGTGAAGTTTCTGAAGAAAGTTCCGAAGTTGAAGAAGATACCAACATTCCCGGTGTAGCAGATGCTCCGGAAGAATGGCTTGATGAGGATTATGAGGAAGATACCGAAGGAAATGGCAACAAAAACGAGCCTTCTCATGACGGTTCTTCTGAAAATAAAGGAGAGGAAGAATCCTCTTCTGCATCTTCTTCCAGCAAAATTGAAACAGTTTCTCAGCCCAGCGGAAACGGAAGTTCTGCATCTTCTTCTGCTCCTTCCTCCGGTTCTTCTTCAAGTTCTTCTGATACATCTTCTAAACCTACCGTTGAAGATGCCGAAGACGACGGCGAAGTAACCTATGAGGAATATATCGCTATGAGCGGCGCTGAACAGCAGAAATATCTCGAATCTTTTGATAGCATCGAGGCTTTCTTTGCATGGTATAATGCCGCAAAAGAAAAATATGACAAAGAGAATCCTTCCATTGAAATCGGCGATGGCTCTATTAACATGGAAGATATCATCGGCGGCGGAAATCCCTGATGCCGAACACCGTTAAAATTGAAACCAGCCTTAACGAACTGATGCCGATTATGTGCGAATGTCTTGAGGCTGGAAAATCTTTCAGATTTTCCCCAAGGGGAATCAGTATGCTTCCGATGCTCCGGGAAGGAAAGGACAGCGTTTTGCTTTCTCCGGTTGATGGGAAACTAAAAAAATACGATATCCCTTTATATCAGCGCGATAACGGAAAATATGTGCTGCATAGGATAGTTTCTGTTGGCGAAACATATACCTGCATCGGCGATAACCAGTTTTCTTATGAAAACGGAATCAGAGATGATCAGATAATCGCGGTTGTAACTGGGTTTTATCGAAAAGAGAAATTTATTTCCATAGAAAATCCGCTGTATAAAATATACTGTGCCATTTGGGATAAAAGCCGCGGTTTGCGGAATTTTTGGCGCAGGGGAATTGGTTTTTTGAGGAGGCACCTCAAATGAAAAAAACTTCGTCCGTTTTGTGGATACTTAAAAAGATTCGCCGGAGAATTCCGGCGATTTTTCTAATGACGCTTTTCCATGTTGGACAGGCGCTTTTAGGAGTTGTATTTGCGCTTGGTTCAAAAAACGTAATCGATTGCGCCATTGCCGGAATCCGGGAGGATTTTATTAAAGCCTGCGTGATTCAGGGCGCAATCATTGTCGGAACACTTCTCTGTACGGTTCTTCACAGATACATGCATGATACTCTTGCGGCGGAGCTCGACAGAGACTGGAAAAAAAGCCTTCTTTCCGGACTTTTGCATGGCGATTATACCGGAGTTTCGAAATATCACAGCGCAGAACTTATTAACCGCCTCAATAATGACGTTAAAACCATTGATGACGGTATGCTTTCAATTTTGCCGAACATAGCGGCAATGGTAACAAGGCTTGTTTCTGCTGTTGCGGTTCTTGTAACATTGGAACCGATTTTTGCCTTGGCGGCTTTTGTATGCGGAATTCTTTTTGTTTCGGTAACTGCGGCGCTTAGAAAACCGCTTAAAGTTCTCCATAAAAAGGTAAGCGAGGCTGACGGAAAAGTTCTTGGAATTATTCAGGAATCCATCGAAAAGCTTTTGATGATTCAGTCTATGGACGTTTCTTCCGAGATGGAAAACCGAACCGAAAAACTTTTGGAAGGCCGTTTTTCTCTGCAGAAAAAGCGGAGAAATCTTTCGCTTATAGCAAATTCCGGGGTGAGCTTTCTTTCAAAATTTGCGAGCTTTGCGGCGCTTATATGGTGTTCGTTCAGTCTTCTTAACGGAAATATGACATTCGGCTCTCTTACTGCGGTTACACAGCTTGTAAGCCAGCTCCAGATGCCGCTTGTTGGAATTTCCGGAATTATTCCGCAGTATATCGCAATGTCTGCGGCAGCAGAAAGACTTATGGAGCTTGAGGATATTCCGAAAGAGCCGGATGCTTTTGATGAGGACACAAAAGAGGTTTATAAAAAAATCTCCGGAATATTTGCGGAGGATATTTCTTTCTCCTATGAACGCGATGCGATTTATGAAAACGCTTCTTTTTCCATTAAAAAGAACAGTTTTGCTGTTATAACAGGTCCATCCGGAGCAGGAAAAAGCACTCTTCTTAAAATTTTGCTTGGGATTTTTAAAACTGAATCCGGAGAACTTTATTTCTCCGAAGGGGATAAAAAACGCAGTATCGGAAGAGAAACAAGAAAGCTTTTTGCGTTTGTTCCACAGGGAAATCTGCTTTTAAGCGGAACACTTTTGGATAACCTTGTTATTGCAAAAACCAACGCAACGGAAGAAGAAATAAAAGAGGCGCTTTATGTAAGCGCCATGGATGATTATCTTCCGAGCCTTCCGAACGGACTTGAAACGGTACTTGGAGAAAGCGGAGCAGGACTTTCTGAAGGACAGGCACAGCGTCTTGCAATCGGAAGAGCTGTTCTTTGCGGTGCACCGATAATTCTTCTTGATGAATGCACATCTGCGCTTGATTCTGAAACGGAGAAAAAAGTGCTCGAAAGGCTTAAAAATCTTCCGGATAAAACATTTATTGCAGTAACCCACAGACCTGCGGCAACGGAAATTGCCGATACGGTTATTAAAGTTGAAAATAAGAAAATCGCGGTTGAATACAAATAAAAAGAACCTGTTTTCCTAAAAAGGAAAACAGGTTCTTTGTTTTTTTGCTCGGTTTATTTAAGTGCGATTGCCTCGATTTCAATAGAAACGCCTTTTGGAAGTGCCGCAACCTGAACACAGCTTCTTGCAGGGTATGGTTCGGAGAAAAACTCTGTATAAACGGCATTGATTGCGCCAAACTGTGCCATATCGGTTATAAAAACGGTTGTTTTTATAACTTTATCAAGATTGCTTCCGCCGGCTTCTATTACGGCTTTAAGGTTAAGAAGAGCCTGGCGGGTCTGTTCGGAAATATCGGAGCTTATGCTTCCATCCGGAGCAACGGGAATCTGTCCGCTGGTATAAATCATCTCTCCGATATCGATTGCCTGGGAATATGGGCCGATGGCTGCAGGAGCATTATCGGTATGAATACGGTTCTTTTCCATATAAATTCCTCCGCTTTTTAAAGATATAAAAAGTATATCACAGGAGAAAAACTTTTTCAATCCAAAGGGATTTTCCTTGACAGTAAAAATATTTTTGTATAGGATAGAAGTATATGTGAAAGGAGGTTTTTGCCTTGAGTGAAATAAAATTTTTTGGCCAGCATGCTTTTGAAGAATACGGAATAACCGGGACAGAAACCTGCGGAATAAGCTGTGCGTTAATGGTTCTTGATTATTTTGATAAAATGCATCCATCAAAAGGGAAGGAACTTGAACTTTATAGAAAATATAAAATTAAGGGGAACAGGGGAACTCTTGGCGGTGCAGTTGGAAGGATTCTTCATGAGAAAGGAATTGATGTAAAAATAGTTCATTCTTCGGAAAAGCTTC
The DNA here is from genome assembly GCA_017547705.1 of Oscillospiraceae bacterium. Taxonomy (GTDB): domain Bacteria; phylum Bacillota; class Clostridia; order Oscillospirales; family Ruminococcaceae; genus UMGS1668. Next base: position 7,056 of record JAFYOZ010000017.1, read on the forward strand.
TCGATAATCTTGGCGGTTATTATTCCGAAGAGATGTATGAGGATTTTCTTTCACAGCATAAAAAACATATTGAAGCCGGCGGGTTTATATCCAAAAAAGGCTGTGATATCACATTAAAAACCATTGAGGAGGAACTTTATTCGGGAAATCTTGTAATTTTGCAGTGTTTTATCAACGGAAATGCGGATGGAATCCATGATAAAGTTATGCATTGGGTTCTTTTATATAAATTTGACGATGAAAAGTTTTTTATCTGCGACCCAATGTTTGGAAAAACAACCATTACAAAAGCTGAAGCGGAAGATTATATGAAAACACCTTTTGGAAAAATTTATATATCGGCGAAAAAGAGATGAAAATACAGATAAGCGATATGGTAACAAAGTTCCGCGGAACGGAGCAGGAGCGTTTCTTACTCAATGCGGAAAGACTTTATCAAAAAGTGCTTGCGACCAGAGGAGAAATTCAAGGAGCGGGAGTGGAGCAAAATAGTATTAAAAAAACTCAAACTATGGATTGGGAAACACAAATTCGAGGAGCACTTGAAAAAAACGGAGATGTTGTAAGAAGTGATACTCTTGTTGTAGGAACAATTCCATATTATTTAAAATTGGACGGAATAAAAGATGTTCCTCTTGCTATTCCTTTAAGAATTATTTCCAAAGCGCAATCTGGGAAAGATGTTTACCATTCAATAAATGATACGAATCTTATTAATTTACAAAGTGATATAAAAAATGCAAAAATTGTAATAGATGATGTTGATAGAAATTCTTTAGTTTTTATTACAGAAAACGAAATGGTATGCCTATATTAA
>JAFYOZ010000092.1 GCA_017547705.1 Oscillospiraceae bacterium
CATAATTCCAAGGTGCATTGCATGTTCAATGGTGGGTTTTCTTTCGCCTTCGATTCTGTGCCTTTTTATTTTCCGTTTTAAAAATTATCTCTGGCCGTAACGGTTTGCAACAAAGTCCTGCATATAAGCAACTTTGTCTGCGTCGATTTTCTTGGGTTCGCCGATGCAGCGAGCCATATAATAGATCTGGGAAGTCATTTCAAGAATGGTGCATACTCTGAAAGCTGCATCCATATCTTTGCCTACTGCAACTGCGCCGTGGTTTGCAAGAAGGCAAGCGGAACCTTCGCCAAGGGTTTTGATTGCGTTTTCTGCCATTTCGGGAGAACCGGGAAGAGCATATTCGGTAACTTTTACGTCGCCGAGGATCTGTGCTGCTTCGTCGATAACCGGCGGAATGTTTTCATGGAGAAGAGCAAAAATCTGGGAATATACCGGATGTGTGTGAACAACTGCGTTTACGTCAGGACGGTTTCTCATAATTCCAAGGTGCATTGCATGTTCAATGGTGGGTTTTCTTTCGCCTTCGATTCTGTTTCCGTCAATATCCATTACAACGATATCGTCTTCAACAAGGGTGTTGTAAGGCATGCCGGAGGGAGTGAGATATACATATCCGGTTTCGGGGTCGCGAACACTGATGTTTCCCCAGGTTTCAACAGTAAGACCGGAATTAAGCATTCTGAGGCAAGCATCAATAAGGAATCTTTTATAGTTCATCTTAATTTCCTCTTTCCTTTAATTATTTATTCTTATCATTTAAATTATAAGTGTTTATTTTGATATATGCAACAACTATTTTTGAATTTTGCGCTTATTCGCTTATTTTTACGGAAACTCCGTTTATTTCAACGCCTTCGTCCGCGGGAATCATTATATATTTTCTTCCTTCAACAACTTTTGTTTCAAGAAGATAGGAATATTCCGGCGGAACGGAAATTTTGACCTGCGGAGTTACAACCTCGAATTTTTTACTTTCTATAATATTCTGCGGTTTAAGAGGTTTGTCTTCGCCGAACTGTTTTTTAACTTTTTCTTTAAAAACTTCGACTTTTTCTTTTGCAACTCCGCTGTTTTCAAGAATGTCGCCGACTTCCCTTGTGCTGAGATCAAGGGGGTTCGGATCTTTGCTTTCCTTATGTTCGACTATTCTTTCGCAGATCTGTTCGTGAACAGCCTGGATAATGTCAAAGCTGCAGTCTTCCTCAAGGGTTTCGGTAAGAACTTCCCTGAAAGTCATCTTCTGTTCGCCGGCGGACATCGGGATTTCGGTTCTGAAAACGGAATCGACAAATTCTTCCTGCATCATATCCGTATCTTTGGTATAGAAAAGAGCGTTGTAAATATTGGTCGCTCTGTCATCGAAGCAAGGGAACATAAATCCAAGTTCCGGAGCGGCAACGGTCTGGGGGAAGGTGCAGTTGTGGAAAGCGCTCTGGTCAATTACATAACCGAGCTCGGTTTTGCTTTCGTTTACCGGGCAGACGGAACATACAAAATAGTTAAAAACGCTTTCGGAAGCATCTTCGACGGAAAGTTCGTCCGTTCCTTTGAACGGAACGTCATAATGATCCGCACCGAGAAGGATTATATAGTTGCAGTCGAGATTGATCGCCGGGATCATCTTTTTATAAAGGGTCTCGCGGAGTTCTGCGTTTCCGATATCCCCCCGGATATCCATAAGGAGCTTGTGCTCTTCCCC
>JAFYOZ010000018.1 GCA_017547705.1 Oscillospiraceae bacterium
AGAAAGTTCGGAAGGATCATTCCATCCCTTTTCATCGGTGCAGGCTTTTGTTGCGTATTGGAAAATATAGAGCGGAACTTTTTCTGCAACAACAGCGTTCCACCATTCCGCATAATTTATGAATTTTGCGTTTTTATTTCCTGTGGAATAGTTGCTCTTTACTGCAACAAAATCCGCATATCCTTCTTCAACAAATTTTTTGGTGTTTGCAAAACCATCGGTAAAGCTTTCGTAATCCGCAAGGGTATCACTTCCGCCTTCGATAGTTTTTTCGTTTGCCCAGACAGCATCAACAGCAAGACCAACAGCAACGGAAGGATCTGCCTTTTTAATACCGTTATATGCAGCCGTAACAGCGGCTTCTGTATTGGAGCGAAGATAATTTTCATATCCCATTCCGCTGCCGAATTTTGTATATTCAGCATAGGCGTTTCCGTCGGATTTGAGAGTATATGCATCGAGCATAATTCCGTCGATATCATATTCGCAAAGAGCAGCGGCATTTTTAGAAATCTGGGTAAGTTTTTCGCTTGTAACTTCCCCATCTTTAAAGTTGAGCACGTTGAGCACCGCATACACATACATATCCATGCTCTTTGCTTTATCCGCAACATATTTGAGCATATCGATGCTCACTTCTGCCTGGGGCATTCCTTCGGAATAATAGAGAACCTTATCCCCATATGAAGTTTCGATAAAAATCGTATTTGCGGAGAGGGCTTTTGCATCCTCGAGAGCTTTATCTATGGATTTTTCGATATCCGAAATGCTCATCCCCTCTTCTTTAGCAAAATCAACTCCTGCCGCAAGGGTTATTGCCATCATTCGTTCCGGAAAATCAAAAACAATCGGGCCATCAACAACGTTTTCAACTTCCGGAAGCTGGTTTTCCGGAGAAACCGGTTCAAAAACAATATCCGAATCCAGTTCGGAACTGTTTTCATCTTCCAAAGGCTGTTTTGGTTCTTCGGAAGAAGAACTTTCAGAACTCGATTCTTCAAAAAAAGCGTCTTTTATCCTTTCAACACCGGGAAGTCCGCTTTGAAAAGCCGCAAAAACCGCTATACCGCCGATAACGACGCAAAGACAAAGGCTTAGCACAAGCGTCATCAGCTTTTTGTTCAAAAAGAATTTTTTCATAAGTTTTTTCCGTCCTTTTTCGGTCTTCGGTGTTTTTTTACATTATCTTCTTCAGGTTATCAAATTCTGTTTTAACCGCAGATTTTACGGAAGAAGCAGGATTATATACAGAATCGTAACGATAAAGCGCAAATCCGCCGTAATGCTCATCTTCCCTTGCGGCCATAACCTGTCTTGAAAGGATATCCGAATTTTTAAGCCATTCGGTTTTTCCGTCGGCTCCTGCATATGTATCCTCTGCGCCGCATTTATATGCCGCAAGACCAACTATCAGTTCGATATCTTTGTTGGTGATTATATTGCTGAATTCATCAAGAACTTCGAGATACGGTCTGCTTTTATTGTTAAATCCGAAATATATCTGCGGACAGATATAATCGATATATCCCTTGCTTGTAACCCATGTATAAACATCGCAATATAGGTTGTTATAGTTTGTTTCAAGATTTCCCGCAGGACTTACACCAAATCTGCAGGAACTATCTATAGCTTTTATTGCGGAATATACATCTTTAATAAGAGTATTGACGTTCTGTCTTCTCCAGGCTCCAAGCTTCATTCCTCCGCCGGAAGATTTATAGGAATTATAATAGTCCTTATCAAAGTTTTCTGCGGTAGTCGGATAGAAATAGTCATCGAAATGGACTCCGTCAACATCATAGTTTCTTACTATTTCTTCAACTCCGGCAACAACAAGTTCTATAACATCTTCATCTGCAGGATTATAAAAAATTCCCGTTCCGTCAACGATTACAACTTTTCCTGTTCCAAGCCATTCATAAGCAGGGCTCGATGAGGCTATTTTTGATGTATCCGTTGAGTTTTTAACTCTATAAGGATTTATCCAGGCTTCTATTTTAAGTCCTGCATTATGAGCTTCTCTTACCATAATTTCAAGAGGATCGAAACCCGGGTCTTTTCCCTCTGTTCCGGTACAATATACCGACCAGGGAAAAATATCAGAATCATACATCGCATCGCTATGGGAACGAACATGTGCAAAAACTGTATTGAACCCGTCGTTCGCAAGGTTTCCGAACATTGTACGGATACTGTTTGTAAACTGTTTTTCAGTCTTACCTGTAAGAATGGACTGATATTCAAGATAGGAAATCCAAACAGCCTTTGTTTCTTCTCCGGAAGAAGGGACAGTAACTTTTGGCGGTTCTTCCTCTTTTGATGAAGAACTTTCAGAAGATTCTTCCGACGAAGAAGATTCTGATGAAGCAACAGACGAAGAGGAACTTGAAGAAGATGAAGAAGAACTGCTTTCTGCTTTGCTGGATGAAGATGATGAGCTGCTTTCAGCCATAGAGCTGCTTTCCGATAAATCGAAACTTGTTTCTTCGGAAGATGAGCTTTCCTCCGGAACCGGAGATATTTCTATTTCTTCTTTCGAACTTTCAAAATCCGAACCGAGCACTGCTTCGTTTTCGATTATTTCCGGTTCATCGGAAACAGAGCAGCCTGCAGAAAAAACAAGTATCATCGCAAGCAAAAAACAAAGTATCTTTCTCAAATTCTTTCCCCCTTCCGGTTTTTATTAAAGTATAAATAATATCTTTTTTTCTGGCAATATAATATTCCAAAACGGAAAATTATTTCATTTTTACATTTTCTTCGCCGATAAGTTCGCCGAGTTTTTTAATAACATATCCGTTTTGAACATCTGTATCCACCCAAAGCTTTGTTGGAGCCTTGACGGTCTTTTTAGTATCTGCAAAATGGATATAGAGCGGAGTAAGTCCGTCGAATACCGCAAGAAAATCCATTGCCTTTTTATATTCCGAAGAATCTTCCGAAGGAACTCGGATAAAAAGTCCTGTGGAAACAGGTTTCTTCGGAGCTTCCTCCTGAACCGGAACAGCCATAGGTTCCGGTCTCGGAATCTGCGGAGCAGGTTTACGCTGATATGCCGGAATCTGCACAAAAGGAATCCTCTGCGCTTCCTCAACGGTTAAGAATCTTTCTGCAACAAGCTTTGTTTCCTCATCTTCTCTCGAAGAAACTCTTGCTTCAACAACAACAGCTTCATTAACATTAATAATTCCGCCGCATTCCTGAAGAACCCTTGGGAATACAAGTGCCTCAAGGCTTCCGGTTGTATCTTCAAGCGTTACAAAGGCCATAACGTCATTGCTCTTCGTGGTTTTTGTCTTTTTGCTTAGGACTATTCCGCAAAGGCGAACACGTTTATCCCCTTCTTCGGTATTCATGCGTTTTATTTCGAGCACCTTGCTGGCGCCGATTTTTTCGATAACAGAACTGTATTCGTTCATGGGATGACCGGAAAGATAAAGTCCCGTTGTTTCTTTCTCCATATTAAGAAGATCCCGAAGCGGAAATTCCGTAAGACGCGGAAGATTATCCTCCTCATCATGCTCTTCTTCAAAGCCTCCGAATAAACTAAGCTGTCCGGAAACGTTTGCTTTTTTCTCTGCATCAATGGAAGAAAGAATGGATTCATAGCCGGAGAGCATCTGTCTTCTGTTTACGCTGAAAGAATCCAAAGCGCCGCATTTTATAAGGCTTTCGAGAGTTCTTTTATTAAGCTCTCTGCCATATGCACGCTTGCAGAAGTCTGTAAAGCCTTTATACTTTCCATTTATACTTCTCTCGGTTATTATATCGTGGATAATGCCTCTTCCGAGGTTTTTTACCGCAAGAAGTCCAAAACGAACCCCTTCTCCGTCCCAAATAAAGCCGCTTTCGGATTTATTTACATCCGGGCCAAGAACTTTAAGGCCCATTTTCTGACATTCGCCTATATATTCGATTACTTTATCGGTATTATCAAGAACGGAACTGAGCTGTGCTGCCATATACTCGCCCGGGAAATGGCATTTTAAATATGCTGTGCGGTATGCAACTGTTGCGTATGCAGCCGCATGGGATTTATTGAATGCATAGGACGCAAAGGAGCTCATCTCATCGAAAATCTCGTTTGCGATTTTTTCCGGAACACCGTTTCTTACTGCACCGGGAAGTTCCAGATTTCCGTTTTCGTCATATTTACCGTGGACGAAATATTCTCTCTCCTGCGCCATAACGTCAAGCTTCTTTTTACTCATGGCACGACGAACAAGGTCTGCTCTTCCGTAAGAATATCCCGCAAGTTTACGGACTATCTCCATAACCTGTTCCTGATAAACAATACATCCGTATGTAACATCAAGAATCGGCTTAAGAAGCGGAGTTTTATATGTAACTTTTTCCGGATGGTGGCTGTTTTCAAGATATTTCGGGATTGAATCCATCGGGCCAGGACGATAGAGTGAAATAACTGCCGTAAGGTCTTCGATGGATTTTGGACCAAGACCCATGAGCACGCTTCTCATACCGGCAGACTCGAACTGGAAAACACCCTGAGCCGCACCCTTGGTAAGCATAGCATAAACCTCCGGGTCGCCATCGGGAATTTTTGAAATATCAAAATCCGGAATACGTTTTCTTACAGCTTTTTCACAATCGCTTATAGCAGTAAGGTTACGAAGACCGAGGAAATCCATTTTAAGAAGTCCAAGTTCTTCAAGAGTTGTCATTGTGAACTGTGTTACAACAGATTCATCCGGTTTTGCAACCGGAACAAATTCCGTAACCGGTTCCGGAGCAATTACAACGCCTGCCGCATGAACGGAAGAATGTCTTGGCATTCCCTCAACCCTTCTTGCTGTATCTATAAGCTCATAAATTTTTGGATCGGTATCATAAAGCGCTTTTAAATCCGGAGAAACTGTAAGAGCTTTTTCGATGGTCATATGAAGATCCGTCGGAACAAGCTTTGCAACCTTATCAACATCCTGATATGGCATTCCAAGAGCACGACCGACATCTCGGATTGCTGCTCTTGCAGCAAGAGTTCCGAAAGTTATGATCTGTGCAACATGGTCTTCGCCATATTTTCTGTTAACGTATTCGATAACTTCCTGTCTGCGTTCATAGCAAAAGTCTATATCAAAGTCCGGCATAGAAACACGTTCCGGGTTAAGGAATCGCTCAAAAAGAAGATGATATTTTATCGGGTCGATATCCGTAATTCCAACGCAGTATGCACAAAGACTTCCTGCACCGGAACCTCTTCCCGGGCCAACAGGAATTCCAACGCTTTTTGCATAGTTAATAAAATCATGGACTATGAGGTAATAGTTAACGTATCCCATACGTTCGATTACGCCAAGCTCATAATTAAGTCTTTCCCAAAGCTCCGGATCCGGATTATCGCCGTATCTGCGATAAAGTCCCTCTTTACACATGCTCTCGAAGTATTCAACGTTATCTCTTCCGCCGGGAACTTCAAAAGCAGGGAGTTTTGTATGTCCGAATTCAAAAGTCATGTTGCAGCGGTCTGCAATTTTTTGGGTATTTTCAATAGCTTCCGGAACATAAGAGAATATCTCTCTCATTTCTTCTTCGGATTTTACATAAAATTCCTCTGTTTCAAAAGCCATATCATTATCTTCATTAACGGTATGGTTAGTGCCGATACATACAAGAACGTTCTGCATTTTTGCATCGTCCTTGTTGATGTAATGACAGTCGTTGGTTGCAACAAGGGGAATTCCCGTTTCTTTAGAAAGTTTTATAAGGTTCGGAAGAATTCTCTTCTGATCAGCAATTCCGTGGTCCTGAATTTCGATAAAATAGTTGTTTTCACCAAATATTTCGCGGTATTCGAGAGCCACTTTTTTTGCGGTATCATAGTCATTTTGAGTAAGATTCCTCGGAATCTCACCTGCAAGACATGCAGAAAGAGCAATAAGTCCCTCATGGTGTTTTTTAAGGAGTTCTTTATCAACGCGGGGCTTTTTATAAAATCCTTCAGTAAATCCGGAAGAAACAAGTTTTATAAGATTTTTATAACCGGTATTGTTTTCACAAAGAAGGACGAGGTGATAGCTCCAGTCCATAAGATGCTCTTTGCTGAATCTTGAACGGTTTGCAACATAAACTTCGCATCCGATTACCGGTTTTATTCCGTATTTATTTGCTTCACGATAAAAATCAATTACACCATACATTGCGCCGTGGTCTGTTATTGCAACAGCGGTCTGTCCAAGCTCTTTTACTCGCGGAATAAGTTTTTTTATTCTGCAAGCACCATCAAGCAAGCTGTATTCTGTATGGAGATGAAGATGTGCAAAGCTCATGTTTTCCTCCTGTTTTAATTAAACAATTTCCGGCTCTTCGGTATGAACAGTCATTCCGTGGCGGAGCCATTCCCCTTTAAGATATCTTCCGATGAACAAAAACGCTTTAAGCAGTTCATCACTGCATACAATAAGCATTACAAGCATCGGATCGAGTTTTAATAAAAGTCCGCAAACAGCGCCGACAACGCCTTTCATAAAAATTGCGGAGCCGACATCTATTTTTGCAACAAAGCCGGTATCTCCTCCTGCACGGAGAACTCCTGCGCCAAGGTTCCAGCTCATTCCGTAGCAAACGTCAATATATGCACAGACAAGCAGCATGCTGAGAATATAGTTTGCTGTCGTTTCGGAACATACAATAAATCCGGGTGCAAACGGACGGATTATCATTATAATCGAAGCCATGAAAACTCCGACGCAAAGTCCTCCAAAAACAAAGAACTTGCTCCATTTTTTTGCTTCTTCGTCTTTTCCTGCACCAATCATGTTTCCGAGAAGAATCAGCGAAGAATTTGAAAAACCGCACATAGCAACAGTAGAAAGATCGAGGATTACCAAAACAAGGCTGTATGCCGCAAGGAATTCTTTGCTGTATTGTCCAAGAATTGCAGACTGCATGGTCATACCGAATCCCCAGATAAATTCGCTGAAGAAAACCGGGATTCCGAATTTAATAAAAGACGGAACATACTGCTTTGTATTTGCAAAAATGTAATGAAGACGGAAGTTTATTCTATGCTCAAATTTATACATATAAACGAGCACAAGAAGAACTTCTAAAACTTTACTGATAACCGTTGCAACAGCGGCGCCGATAACTTCGAGCCTTGGAGCACCGAGATTTCCGTAAATGAGCACCCAGTTAAGCACAAGGTTCGTCAGACAGGAACAGGTATATACCGCAACGGATATTTTAACATCATGGATAGCCCTGAGGTTTGAGAGGAAAGTTGTGGAAATCGCCGGCAATACATAAAACCAGCCCATAACTTTAAGATACTGAACACCGTAAGCAATAACTTCCGCATCACTTGCAAAAATTCGCATTACGATATTTGGCACAGTAAGAGTTACCGCAGAAAGAAGAAGTCCCGCAATAACGTTTATTCGCATCGCAAGTCCTATCATATCGCGAATAGGGTCTATTTTTTTCTGACCCCAATATCTTGCGGTTATTACAACCGCGCCCATGCTGATTCCCCAAACGAACATGTTATAAAACAAATACAGGGAGTTTACCTGATTTATTGCTCCAAGCTGTGCTTCGCCAACAGAACCAATCATTATAGTATCAAGCATATTTACCAGAACGCTTACAAAGTTCTGTGCTGCAACCGGAATTCCGATTTTAAACATTTGCTTGATTATTTCTTTTTTAGTATAAATTTGTTCCATATTATTCTATTTTTCCGTTTCTTAATGCGTTAGCAATTTCTCCGATTTTTTTGAGCCTATGGTTAATTCCGGAGCGGGAAAGAGGCGGCTCAACAGATTCGCAAAGCTCTCTAAGGGACATTTCCGGATTATCAAGGCGCAAAAGCGCAACCTGTAAAAGTTCTTCCGGAAGGAAAGATTCATCTTTCTTTTCAAAGATATATTTTATATCTTCCACCTGCTGTAAGGAGGCGTTGAGAGTTTTATCCATATTTGCGTTATCACAGTTCATACGGCGGTTAACTCTGTTTTTTATATCTTTTTCGATTTTGATATTCATAAGTTCAAGCGAAGACATCATAGCGCCGATATAAGTTATCATATCCTCGATATTTTCGCTTTCTTTGTAATAAACTATGTATGCTCCGCGGCGAACTGTACTTTTCGGCTGCGGAAGAACCTCTCCTACAAGAGCCAGCAAATCTTTACAAAGATTCATATAGCTTACGCCGAATTCAAGATGATATTCCTTGTTCGGGTCTGTCATGCTTCCGCAAACAAGATATGCACCTCTTAAGAAATACTGAAAATCTTCTTCGTTTTCAATATTTGCGCGGTTTATACGAAGAGTCGGCTCTTTTGGAACATGATAAAAAGCATCAAGAACTTTTCTTCGTTCGGAAGCTTTTTCGATGCTGACTTTATAGAGAGTTCCTCTTGCTCTTTCGTGAAATACAATTTTTGCAGAAATTCCGCAATGTGTTGCAAGAGCTTCCGCAAAAAGTCTTGCAGTAGGCTCATGAACAACAGAAAAGCTTATCTCTTCTGCGCTGAACTTATGAGAGAAAAGCAAAAATCCATAGAGAAGCGCATGTATAGCACTTTCCTGTTCCGGAACATCTCTGCAAAGCTCGTCTTTTAAATTTGTTGCAAAGGACATTTATTCTTTCCGCCCTTCCCTATTATTTCAAAATTTCAACTTCCGGTTCAAGGAAATATCCTGTTTCGCTTTCAACCTTTTCCTGAACATCTTTAATAAGTTCAAGAACATCAGAACAGGTTGCTCCACCGATATTTACAACAAAACCTGCATGTTTTGTACTTACTTCAGCACCGCCGACTCTGTATCCTTTAAGTCCGCATTGGTCAATAAGCGCAGAAGCAAAAGCACCTTCCGGGCGTTTAAAAGTACTTCCTGCAGAAGGTTTATCCATGGGCTGTTTATCAAAACGTCTGCCAAGAAGGTCATCCATTTTCTCTTTAATTTCAGATTTATCTTTTTTAGAGAGTCTGAATGCCGCACCTGTGATAAAATATTCTTTACTGCTATAGGCGCTGTGTCTATAGCTCATTTGGAGTTCATCGCCGGTAAATCTTCCGGTATTTCCCTCTTTATCAACATGGTCTGCATAGAGGATAACGTCTTTAACTTCTCCGCCATATGCTCCTGCGTTCATAAAAACAGCTCCACCGACAGAACCGGGAATACCGTATGCAAATTCAATACCGGAGAGAGAATTTTCAAGTGCAAAATTACAAAGAGCAGCAAGACCCGTTCCTGCTTCACAATAAATGGTTTCCTCATCGAGAAGGATTATTTTATTAAATTCGCTTCCGAAGTTCATAACGACTCCGTCTATTCCGTCATCGGAAACGAGAACGTTAGAACCTTTTCCAAGGGGAAGCAATTTTATATCGTTTTCTTTACAGTATTTTATAATCTCACAAACCTGCTCAACAGAAGAAGGTTTTGCATAAACTTCTGCGGGGCCTCCGATTTTAAAAGAGGTATGTTTAGAAAGATCTTCGTGCTCAAGATATTTTATGCCGTGCTCATCGGCAAATTTATAAAATGCAGAAATATCCAAATGTTTACCTCCTTATTCATCAAGTCCGTAATAGGAATCCCATTCTCCAAGGTCTTCATCGTCATCAAAGAAAGGCATCCCAAGACGTTCCATAAGTTCAAGAGCTGCGTTATTTCCCATACGTTTCTGGCGGTTATTCATAGCCGCAACTTCAACAATTACCGCAACGTTACGTCCCGGCTGTACCGGAATGGTATAAAGCGGAACATCGACATCAAGAATTTTAGTATAAATATCTTCCGCACCCATGCGGTCATAAACTTTATCGTTATCCCAGGGTTCAAGGTTGATTATCATATCGAGTTTTGCGCTCTTTTTAACTGCACCCATACCGAAAAGGTTTCTTGCATTTATGATACCGACTCCGCGCAGTTCCATAAAGTGTCTGATATTTTCCGGAGAAGTACCAACAAGGCTTCTGTTAGAAACACGGCGAATTTCAACCGCATCATCAGCAATAAGGCGGTGTCCGCGTTTTATAAGCTCCATTGCTACTTCGGATTTACCGACACCGCTGTCGCCATAAAGGAGAACGCCTTCGCCATATACCTCGACAAGAACACCGTGTCTGGTGATGCGTTTTGCAAGCGCAACGCTGAGAGTCTGTGTAAGTCCGGAAACAAATTCAGAAGTCATCTCAGAGGTTCTGTATATCGGAACATTGTATTTTTCGGCAAGTTCAAGGAATTTTCTGTCAACAGTAAGATTCCATGTAACAATAATTACCAAAGGCTTTTTTGAAAAGAACTCATCAAGTGCCTCATAAACCTTTGCTCCAAGGTTTTTAAGATAGCTGTATTCTGTTTTTCCTATAATCTGTACTCTTCCCGGATCAAAAAGGTCATAAAAACCCGCAAGTTGAAGACCCGGACGGTTAACCTCGTTTGTATAGATTCTTATTTCCTCGGCATTATCCGGTGCCCAGACTTTTTCAAGATTAAATTCCTTAATCAGTTTTTTAAAACTTACGCTGTAATTAGAAGCCATGCTGCGCCTCCTTATAATTATATAAATAACCAAGTTTATTATACTACTATAATGTATTTTTTTCAATATTTTGCGGCAAAGTTAATCCTTTTCTCCCATTCGTCAAAATCAATAACACCATAACTTTTGTTTCCGTTTGATTTTGGAAAGCAGTTGAAATTTTATAGAAAATTGTAAACTTTTTTGTTATTTTACATAAGTTTTATAAAAACATTTGAAAGAAACACAAATACATGTTAATATTATGGTGTTCAATTATGTTTATTAAAAAGGAGTTGAAAATACATTGGCACGTTCTAAAAAAACCATGGACGGTAACACCGCTGCCGCTCATGTTTCTTATGCTTTTACCGATGTTGCAGCAATCTATCCCATTACCCCTTCTTCTGTAATGGCAGAGCTTGCTGACAAATGGGCAGCAAACGGAAAAACCAATATCTTTGGAAATAAGGTACAGGTTACCGAAATGCAGTCCGAAGCAGGCGCAGCAGGTTCCGTTCACGGTTCTCTTGCAGCCGGTGCTCTTACCACAACTTTTACTGCTTCCCAGGGTCTTCTTCTTATGATCCCTAACATGTACAAAATTGCAGGTGAACTTCTTCCCGGCGTTATCAACGTTTCCGCAAGAGCTCTTGCATCCCATGCACTCAGCATCTTTGGCGACCATTCCGACGTTTACGCTTGCCGCCAGACCGGTTTTGCAATGCTCTGCTCCGGTAACCCCCAGGAAGTTATGGACCTTGGCGCTGTTGCACATCTTTCCGCAATCAAAGGCCGTGTTCCCTTCCTTCATTTCTTCGACGGTTTCAGAACTTCCCACGAAATTCAGAAAATCGAAGCATGGGACTATGAACAGCTTAAAAATCTTGCTGATTTTGATGCAATCGAAGCTTTCCGTGAACATGCTCTTAACCCCAACCACCCCGTAACCCGCGGTACTGCACAGAACCCCGACATTTTCTTCCAGGCACGCGAAGCAGCAAACAAATTCTATGATGCTCTTCCTGCAGTTGTTGAAGAATACATGAACAAGGTTAACGCAGAAATCGGTACCGATTATAAACTCTTCAACTATTACGGTGCACCGGATGCAGAACACGTTATTATAGCTATGGGTTCTGTTTGCGACACCATTGAAGAAACCATCGATTATCTCAATGCAAACGGCGGAAAATACGGTCTTGTTAAAGTTCGTCTTTACAGACCTTTCAGCAAATGCCATTTCATCGATGCAATCCCCGCAACAGCAAAAACCATCACCGTTCTCGACAGAACCAAAGAACCCGGTTCCATCGGTGAACCTCTTTATCTTGACGTTGCTGCTGCTGTTCGCGGAACCCAGTTTGAAGGCGTTGAACTTCTTGGCGGTCGTTATGGTCTTGGCAGCAAAGATACCACCCCTGCACAGATCATCGCTGTATATCGCAACGCAGAAGAAAAAGGCAAACACACCTTCACCCTCGGTATTGAAGACGACGTTACCGGTCTTTCTCTTGAAGTTAAAGAAAACCCGGATACCACTCCTGCAGGCAATATGAGCTGCATGTTCTGGGGTCTTGGTTCCGACGGTACTGTTGGTGCAAACAAAAACTCCATCAAAATCATCGGTGACCACACCGACCTTTATGCACAGGGTTATTTTGCATACGACTCCAAAAAATCCGGCGGTGTAACCATTTCTCACCTCCGTTTTGGAAAATCCCCCATCAAATCCACTTATTATATCAACAAAGCAGACTTTGTTGCATGCCACAACCCCTCTTATGTTGATAAATACGATATGACCGCTGTTCTTAAAAAAGGCGGCAAATTCCTTCTCAACTGCGCTTGGGACGTTGATGAACTCGGAAAACGTCTTCCCGGTGATGTAAAACGCTTCATCGCAGAAAACGAAATCGAACTTTATACTATCGACGGTATCTCCATCGCAAAAGAAATCGGTCTTAACGGAAGAATCAACACCATTCTCCAGTCCGCTTTCTTCAAGATCACTGAAATCATTCCCGCTGATGAAGCAGAAAAATTCATGAAAGACGCCGCATTCGCAAGCTACGGCAAAAAAGGCGATGCAATCGTTGAAATGAACTATAAAGCAATCGAACGCGGTATGACCAGCTTTGTTAAAGTTGATTATCCTGCTGACGAATGGGCAAAAGCAGAAGGCGCTATCCCCACTCCTGTTGCAACCGGTGAAGATAAAGAAATCGTTGATTTCATTAACAGCATCCTCGTTCCCGTTGCTGCACAGAAAGGTGATAAACTCCCTGTTTCCGTATTCTCCGGACGTGAAGACGGTACCTTCCCTGCAGGTTCCGCTGCTTATGAAAAACGCGGTATCGCAGTTGACGTTCCTGCATGGCTTCCCGAAAACTGCATCCAGTGCAATATGTGCTCTTACGTATGTCCTCATGCAGCAATCAGACCTGTTGTTCTTGATGATGCAGAACTTGCAAATGCACCCGAAGGCACCAAATCCCTTCCTATGACCGGACTTGCTGATAAGAAATTTGCTCTTACTGTTTCCGCATTGGACTGCACCGGCTGCGGTTCCTGCGTAAACGTTTGCCCCGGCAAAAAAGGCGTAAAAGCTCTCGAAATGAAAGCTCTCGATACTCAGCTTCCTGAACAGAAAATCTTCGAATACGGCGTTGATATCCCCGAAAAAATCGAAGTTGCACAGAAATTCAAAGCAAACACCCTTAAAGGTTCCCAGTTCCGCCGTCCTCTTCTCGAGTTCTCCGGTGCTTGCGCAGGATGCGGCGAAACTCCTTATGCAAAACTTGTAACCCAGCTCTTCGGCGACAGAATGTATATCGCAAACGCAACCGGATGCTCTTCTATCTGGGGCGGTTCTGCACCTTCCACTCCTTATACCAAAAACGCAGAAGGAAAAGGTCCTGCATGGGCAAACTCCCTCTTCGAGGATAACGCAGAATACGGTTACGGTATGTTCCTTGGCCAGGAAGCAATCCGCAGCAGCTATATCGCAAAAGTAAAAGATGTTGCTGAAAACGGAACCAAACCCGAAGTTGTTGCTCTTGCAAACAACTATCTCAATACTCTTGATGACGGCGAAGCAAACGCTGTTGCAACCAAAGAACTTGTTGAAGCTCTTACCGCTTGCGATTGCGATAAAGCA
This sequence comes from Oscillospiraceae bacterium, assembly GCA_017547705.1. Lineage (GTDB taxonomy): Bacteria > Bacillota > Clostridia > Oscillospirales > Ruminococcaceae > UMGS1668. Next base: position 13,659 of record JAFYOZ010000018.1, read on the forward strand.
AAAGCAATTCTTAAAGGTAAAAACTTCCTTGCTAAAAAATCCGTTTGGGCATTTGGCGGCGACGGTTGGGCATACGATATCGGTTTCGGCGGACTTGACCACGTTCTTGCTTCCGGAAGAAACATCAACGTTCTCGTATTTGACACCGAGGTTTATTCCAACACCGGCGGCCAGTCTTCCAAAGCAACTCCTACCGGCGCAGTTGCACAGTTCGCTGCAGCAGGTAAAGACGTTAAGAAGAAAGACCTTGCAGCAATCGCAATGAGCTACGGATATATCTATGTTGCACAGATCGCACAGGGTGCAAACATGGCACAGGCAGTTAAAGCAATCTCCGAAGCAGAAGCTTATGACGGTCCTTCCCTTATCATTGCTTACGCACCTTGCATCAACCACGGTATCAAAGGCGGCATGGGCAACGCAATGGCAGAAGAAAAACGCGCTGTTGAAGCAGGTTATTGGCACCTCTTCCGCTTTGACCCCAGACTTGCAGAAAAAGGTGAAAATCCCTTCCAGCTCGATTCTGCTGCACCTTCCGCAGATTATAAAGAATTCATCAAGAGCGAAGTTCGTTATTCCAGCCTTATGCGCGCATTCCCCGACAGAGCCGAAGTTCTCTTCGACAAAGCAGAGAAAAACGCAGCTGAAAAATATGAACACCTCGAAAAACTCGCAGGCAAATAATCTCTTGCAGATACAGAAAAAGCCCTTTCCAGAAATCCGGAAAGGGCTTTTTTATGCGGTTTTTGCCTCCGCAACAAAACATTGCGTGACTTTTTTTGCCTTCTGTAATATAATCGAATCAGAAAAGGAGGCGACTATATGACAAAAATTGGCGATAACATTAAAAAGGTAAGAACCAAATCCGGAATGACTCAGGAGGAACTTGCGGAGAAAATAAACGTCACCCGTCAGGCGATTTCCAACTGGGAAAACGGAAAAACAGAACCGGATATTGAAACTCTCACTAAAATCGCGCAGATTTTTGATATCAGTATAGATGAATTAGTGGACGGTATTCCTCAAAATATAGCAGAACTTCGGGGCAAAAAAATTCACCTTAAACTGGGGATTCTTTTTGTTGCTTTTTTCCTTACTATGAGCCTTCTGGTTTCAATAATAAAAGAACCTTTAAACGAATATATGTCAACAAACTACGATATGATACCTTATATGGCGATAAGTTTTTTTATCATTCCGGCATATAAGATTTTGGGGGCAATCGGTGCCTGTTTCCTTATTACGTATAGCACAGGTTTTTATGTAAAAAACAAAAACCTTCGGTTTTTATTCCTCTTTCTTGGAATTCCCTGCATAATTCTTACAACGGTTTATCTTATATATCTGATTTTTGTTTATAGGCTTGGGCTTTCGTTTATCTTCCCTGTTGATTATTACATTTTTCTTCTTAAACATTCATACGTTCATATCATAGGGCCTACCCTGATATTCTTCGGTCTTATGGAAAAATAGTCTGAGCACGCATCCGTGCTCAAAGTCATAAACCCTGATGCTCATGCGGTTTTTCCGCATTTTTGCATAAAAAAATCCCGCTGATTTCTCAGCGGGATTTTTATTTAATATGTGAATATTAAATTACACAAATCTTGCAGGGTTGATCTTTACGCCAGGGCCCATGGTTGCGGAAACAACGCAGGATTTAACGTACTGACCTTTTGCTGCTGCGGGTTTAGCTTTAACGATTGCACCCATGAGAGTGTCAAAGTTTTCCTGGAGCTTTTCAGCACCGAAGGAAGCTTTACCGATCGGGCAGTGGATGATATTGGTTTTGTCGAGACGGTACTCGATTTTACCTGCTTTAGCTTCTTTAACAGCTTTAGCTACATCGGGGGTAACAGTACCTGCTTTGGGGTTAGGCATAAGGCCTCTCGGGCCAAGGATTTTACCGAGTCTACCAACAACGCCCATCATATCGGGAGAAGCGATAACTACGTCAAAATCCATCCAACCTTCGGACATGATTTTCTGCATGTATTCTTCTGCACCAGCGTATTCAGCGCCTGCATCGAGAGCAGCCTGAACTTTATCGCCTTTTGCGAAAACGAGAACTTTAACATCTTTACCGGTTCCGTTAGGAAGAACTACTGCACCACGAACCTGCTGGTCAGCGTGACGGGAGTCAACACCGAGACGAACGTGGCATTCTACGGTTTCGTCGAATTTTGCAGTTGCAGTTTTGCAAGCGAGCTCGAGAGCTTCGTTTGCTTCATAGAGTTTAGCATGTTCAACAAGCTTAGTGCTTTCAACATATTTTTTTCCGTGTTTCATTAATGCTAACCTCCTTCACTTAGTCTTCTACGGTAACGCCCATAGAACGAGCGGTACCAGCTACCATGCTCATTGCTGCTTCAACAGATGCTGCGTTAAGGTCAGGCATCTTGGTTTCAGCAATTTTACGGCACTGTTCGGAAGTGATGGATGCTACTTTAGTTTTGTTCGGAGCACCAGAAGCCTTGGTGATGTTAGCAGCTTTTTTGATGAGAACTGCTGCCGGAGGGGTTTTGGTGATGAACGAGAAGCTGTGGTCAGCATAAACAGTGATAACGACAGGGATGATCATGCCGATATCGTTTTTGGTGCGTTCATTGAATTCTTTAGTGAACGCCATGATGTTTACACCGTGCTGGCCAAGTGCAGGGCCAACAGGCGGTGCGGGAGTGGCTTTGCCACCGGGGATCTGCAGCTTAATTAAGCCGATAACTTTCTGTGCCATGTTTTTACAAACCTCCAACCATTACGTGGTCAAACGGAACCGATTGAACAAATTTTCGATTCCTCCCACACGCAGAATACCTATATTCTGCGTTCGCCGGCCGTTTTTGGCCGACTACCTCAAAAAGTAATCAATCTTTGCGGGCTACCTGTTCGAGTTCAAGCTCTGCAGCTGTATCGCGTCCGAACATGGATACGATTACTCGAACTTTATTTGCGGTAAGGTCAATGGACTCGACCTTGCCTTCGAAGCCTTCGAGCGGACCGCTTACAATAGATACAATGTCATCGACGGAGTATTTTACTTCAACGGATTTAGAGCCGATACCAAGCTTTGCAACTTCCTCTTCGCTGAGAGGAACAGGCTTGGAAGCAGGACCTACAAAACCGGTTACACCGCGAGTATTTCTGACAACGTACCAGGATTCGTCCGTAAGGATCATCTTAACAAGGACATAGCCCGGGAAAATTTTGCGTTCCACTTCACGCTTTTTGTTGTCATTTACCTCAACAATAGTTTCGGTCGGTACACTTACATCAAAGATAAGGTCTTTAAAACGCTTATTCTCGATAACCTTTTCAATATTTTCGGATACCTTATTCTCATATCCGGAATAGGTGTGGACAACATACCATTTAGGAGTTTCAGACATAAACTCAGTTCCTTTCGCGCATTAAGAGCCGAAGAACAGCCTGAGTACAAGACCGAAGAAATAGTCAATCAAGCTGATTCCGATCGAAGAGATGATAACGACTACAATTACAACGATGGTGTTATTGACGACAGTTTTTTTGCTGGGCCAAACAACTTTTTTAAGTTCACCAAAGATGTCTTTGAAGAAACGTTTTACTCTAGAGAAAAGGGACGGCTTTTTCGCAGTATTTTCATTAGCCACGGTAATACCTCTTCCTTTCCTTACTTCGTCTCTTTGTGGAGCGTGTGTTTACGGCAGAACCTGCAATATTTTTTCATTTCAAGTCTGTCCGGATCGTTCTTTTTGTTTTTCTTGGTTGTGTAGTTGCGTTGTTTGCACTCAGTGCATGCCAACACTATTTTGACTCGCATTGCGGCACCTCCTGATTCTTGGAATTTTTGCCTCCCTCATATTAAGGACACGGGTTTTTTTGCGCAAAAAAATAAACCCTTTTAGAGGTGAATATACTATAACATAAAGTATATGCATTAGTCAATAGGTTTTTGAAAATTTCTTTATAAATATTTAATTTATTTTTATATACAATATTATATGTCTTTTTCAGAGAATAATCAAGCAAAACTTTGGCGAACATATAAACGTATTTTTGCGAAAAAATACTCTCTGAAGGAGGTGATATTTTGTTCTACAGAATTTATAAATTTTTTGCTGCAATTCTGGTTATTATGACGTTTTTAACAATTTCCGCCGTTTTCGTTTTTGAAAGGCAAATTCCTGAAAAATTCTACTCCGAAAGCAAAAGTTCCCTTTCCCTTCCCGGAACTTACGGAAAGTTTTTCTCTTTTGATTTTTGTTCCAATAAAACAGCTCAAGCCATGCAAACAGCCGAAAATTCATACACAGCAACAGTAAAATTCATGAACGCTGTTCCAGTAAAAACAGTAAACGTTGCTGTCACCGATGAGCAAATTGTGGTTGTATGCGGTTCCCCTTTTGGAGTAAAAATGTTTACCGACGGAGTCCTTGTTGTAGGGTTTTCAAACATCGAAACTCTTGGCGGTTCTTGCTGTCCCGGAGCAGAAAGCGGTCTTCAAATAAGTGACCTTATAAAAGCCATCAATAAAAATCCCGTATATACCAACGAAGAAGTTGCGGAGTATATCAAAAACAGCGGCGGAAACTCCCTTGAATTTGAAATAGTTCGTGATGAAAGCACTTTGGTCATCAGTATTCAGCCAAAAATGCTCGCAGATAAAAGCGGTTATAAGGCCGGATTTTGGGTCAGGGACAGTTCTGCAGGAATTGGCACTATGACGTTTTATAACCCGGAAACAATGGCTTTTGCAGGTCTTGGACACGCAGTCTGTGACATTGACACAAAATCTCCCATACCCTTTTCAACCGGAGAAATTGTTCCCGCCGCCATTACAAAAATAAATAAAGGCGTTCCCGGAGTTCCCGGTGAACTTGGCGGAGCTTTTACCGGTGGAGATATGGGTGATATCAAAATCAACAGTGAAGCCGGACTTTACGGCATTCTTGATTACGAAATCGAAGGTTTCAGCGCTCCTATTGCTCATAAACAGGAAGTTTATGAAGGAGCTGCCGTAATTTATTCCACCCTTGAAGGCTGTGAGGTTGTGGAATATGACATTGAAATAATTCAGGTAAATCTTTCCGACGACAGCCTTACAAAAAACATGATAATCCGCGTTACAGACGAAGATCTTATCGCACTTTCCGGCGGAATCGTTCAAGGCATGAGCGGTTCCCCTATCGTTCAGAACGGAAAGCTGGTTGGCGCAGTTACCCATGTATTTGTAAACGATCCCACAAAGGGCTACGGCATTTTTGCAGAAAACATGCTGGAAGTTGCAGGATAAAAGTATGACAGAGGTATTTGCCTCTGTCTTTTTATTGTGATCCATGCTATAATTCAATAAATCAGAGGAGGGGTTGTATGAACAGATTAGCAGAAGTGGCAGAGAAGGAAGCTAAAAAAATTTTTCACGGAAAAGTCATGGGTACAGAATCGAATATCCACGAAATTGTTGAACTCTTCCCTAAATGGAGTGTAGAAGAGGCTGATGCCCTATGGTGTG
>JAFYOZ010000019.1 GCA_017547705.1 Oscillospiraceae bacterium
CTTTTTAAGCCTTCTCCTTGAGGAGACTCCCCTGTTAGGGGAGATGTTGAGCAAAGCGAAACAGAGGGGTCTGCCGTCTGCGGCGAGCAAAAGGTGGCAAAACCGAAGGTTTTGACGGATGAGGTGTCATATATGTACCCCCATTTCTTTGACTGGCGCAAAGAAACGGCGGTACCCGCCAAAGAAACGCCTTTTACACCCCTGCGTTGCTCCCGCAACTGCTGTCCCCTTTTTAGGGGACAAAGCTCTCCATTAAAAGAACGGATATTCCGATTTTCGACCGTTGCCGTTCAGGCCGGCAACGGTTTTTTGTATAGATTTAATGCTCGACCAAATTGGTAAATTACAACCGTAGGGAACGGTCTTGACCGTTCCGCTTTGCTTGTATCACTTAATGTAAAGTGATATACTAAAATTATAATAAACCGAAAGGCTGGCGAAATTTGATGGTTTACAGAATTGAAAGAAATATAACTCCCTGGTTCGATAAAATGCTGCCGGACGATATGCGGATTCTTTTTGGCTCCATGAACGATATGAAATATTATGCCGAAAGCCTTGAACGCCTTTATAAAGGCGAAGTTACCGGCCTTTCCGAGCAGGAAATAAAGGACGCCGTTCATCTTAAAAAATACGAAGTTCGCCGCTATGCAAAAGCCGCCGATGAATTTGTAAAGGCACACGGACTTGAAAGCCTTTTCGGAACGGAAGAAATAGCCGAATACACCGACGAGGTTTTTAAAGAAATTATCGAAAGATTTAAATTCCTTATGGAAGAAAAAGAGGGATAATTATGGAAAAAATATCCTGCAAAAAATGCGGCGGCGACCTTATTGAAATGAACGGGGTTTTGTATTGCTGGGGCTGCGACGCAAAATACATTGTAATGAACGGCGGTCTCTGCCTTTTAAAATGCAAAAACTGCGGCGGAGATGTTGTTGACTGCGGCGACCATTACGAATGTGAACTCTGCGGAAAAAGATACAAAAAACCTGCTCCGAAGCCGGAACCCGTTCCTGCGGTTCCCGAAGAAACGAAAAAAACGGAAAAAGAACCTTCCGCTTGGGAAAAAGTTTTCTGTAAAGGCTATAATTCTGCCTTTGCGGCAAGAACACCCGAAGAAGCAACCGCAGCCATAGCTGTGCTCGAAGAATGCTATCCAAAAGCTGTTGAACTTATACAAAAAATCGAAGACGACACAGAATATGTGGAAGCCTGCAACGAAATTTGCGCAAAATTCTTCGGTGCGGTTAAATTCTTAGCATATAATTCTTTTATGAAGGACAATAGTTCGGAAATTTTCAGAATACAGACAGCGGCGAAAAAAGACATAAAAACCGCTAAGGATATGGAGGAAAATATTAAACTCCACACAAGAGTACTGGAACTTATAAAGGAGGACATGGAAAACGACAAGGTTCGTCATAAAAGACGTGAAAAACTTTCAAAACTCTCTTCCGGTTTTCTTGTAAGCATCCTTGAAATCAGCGGCGACCATGTGTTTGTAAAAATGGTTGCGGAAAGAGCCGTTGAAATTTTTACCGGAAGCAATAATAAAGAGGTAAAAGAACACCATTGTCCGGAAATTATGGGAGTTGTTTACGGCTGTGACGAAGGTATGGAAAAAAGTCAGGAAGAACTTACCGCCGCATATTGGAAAATACATCCGGGAAGATATGAAAAACTCTCCGCCAAAAAAGCTGAACTTGAAAAAGAAAGAGAAAAAATAGAAGCGGAAGAAGATAAGTTTGTTGAAGAAGAAAAAAGAAAAACCGAAGCAATCAGAAAAGAAATCGAAGCGGCGGAGAAAAAATGGGATGCAGCACGGGACCGCATCAAAAGACTTAACTTCTTCCAGAAAAAAGAGAAAAAACGTCTCGAAGAAGAAATGTTTGGACTGACGGTTCAAAAAAACAACCTTAAGGAAAAATTAAAACTGCGCGAAAAAGAGGAAGAAAAAAATATAGATAAAATCACGATGAAATACAGCAAAATAGATGTTGATGTAACAGACAAAATCTTTGATATAGAGGAAGAACTTGAAAGAAACCATTACCCCGACGAAGACGATTTTGTCAGATTATTCAGCAGCGAAATCAAAAAAGTAATAGAAATTTCCGAAAAATAAAAAATGTAAAACGGAGCTTTTTAGAATTTTCAATTCAAAAAGCTCTCTTTTTTTCGCCTTTTGCCCTTTTCACCAAAAAGGGAAAATCCCCTTTTAGTCCATTTTGACAATTCCCAAAAATAAAAACCCGCCAAAATAACAAAAAACTTAAAAATACGCGAATTTTATAAAAAACGCGGAATAAAATGGCTATTGATTTACCCGTTTTTTTTATATATAATTATTATGGCTCAGTTTAGGGGCATAAAATGCCCAAAACCGAAATAATACTGTGCAAAAGCAAAAATTTACATATGAGAGGGGCATAAAAATGAACTGCTCAAAAGATGTTGAAAGGATGTGTTCCGTTACCAAAGGACCGCACCACGGACCGGCACCTATTCCCGAAGAGGGCCGCTGGGTAAAAGCTTATGAGATCAAAGATATCTCCGGTCTTTCCCATGGTATCGGCGCTTGCGCACCTCAGCAGGGCGCTTGCAAACTCACCCTTAACGTAAAAAACGGAATTATCGAAGAAGCTCTTGTAGAAACCATCGGCTGTACCGGTATGACCCATTCCGCAGCAATGGCCGGCGAAATTCTTCCCGGAAAAACCATTCTCGAAGCTCTTAACACCGACCTTGTTTGCGACGCTATCAACGTAGCTATGAGAGAAATCTTCCTCCAGCTTGTTTATGGCAGAAGCCAGACTGCATTCTCTGAAGACGGTCTTCCTATCGGTGCAGGACTTGAAGACCTTGGTAAAGGACTTCGCAGCTCCATCGGTACCATCTATAGCACCAACGCAAAAGGCGTTCGCTATCTTGACCTTACCGAAGGATATATCAGCTCCGTTGCACTTGATGAAAACAACGAAACCATCGGCTATAAATTTGTTCGCCTTGGAAAAATGATGGAAGATATCCGTCACGGCGTTCCTGCAGATGTTGCACTTGAAAAGAACACCGGAACCTATGGCCGTTATGCCGATGCACCCAAATACATCGACCCGAGAGAAGAATAAGGAAAGGAGGAGCAATAATCATGGCAGAATTTGAAGGTAAAGAAAGAAGACTTCCCAAAATCGAAGCCTGTCTTAAAGAAAACGGTTTTGCTTCCCTTGAAGAAGCAAGAGAAATTTGCCTTGAAAAAGGCGTAGATGTTGAATCCCTTGTAAAAGGCGTTCAGCCCATCGCATTCGAAAACGCAGTTTGGGCATACACCCTTGGTGCAGCAATCGGCATTAAACGCGGTGTAACTTCCGCAGCAGATGCAGCAAAATGCATCGGTGAAGCTCTCCAGTCCTTCTGCATCCCCGGTTCTGTTGCAGAACAGAGAAAAGTTGGACTTGGTCACGGTAACCTTGGCGCAATGCTTCTTTCCGAAGAGACCAAATGCTTTGCATTCCTCGCAGGTCACGAATCCTTTGCTGCAGCAGAGGGCGCAATCGGTATTGCAAGAAACGCAAACAAAGCAAGAAAAACTCCTATCAGAGTTATTCTTAACGGACTTGGAAAAGACGCCGCATACATCATCTCCAGAATCAACGGTTTTACCTATGTTGAAACCGATTTCGATTTTGAGCACGACGAGCTTAAAGTTGTTCGCGAAGTAAGATTCAGCGAAGGCGAACGCGGAAATATCCGCTGCTATGGTGCAAACGATACCCGCGAGGGCGTTGCAATCATGCAGAGCGAAGAGGTTGATATCTCCATCACCGGTAACTCCACCAACCCCACCCGTTTCCAGCACCTTGTTGCAGGTACCTATAAAAAATGGGCACTTGAAAACGGCAGAAAATATTTCTCCGTAGCATCCGGCGGCGGCACCGGCAGAACTCTCCATCCCGATAACGTTGCAGCAGGTCCTGCATCCTATGGTCTTACCGACTCCATGGGTCGTATGCATTCCGATGCACAGTTCGCAGGTTCTTCCTCTGTTCCGGCACACGTAGAAATGATGGGACTTATCGGCATGGGTAATAACCCCATGGTCGGCGCAACCGTTGCTGTTTCCGTAGCAGTTTACGAAGCTTGCAAATAAGCCATTTTTTCCACTTTGTTTTTGAATAACTGTTCATAAAACTGTTCAAATGAATGAGGCACGTCATTTCACCGAAAAGGCGAATGATGGGCCTCATTTTTTTATTGGTTAGGAGGGTTTTTATGGACAAAATTAAGATGAGCCATAAAATGGACAAAACCTTTGAGGAAGGTTTTGAAGAGTATGTTCTTGATATGAAAGCAAGAAACTTACGACAAGGAACAATAAGCCACTATAAAGAAGCAATAAAGC
>JAFYOZ010000093.1 GCA_017547705.1 Oscillospiraceae bacterium
ACTATTACCGCCGCATGAACGATATTCCTTATACCTGGGGTACTGCAGTAAACGTACAGTCCATGGTATTCGGTAACAGCGGCAACCTTTCCGGTACCGGTGTTGCATTTACCCGTAACCCCGCAACCGGCGAAAACAAACTCTTCGGCGAATTCCTTATCAACGCACAGGGCGAAGACGTTGTTGCTGGTATCCGTACTCCTCAGAGCATTGAACAGCTCAACGATATCCGCGAAGGCATCTATGAAGAATTTGCTGCAATCGCAAAGAAACTCGAAAACCATTATCATGATATGCAGGATATGGAATTTACCGTTGAAAACGGCAAACTCTATATGCTCCAGACCAGAAACGGCAAACGTACCGCAAGCGCAGCTCTTAAAGTTGCATGCGACCTTGTTGAAGAAGGCCTTATCACCAAAGAAGAAGCTGTTATGTCTGTTGACCCCAAATCTCTTGATGCACTTCTTCATCCTCAGTTTGATGCAACCGCTCTTAAAGCAGCACAGCCCGTTGGTTCTGCACTTCCTGCATCTCCCGGTGCTGCATGCGGCAGAGTTGTTTTCACCGCTGATGAAGCAGTTGAATGGGCAAACCGCGGCGAGAAAGTTGTTCTTTGCCGTCTTGAAACCTCTCCCGAAGATATCGAAGGTATGCATCATTCCCAGGGTATCCTTACTGTTCGCGGCGGTATGACTTCCCACGCAGCAGTTGTTGCTCGCGGAATGGGAACTTGCTGTGTAGCAGGCTGCGGCGATATCATCATGCATGAAGAAGAGAAATACTTCGAACTCGGCGGAAAAACCTTCCGCGAAGGCGACTACATCTCCCTTGATGGTTCCACCGGTAAAATCTATGGCGAAGCAATTCCTACTGTTGCTGCTTCCATCTCCGGTTATTTCGGCACTCTTATGGGCTGGGCTGATGAAATCAGAACCCTCGGTGTTCGCACCAACGCAGATACCCCCAGAGATGCAAAACAGGCAGTTAAATTCGGTGCAGAAGGCATCGGCCTTTGCCGTACCGAGCACATGTTCTTCGATCCTGACCGTATCGCAGCAATGCGCGAGATGATCGTTTCTCACGATGAAGAACACCGCAGAGCTGCTCTTGCAAAACTTCTTCCTATGCAGAGAGGCGACTTCGAAGGTCTTTATGAGGCTCTTGAAGGCAAAGCAGTTACTATCCGCTTCCTCGACCCGCCTCTTCACGAGTTCCTTCCTTCCGCAGAAGAAGACATTATTGCTCTTGCTTCCGAAATGGGACTTACTGTTGAAGACCTTAAAGCAACCATCGCAAGCCTCCATGAATTCAACCCCATGATGGGTCACCGCGGCTGCCGCCTTGCTGTTTCCTATCCCGAAATCGCAGAGATGCAGACCAGAGCTGTTATCGAGGCTGCTATCAACGTAAACAAAGCTCATCCCGAATGGACCATCGTTCCGGAAATCATGATTCCCCTTGTTGGCGAACTTAAAGAGCTTAAATATGTAAAGAACGTTGTTGTTGAAACCGCTGAAAAAGTTATCGCAGAAAACGGCGTTAAACTTACTTATAAAGTAGGTACCATGATCGAGATCCCCAGAGCTGCTCTTCTTGCTGATGAAATCGCAAAAGAGGCAGAGTTCTTCTCCTTCGGTACCAACGACCTTACCCAGATGACCTTCGGCTTCAGCCGTGACGACGCAGGCGCATTCCTCGGTTCTTACTATGACAAGAAGATCTATGAATCCGATCCTTTTGCAAGACTCGACCAGGACGGCGTTGGCAAACTTGTTGAAATGGCAGCAAAACTCGGTCGTCAGACCCGCCCCGATATCCATCTCGGAATCTGCGGCGAACATGGCGGCGATCCTTCCACCATCGATTTCTGCCACAGAGTTGGACTTTCTTATGTTTCCTGCTCTCCTTTCCGTGTTCCGATTGCAAGACTTGCAGCAGCACAGGCAGCTATCAGAAACAAGTAATTGCAAGGCTTCAAAACAATTCACTCCCCTCGGAGCAATCCGAGGGGATTTTTGTATGTCTATTGAATTTTCGTTATAAACCGTTATAATGTGATTAGAGGTGAACAATGTGGAATATCTACCTTTAATATTTTTGCTTTTAGTTGTTTTCTTGTGTCTTTTGCCGCTGCTTTTACGCAAACCAAAACCTACAACTAAAAAGCCTATACCAAATAGAGTTTCCGAATATGATAGCGAGGGTTACAATCGGCAAGGCTATAACGAAGTCGGCAGAACCCGACAAGGCAAATATAATCGCTACTATAATGTAAAATGCTATAAAACCGATTTGTACAGTGAAGAAGGCTTTTTAGATATTCGCAAAAATCACCTTTACTTAACAAACCATGCACGGGAGCGTATGTGCGAGCGAATGGGTATCAACGATTCTCACTCAATGAAAGAACTTGCCTTTGAAGCATATCAGTTTGGCAAAAGCAAATTACAGCTTATGAAATCTGAAAGAGGAATTATTGAAGAAAAGGAATTGGAATACGGTGATAGCGTCATTTTGATTTATCGTGGTTATTGCTATGTATTTACAGAAAACAACGGGCTGAAAACCGTCTACAAAAATGACAGAGTTAGAGCTTAATTTTCCTCTTTTGCAGATAGCAGGACAGGCAGCTATCAGAAACAAATAATTAAGCTTTATACAGTAAAACAGCGTACCGCAAAAGCGGTACGCTGTTTTTTTGCTTTTATATCATTTTTATGAAATCTTTATAGAACAAAACACATTCGCCGATGTTTTTTATCTTGATGTTTTCGTTTGCGCCGTGAATGGAGGCAAACTGCTGTTTGCTCAAATCCACCGGAGCAAAACGGATTATATTATCCGCAACATCGGTAAATCTTCTGGCATCCGTTGCGGCGGTTAAAAGGAAAGGAGCAACGGCAACATCCGGAAAATTCTGATGGAGAAGTTTTTCAACGGTTTTATATGCTTCGCCGTTAAAATCCGTCGGGTTGCAGTAATCGTGATAGATTTCTTCAACCTCGACATTATATTTTTCACCGATTTTGCGTATTTCCTCAAGACCGCGATAAAGGTCTTCTTCCCTTACACAGCGGAGCATCAGGGTGACTTCCGCCTCTTTATCTCTGATCTGGATATTTTTATCAGGGCCGGAAGAAGCAGTTGTAAAGAACATTCCGGTTGAGAGCATTGCGCTTGCGGAAGGGATATTCATCATAATTTTTTTGATTATCGGAGCAAAAATCCCGATATTTCCGAAGAGAACGTTCATCGGGAACGCCATATACGGAACATGGCGTTCAAAGGTTGCTTTTACTTCCGGATAGAAATTTCCTTTATAGATTTTATCGGCTTTTTTGCTTACTTCCGCAACAAACTTGCTTATGGCAACAACGGCGCTGTCGCTGCTTCCGTTAAGGCTTGTATGGCCTTTTGATGAAACAGAGGCTTTGCATCTGAATACATGGCGGCTTTTTTCATGCACCGCAACCATTGCGCTTTTATTTTTAACTCCGGGAATCATTCCCTCGGTTATGGCGCCGCCTTCATCAAGAACGGTATCGAAACGGATTTCATTTTTCTTAAAATATTCCGTTGCAAGAACCATTCCGTCGCCGCTTGTTTCTTCGTTATTTGAAGAACCGATATAGAGGTTTATGCCTTCGAAATCATAACCTTCCGCAAGAAGTTCTTCTGCGGCGGCAAGCTCTGCAAAAATCGAAGTTTTTGTATCGATAGTTCCGCGACCATAGAGATTTCCGTCTTTTTCTGTTGCAACAAAAGGATCGGAATCCCAACCATCGCCGCCTTCAACAACGTCGTGATGGGACATGAGCATTATGTTTTTCTTCGGATTTTTGCCTTTTATAACATATACAAAACAGCCTTTTCCGAATGTGAGTCTTTCTGCTTTTTCGCGGATATTCGGAAAAACTTCGTCGATTACGGCATAAAGTTTTTCGTATTCCTTTGCGTTTTCTCCGTCCTCGGTAAAAACTGTTTTGCAGTTTATCATTTTTGAAAGAATATCGACGTATTCCCTGTTCTTTTCTTCCGATACGGTTTTGCGCTCTGATTCTGTTTTAAGTAAAAATTTTTCCATAGGGTTCATCTCCCGATGTGTTTTTTATAAAACTATTATATACTAAAAAATTTGTTCGTCAATGATATCTGCGCCGCTTTTTGGGCATAATACTTCCAAAGAAAGGAGCGATTTTATGGCAGAAAACGATACTATCAAACTTTTAAGAGAATGCGACGCAGGGGTCGAGATGGGGATTTCATCCATTGATGAGGTTAAAGACTGCGTTAATGCAGAGCCTTTCAGGAAGCTTCTTATCGACTGTAAAGAGGAGCACGAAAAGCTTGAAAGAGAAATCAGAACCCTTTTAAGAAAACATGGCGACGAAGGAAAAGACCCGAACCCTATGTTAAAAGGCATGTCCTGGATAAAGACAAATTTTAAAATGCTGATGGAGGAAAACGATAAAACCGTTGCGGATCTTATGACGGACGGATGCAACATGGGGGTAAAATCCCTCTCGAAATATCTTAATGAATATAAAGCCGCAGACGAACAATCAAAAGATATCGCAAAGCGGCTTATAACTCTTGAAGAACGGCTTGCTGTGGATATACGCTGTTATCTTTAGGCGAATTTTATGGAAACATTTGGCCTGTTCCGCTCTTTTGTGATGCATGGTATAATTTTTGCATACCAAAAAGCGAGGTGAACAAATGAAAAGAATTGTTTCCATAACTCTTTCTGCCGCTCTTGCGGCGATTATTTCCACTGCTCCGGTCTATGCCGCAGAGGCAGATTCCATGGCAGGAAAAGTTTCTACCGAAAGCGGAAATCTTAATATCCGAAGCGCGCCTTCGGCTTCTTCATATATCGCCGGGGTTCTTAAAAAGGGGGATTATGTTACCCTCATATCCAAAACCGGCGATTGGTGGAAAATCGAATATGCCGAGGGCAAATTCGGATATTGCCACGGGGATTATATAACCGTTGTTTCCGATAGTACCGCTTTTGTTGCAACAAAAAGCGGAAATCTTAATGTCCGAAGCGGCGCAGGAAAAAACTTTCCCGTAATAGGGTCTGTTACAAAGGGAGAAAACGTTATAATCCTTTCCTCCAACGGATATTGGGCAAGGATTCTTTATGACGGAATCAAAACCGGCTGTGTAAGCGCCGATTTCCTCTCTAAAAGCGTTCTTTCCTATCCTGCGGTATCTCTTGATGTTCTGGATCTAAAGCAAACAGACAGCCGTTGGGCCTCTGTAAAAATCGGTTCTTCCGGAAAGACCATCGGACAAATCGGATGCGTTACAACGGGCATTGCCATGATGGAATCATACAGAGAAAACACATTTATCCGTCCGGACAGTATGATGAAAAATCTTTCCTATGATTCAAAAGGAAATGTATATTGGCCGGCGGATTATACCGTTAATTTCTGGCAAGAGAACTATCTTAAAACGGTTTATGATATCCTTTCCGATGGAAAACCCGTACTCATCGGGGCAAAAAATTCCGCAGGTTCCCAACATTGGGTCGTTATCACCGGATATACCGGGGGTTCTTCCCTTTCTGCGGATAAATTTATCATAAACGACCCGGGTTCAAAAACCAACACAAAGCTCAGCGAGTTTTTTGCATCGTACCAGACTCTTTATAAATTTTTTCATTACTGAAAATTTGGTTTGCATAATTTTCTTCGGCTGATATAATATTTAATATAAAGTTTCTTCGGAGGAAAATATGTTTATCACAAGACGCATCGGCAAAAATTCCAAAGACCTTGATAAAATCGAAAAGCTGTATATTGAATCCTTCCCGGAAAACGAGCGTTTTTCTTTCAGTAAAATGATTAAAAACGAAAGCGGACATTATGAAACCTTTGGTTTTTATCAGGACGGAGATTTTTCCGGCTTTGCGATTCTTCTAAACAGCGGCGATATTTCCCATATAATTTATATTGCAACGGCTTTGGAAATCCGCGGAAAAGGAATTGGAACAAAAGCTCTTGCGGCAATCAGACGCATCAAAAAGGATATGAGGATTATCGTTGATATCGAGAGAGAACTTCCGGATTGCGAAGAAAAAGAAATCCGCCGAAGAAGAAAGAATTTTTATATCCGAAACGGATATGAAGAAACAGAGATACGCTACCGCTGGCAGGATGAATCTTATGAGATTTTATCGAACGGCGGAAATGTTACCAGAGAGGACTTCGGCAATTTCTGGAAGAGTCTTGGCATAAACAAGAACGCAAAAGATGAATGAGCACCGATTATAAAAAAGATGAGCACGGATTTTATTCCGTGCTCATCTTTTTATTTTATAATCAGATTTCTTTTGTGCTTTCTCTTTGGCAAACTTTAAAAGGTACGACCTGGTGTTCGGAAGTTCCTCTTTTTTCGATGCAGGAAAGAAGAATTTCCACACTTCGCTTTGCCATGATTTCCACGGACTGTTCGATGGTGCTCAATTTTGGAACAAGGAAAGAACCGAGCCTTAAACCATCGAAGCCGATTACGGAAACATCTTCCGGAACGCGAAGCCCCTTATCTTTTAATGCTCTTATGGCGCCGATTGCCATAACATCTGCGGCGGCAAAAAGCGCTGTGAAGCTTTTTCCGCTTTCGATAAGGTCTTTTGTGGCGTTATAGCCGTCCTGATAGGAAAAACGGACTCCGCGATAATCGGATTTTACATTGAAAACGATTCCGTGCTCGGCGCAGGAATCAACACAGCCTTCATAACGGAGTCTTGCGGTATCGGAGATATCTTTATCGCCGCCGACCACAACGATTTCTCTATGGCCAAGCTCAATAAGGGTGTCCATGGCCTTTTTTGCCGCAAGGCGGTCATCTGTATATACGCTTGAAAGATTCCTGAACGGAAGCTTTGATGCATCGTTTGATACGAGCACGCAGGGAATCTCTATTTTATCAAAATCATCGAGGAAATGGTCGCTGTTTCCGCCAAGGATAAGAATTCCGAGAGGTTTTTTCTCTCTGCAGAGAGAAACGGCTCTTAAAACCTCGTTTGCGTTTTCGTCGATATAATCCACAAAAAGAGGATATTCCGTTTCTGCAACGCTGCTTTGAATCGCCTCAACAAGAGAACCGAACATCTCGTTGGAGGTGCCTTTTACTACAACGAGAATCGAGGTCGCTTTTTGCTGTTTAAGCTGCTTCGCATTTTCGTTGATTTGGAACCCGCTTTCTTCAACAGCCGCCAAAATAGAACGGCGCGCCTTTTCGCTTACGTTCGGGTGGTTATTAAGCACACGCGAAACCGTAGCGACGCCATATCCGGTTCTTTTTGCAAGATCCTTTATGGTCATAAGGCACGCCTCCTTCGTTTATAAAATTTTTAAGGTATCAGCCTTTTACTGCACCGGCAGCAACACCTTTGATAATGTGTTTCTGGCAAGTGAGGTAGAAAATGATTACGGGAACGATGCTCAAAAGGATGAGCGCCATGGTTGCACCAAGGTCAACGGTTCCATAGCTTCCTTTAAGGTACTGAATATGAATCGGGATGGTTCTGTATTCGGTACGGTCGAGAACAAGATACGGAAGGAGATAGTCATTCCAGATCCACATGATTTCGAGGATTGCTACGGAAATCATGGTGGGTTTCATCATCGGAAGAACAACGCTGAAATATGTTTTAATGGGGCTGCAGCCGTCGATTGCGGCAGCTTCTTCGATATCCAACGGAATGCTCTTTACAAATCCAACGAACATGAAAACGGCAAGTCCTGCGCCGAATCCAAGATAAATTACAGGTATAGTCCAAGGAGTATTGAGTTTAAGGGTATCTGCGGTTTTTGAAAGGGTGAACATTACCATCTGGAAAGGAACTACCATGGAGAAAACGCATGCGTAATAGACAATGCGGCAGAAAACAGAGTCTACACGGGAGATATACCATGCTGCCATGGAAGTGAAGAGAAGAATAAGGAAAGTTCCGAGAAGGGTGATGATAATGCTGTAAATAACAGAATTGGAGAAAGGATATCCGCCGAAGGTCATACCGGTGATAAAGTTATCAAGTCCGGCAAAGCTTTCTCCGCTTGGCCAGCCGAAAGTATCTGTTTTTACGAATGTATTAACTTTAAAGGAGTTGATTACAACCATCAATACCGGGAAGACATAGATGATTGAAAGAAGGATAAACGCAACTGTTGTAAGAGTTTTTCCAAGTTTTTCTTTCTGGAAGGAGCCTTTCATTACTGCTGTACCTCCTTTTTACGGGTTGCGGTAAGCTGTGCAATAGCCAAAGTCGCAACGAGGATAAAGAACAGGACGGCTTTTGCCTGTGCAACACCGCGGGATGCAGAGTTCTGTCCATAGAAAGTCTGATAAATGTTAAGAGCGAGCATTTCGGTTGTATGTACTGCTGTACCGTCCGGGTTGATGTTATAAGGATAACCGCCGGTAAGAGCAAGGTTCTGGTCGAAAAGCTTGAATCCGTTGGTAAGAGAAAGGAAGGTGCAGATGGTGATAGAAGGCATTACGTTGGGGATAGTGACCTTGAAAAGGGTCTGCCAACCGTTTGCACCGTCTATCTTTGCAGCTTCGAGCATGTCCTCCGGAACTGCCTGAAGGCCTGCGATATAGATGATCATCATATAACCGATCTGCTGCCAGCAGGTGAGGATGATAAGTCCCCAGAAGCCCCAGGTTGTATCCATAAGAATGGAGGTCTGATAATATCCGAGGAAGCCATCAAAAATCATGCTCCAGATATAACCGAGAACGATACCGCCGATAAGGTTAGGCATGAAGAAAACGGTTCTGAAGATATTTGCGCCTTTGATTTTCTGGGTAAGGGCATATGCAACGGCAAAAGCAAAAACGTTGATGAGGACAAGGGAAACAACCGCAAAAAGTGCAGTAAAGCCGAAAGAATAGATAAATCCTTCATCATGGAGTGCTTTTCCGTAGTTTTCAAGTCCAATCCATGTCCAGTTACTGGTGGTTTTGAAGCTGCAGAATGAAAGGAAGAGACCATGGAAGAAAGGCCATACAAATCCGACAAGGAATGCCGCTACCATCGGATAGATAAAGAACGGTGCCCAGCGCTGAATCGGTTTACGAATCATATCGCTGTTAACCGCAGTGCTGTCATGTTTGATTCTCATTTGCTCAACTCCTGCCAATTGAATTAAAAAAGGGTCACCAAAAAGCCTCGTGCAGCTTTTCCGATGATATAACAAGAACGGAGCGAGCGATATGCTCGCTCCGTTAAATTTTCTTGAAGCGAAACTGCTTTTTTAAGTTTTCAGCAATTAATATCAGCCGTTAGCAAGTGCGTACTGAGTTGCCCAACCATCGATGAATGCTGCAACAACTTTTGCCCAGTTTGCATCGGAAGGATCAGCGTTATATTCATTCATTGCGGAAACAGCAGTTGCACGGTATGCGTCAACGTTGGGCTGATAGTTGGTAACCCAAGCGAAGTTATAGCAACCGTCTGCAAGATATGCGTTTGCCTGTGCAAGGAATCTGTTGGTGGATTCTGCAGCAGATTTATAAGGCATTACGCCGAAGGTTCCAACAGCCATTTCGGATGCTTCAGGATCGGTTACGAGCCATACGAGGAAGTCCATGGTTGCCTGGATGTCTTCTTCAGATGCAGTGCCGTTGATTGCCCAGTAGTTTTCAGTACCGCAGTTAAGACCTGCTTTTTCTTCGCCGTCAATGCCGCTGTAATAAGGAATCATGTAAAGATCTTCAGCGTTCATGCCTTTATCGAGGAGGGAAGAATACTCCCAGTTGCCGTTTACATAGAATGCTGCTTCGCCGTTTGCGAATTCTGCGTTAGCATCGAAGCCGCCGTTTGCAAGTTCTTTACGGTCTGCGGTTGCGTTTTCAACCATGAGGTCATAGAGAGCTTTGAAGTTATCCATGTATTTACCGGTAAGTTCTGCAGGGCCATATGCGCCGTTGCCCCATGCTTCGGGATTATCACGGAATTCGTGAACGTATTCGAGGTTGATGAGGTGGCCGGTGAATCTCCAGGAAGAGCCGCCATCCATGCCTGCGGAAGTGAATGCTGCGAAGCCGAGTTCTTCGGAACGAGCAGTGATGTCTTCTGCGATAGCTTTGAGGTCATCAAAACCTTTGATGTCTGCTACGTCGTAACCTGCTGCATTAAGGAGAGCGTTGTTTACGATGATACCATAGCATTCATAGCAGTAACCGATGGAAACGAGTTTGCCGTTTTCATCATATACGTTGTAAGCATCGGTAGAAAGTTCTTTTGCGATTGCGGTGTCGGTAAGATCGAGGCAATATTCACCCCAAGTAGGAACACCGTTAGGGCTTACTACGAAGATGGTAGGAGCGCTGCTCTTATCCATTTCTGCGGTAAGGGTTTCGCTGTAGGTACCGGAAGCTGCGGTTTCAACTTTAACTTCTACGCCGGTTTCTGCAGTGTACATTGCTGCAATTTCTTTAAGTACTTCGTCAGACTCGGGTTTGAAGTTGAGCCAATAAACGGAGCCGGTGCCATCGCCAGCAGGTTCATTGCTGCATGCAGCAAAGGAAAGAACCATAATGAGAGCGAGAAGCATAGCAAAAAGCTTTTTCATGTTTTTTCCTCCTAAGAATCTCTTTTCGGGATTTCCGAAATTTTAATGTTGGAAACGATTCCAACGTTTCCACAGAACTATAATACTCTCACCTATTGTTTTTTTCAACAAGTTTAAAAAACTTCTGCGTTTTTCCTAACCTCATGGTTTTTTATTTGTTCATTTTGCATAGGGATTTTTTCAAATTTTGGCATTTTTTCGAGGTATCTTTATATATTATATTATTTATATCGTATTTTCAAAATTTTATGATAATTTTTTGGCATATTTATCAGCAAAAGCCATTTTTTGAATTATTTTAACATTATCACCAAAAACTTTCAACAATTACTATGAATTGAATCCAATTGCATTTTTATTATCCCGGTGGTATGATTATGTTAATTATGTTATCCGTATTTCTACTCCACCAAATAGATTGCGGTAACAAAAAAGGAGGATATTTTTTACCGCTTTGCTTTGCGGTGCGACAGTGTGGAGACCTGCCGTAATATCTGTTCGGTTTTGCTCCGAACAGATGAGTGCGTTCTGCCGGAATCGGGAACGTTCAAAAGCATTATCTATGTCAACTGTAACTCTTAGAAACGTTAAAAAGATTTACCCTTTTAACGGCGACGACCTTAAAAAGGTCAAAAAAGGCGAAAAACTCAAGACCAATCTTGAAGTAACCGATGAAGGCATTGTTGCTGTTCAGGAATTTAACCTCGACATTAAAGACAAAGAATTTATCGTTCTTGTTGGCCCTTCCGGATGCGGAAAATCCACCACTCTTCGTATGATTGCAGGTCTTGAAGAAATCTCTGACGGTGATCTTCTCATCGGCGACAAACGCGTTAACGATGTTGCACCGAAAGACCGCGATATCGCAATGGTTTTCCAGAACTATGCACTTTATCCCCATATGACCGTTTATGAAAACCTTGCTTTTGCACTTAAACTTCGCCATACCCCCGAAGAAGAAATCAAAGCAAAAGTTCAGGAGGCAGCAGAAATCCTCGATATCACCCAGTACCTTGGAAGAAAACCGAAGGCTCTTTCCGGCGGTCAGCGTCAGCGTGTTGCAATCGGTCGTGCAATCGTTCGTGATCCTCAGGTTATGCTCATGGACGAACCTCTTTCCAACCTTGACGCAAAACTCCGTAACCAGATGCGCGCAGAGATCATCAAACTTCGCCAGCGCATCAATACCACTTTTATCTATGTTACCCACGACCAGACCGAAGCTATGACTCTCGGCGACAGAATCGTTATCATGAGCGAAGGTCATATCCAGCAGATCGGTACTCCTCAGGAAGTTTTCAACCGCCCCGCAAACCTTTATGTTGCAGGATTCATCGGTTCTCCTCAAATGAACTTCTTCGATGCAAAACTTCTTAATAAAGACGGCGTTTATTCTGTTCTTCTTGACGGTTATGAAGTTGTTCTTCCCGAAGAAAAACAGGCTCTTCTTAATGAAAAAGGCGTTGAGGAACAGGATATCACCCTTGGTGTTCGTCCCGAACATATCGTTCTTTCTGAAAACGGAGTCGGCGCAAACATCGAAGTTTCTGAAATGATGGGTTCCTCCGTACATCTTCATGTTAAAGCTGTTGATCAGGACGTTATCATCATTGTTAACACCATCGATATGACTGATAAAGAAGTATCCGAACTCGGCTTTGGAAAAGAGATTCGCTTCAGCTTCAGCGGCAACAACTGCCATCTCTTCGACAAAGAAACCACCAAAAACCTTATCTACTAATTTTCTCCATCCTATATTTCCCGGCTGCAAAAATCTTTTTTTGCGGCCGGGTTTGCTTATTAAATTTCGCCGGATATTCCGGCAGTTAAGAGGTTTTTATGAACGAAAGAAAAGCCGGCGTTCTTCTCCATATCTCTTCCCTCCCTTCCCCTTACGGAATCGGAACTTTTGGAAGAAGCGCCTATGAATTTGTTGATTTTCTCGTTTCCGCCGGACAGACCTATTGGCAGCTTTTGCCTCTTGGTCCTACCAGCTATGGTGATTCGCCTTATCAGGCTTTTTCCACCTTTGCCGGAAACCCCTATTTCATCGACCTTGATTTTCTTAACATAGACGGATTCCTCGATAAAGAGGATTTTGAAAATCTTGATTGGGGCAGCGAACCCATGTATGTTGATTTTGCCCATATTTATGAAAACCGTTTTGCGGTTCTCCGTAAGGCATATAAAAACTTTATGGAAAAGGGCAACGTCCCCGCTCTTAAAGAATATTGCGAAAAAGAAAGCGCATGGCTCGATGGCTACGCCCTCTTTATGGCACTTAAAAATGCTCATGGCGGAAAAAGCTGGAGAGAATGGGAAAAACCCTATTATTCCCGCGATGCAAAGGCTCTTGAAGAATTTTCCGATGAACACAGCGACGAACTCGGATTCTGGAAGTTCCTCCAGTATGAATTCAACCGCCAGTGGCATAATCTTAAAAATTATGCAAACGAACGCGGCATAAAAATAATCGGCGACCTTCCTATCTATGTTTCCGATGACAGCAGCGACGTCTGGTCCAATCCGGAGCTCTTCGATTTTGATGAAGACAGAAAACCCCGCTGTGTTGCAGGATGTCCTCCGGATGCATTCTCTGTTGACGGTCAGCTTTGGGGCAACCCGGTTTATGACTGGGAATACAACAAAGAAACCGGATATAAATGGTGGATCGAAAGACTTACCGCATGCAGCAAGATTTATGATATTCTTCGAATCGACCATTTCCGCGGCTTTGCCGGATATTACTGCATCCCCTATGGCGAACCCACTGCAAGAAACGGAGAATGGAAAAAAGGCCCCGGAATGGATCTTTTCAGCGTTGTTAAAGAGGCTCTTCCGGATTGCCCCATTATTGCAGAAGACCTTGGATTCCTTACTGACGACGTTCGCCAGCTTCTTAAAGACTGCGGATTCCCGGGTATGAAGATTCTTGAATTTGCATTCGGCGCAGACGACGATGCAAACGACAGTTTGCCCCATAACCTGCTCAAACATTCCGTTTGCTATCCCGGAACACACGATAACCCCACCGTTGCTGAATGGAAAGAGACCCTTACCGAAAAAGATCTTGCATACTGCCTCGATTATATGAACGTTGACGAAAATGCGGATTTTATTGATTCTTTCCTTCGCACAGCATTGGGAACTGTTGCAAACACCTGTGTTATTTCCATGCAGGATTGGCTCGGACTTGGAAAATACACCCGTATGAACACTCCTTCCACTTCCTCCGGAAACTGGCAGTGGCGTCTTAAAAAAGGCGAAGCCACACCGGAACTTGCCGAAAGAATGCATAATCTTGTTAAACTTTACGGAAGAAATTAAAACCGTGCTCAAAGATAAAAGCCGTGCTCAGATTTTGAGCACGGCTTTTTTATTGCGCCCCTTGTTAAAGGGGAGAGGGCCACATCGCTTAAGCGGTGGCGAGGGGATTCTTGCCCCTTGTTAAAGAAGCAAAAAGAAAGAGAGGAGGTATATGAAAAGCGTTATTATCATTTGGGAAGATAGCTTATATAATTATATCCGCCATCGGGAAGGAGTTTTACGGTGAGGGCCATGTTAAAATCCTCTTCATATCCTTGTTCATAATCCATGGTAAGATGCAGAACCAGCGTATCTTCATTTTCATCGACACCGTTTAAAATGATATAGGGAACGTTTCCGATACCGCCACCGCCACCGATGTTATAGAGATTTTGTTCGGGATAATAGAGTTTTCCTTTGCGGAGGTTTTCTGCAGAAACGCCAAAGAAATCAAAAACCGCCGGTTCATAGTATTCCGCAGGATATGACCAACCATAAAAATCCGGGTGACTGAAAAGTTCCGTGCTGTAGCCGCTGTGATAATTAAGATAGGACATCGCCCATATAAAATATTCGGTTTCATCAAGGTTTGCGCCATTTTCAAAGCCTTCCGTTTTATTATAAAGGCTTACTATCTTGTTCACTTTTATTCTTCCGTCCGTTTTTACCGCGCCGAAATTGAGGATAATCTCTTCATAAAGCGCTTCTTTTTCCGGTGTTTTTTCCTCATCAAGATACTCGATGCTTATAACGTCAAATCCGTCCATACTCATTCTCGGTGCACGGTCAAAAGAAAAATTGCTTACAGTTATGCGCACTTTTGCGGTTTCTTCCCAGTCAAGGTGCGGTTTGTTTTCAATTTCCTCAGAAAAATCAAGCAAAAAGCTCGGTCTTATTTCCGAATAATAACTGGTAATCAGATATGGCATTTTTTCAAGGGAGGATTCATCAAGAACGATGTCGTATCCCTCTTCAAGAATCACGTTACGCTCAATGCTTCCTTCAAGTGTAACAGTTCCCTCAAAAAGCACGCTTATTGCAAAATAATCTCCGTTATCTTCGCGTTCTATAAAAAGTTCCGCAATTTTCCATTCTCCGATTTTATCGCCGACGGAAATTTCCTTTTCTTCGCCCTTTGCGCCGAGTTTAAAGGTGATGGTTTCAGATTCTTCTTCCGGAACTTCCTCTTTTTCCTCTTCCGTCATGGATTGTTCCGGTTCGTTTTCTTCAATCGCCGGAACCAGTTCGCCGATGTTTTCCTCCGGAATATTTTCCGTATCACAGCCGGAAAAGGCTATCGCCAAAACAAGAATTATAAAATAAAGAATGAATTTTTTCATGGTGTTTCCTCCAAAAAAACTGCTTTCAACCATATAGTCACCCAAGGCCGGAAAAATGTTGCAGCTTTTTTAGAAAAAATTTTTATGCAAAAAAGGCACCCTCGCGGGTGCCTTTTTTTACGGTTTTATTCGAGTTTTGCGCTTACTGCTGTAAGAAGGTCGTTCTGGATTTTCCAGAGCTTCGGAGAAAGGTCAACGTAATATTTATGGGGATATTCAAAACGCTTCATCTCTTCCCAGAGGGTATCAACCTGCTCTGCGCAGTATTTTCTGATTTCCTGAAGAGATGGAGATTCATATACGCATTTTCCTTTTTCAAAAATCGGAACAAGCATTCTTTTTGCAACAACGTCGGTAAGGGTCTTTTTCTTCCAGGTTGCCTGGGGGTCAAAAATCTCGATAGGTTCGTCGGTGTTCGGTGCTTCCTCATCATAAAGAGTGATGTAATCCGCAACGGCTTTTCCGTTTTCTTTGGAATAGAAACGATAGAAGGTCTTGAAATCCGGAATGGTGATTTTTCCGACGGATTCGCTTATTTTGATAACGGGTTTAAGCTCTCCTTCACGCTCAACAGCGGCAAGTTTATATACACAGCCGAAAACAGGGTCGCTTTTTGCAGTGATAAGATTTTCGCCAACGCCGAAGCTGTTGATGGCTGCGCCCTGAAGAATAAGGTCGCGGATAATGTATTCATCAAGGGAGTTGGATGCAACGATTCCGCAATCCTGATATCCGGCAGCATCGAGCATTTTTCTTGCTTTTACGGAAAGATAGGCAATATCGCCGGAATCTATACGGATGCCTTTGGGACGGATGCCTTTGGGCTTAAGAACTTCATCAAAAACCTTGATTGCATTCGGAACGCCGGATTTGAGTACGTTATAGGTATCTACAAGAAGGGTGCAGTTATTGGGATAGGTTTCTGCATAGGCTTTAAATGCTTCGTATTCGCTTCCCATAAGCTGAACCCAGCTGTGTGCCATGGTTCCCACTGCAGGAACGCCGTAATCGCGGTCTGCGATTGCACATGCTGTTGCACCAACGCCGCCGATATATGCGGCTCTTGCACCAAGGATAGCTGCGTCGGCGTTCTGTGCTCTTCTTGAACCGAACTCCATAACGGGTCTTCCCTGTGCAGAACGAACGATTCTGTTTGCCTTGGTTGCAATAAGGCTCTGGTGGTTTGCCATAAGAAGAGTTACGGTTTCAACAAACTGTGCCTGAATTGCAGGGCCTTTTATTACGATAACCGGCTCTTTCGGAAAAATGGGGGTACCTTCCGGAACGCTCCAGACGTCGCATTTAAATTCAAAATTGCGGAGATAATCGAGGAAAGTTTCGGAAAAGCAATTTTTGCTGTGGAGATATTCGATATCTTCCTCGGTGAAGGAAAGATTTTTCATATAATCAATAAGCTGTTCAAGACCTGCAAAAATTGCGAAGCCGCCGTTATCCGGAATGGTGCGGAAGAAAACATCGAATACCGCAACGGTATCTCCCATACCTTTTTCGAGATATCCGTTCATCATGGTGAGTTCATAAAAATCCGTAAGCATGCTGAGGTTTCTTTCATCACGTTTCATACAAACACTCCTTTTTTTGCCCAAAAATAAAAGGGCAGATTTTTTATCTACCCTTAATATTACCACTAATTTATTAAATTTTCAATAGAATACGGCTTTGGCGCTTTATATTGCGCCGATCCCTCCGATGAATTCCCGGACTCTGTCGTGCTTCGGATTTTCGAAGATATCCTCCGGAGTTCCCTCTTCGAGGATTTTTCCCTCGTCCATAAAGATGACCTTGTTTGCAACGTCCCGGGCAAAATTCATCTCGTGGGTTACGACTATCATGGTCATGTTGCTTTCCGCAAGGGATTTTATAACCTTTAGAACCTCTCCGGTAAGCTCCGGATCCAGTGCGGAGGTTGGTTCATCAAAGCAGAGGATATCCGGCTTTAATGCCAAAGCTCTTGCGATGGCAACGCGCTGCTGCTGTCCGCCGGAAAGCTGGTGAGGATAAAAATCCAGCTTATCCGAAAGACCTACTTCCGCAAGGATTTCTTTTGCTTCCCGCTCGATTTCTTCTTTTATCTGTTTTTTATTTTTGCGGTAATCCGGTTTTTCTTTTTCCAAAAGTTCCTTTGCGAGCATTACGTTTTTAAGAACGGTGTACTGGGGAAAAAGATTGAAGTTTTGAAAAACAAGTCCAAAATGGAGACGTTTTTTTCGGATTTCGCTTTCGCTTTTGCTGTTTTTTTCTGCGGCATTAAAAAGGGATTCTCCGTTTACGATAATTTCGCCCTCGTTTGGAGTTTCGAGGAAATTTATGCATCGAAGAAGGGTTGTTTTTCCGTTTCCGGATGAACCGATAACAGCCATAACGTCCCCTTGTTCAAGAGAAAAATCTATGCCTTTTAAAACTTCGAGCTCGCCGAAATTCTTTTTCAGATTTTTAACTTCAAGAATAGCCATAGTTACACCTTAAAATAATCCATTTTCTTTTCAAGACGGCCAAGAAGAACCGTAAGGATTCCGCTGAAGAGAAGATAATAAACGCCGGTAAAAAACAGCGGCCAGATTATACCTTCGGATTTTATAAAATTCTGTCCGTTCCACATAAGCTCATATACGGAGATAACACGAACGAGGGAGGTATCTTTTACCAAGGTTATAATTTCGTTTCCCATTGGGGGGATGATGCGTTTTATAACCTGTAAAAGGACAACCTTAAAGAAAATCTGGTTTTTTGTCATGCCGAGAACTTCGCCGGCTTCATACTGGCCTTTTGGAACGCCTTCTATTCCGCCGCGGTAAATTTCCGAAAAATAGCAGGCATAGTTAAGGATAAACGCAATCATCGCCGCAGTAAATCTTCCTGCTGCGCCGCTTCCCCACCAGTTATTATCGAGAATTATTCCCGGGCCGTAATATATGATAAGAAGCTGGAGCATGAGAGGAGTTCCTCGGATTATCCAGACCAGAAATTTATTGAACC
The DNA here is from genome assembly GCA_017547705.1 of Oscillospiraceae bacterium. Lineage (GTDB taxonomy): Bacteria > Bacillota > Clostridia > Oscillospirales > Ruminococcaceae > UMGS1668. The sequence continues at coordinate 18,242 of JAFYOZ010000093.1, forward strand.
AGCGGATTATTCCGATATTGCTCATGGAGCCGAAGGCAATTATAAAACCAAGGGGAATTGCTCCAAGAAGGGTTAGGACAAATATTTCGAGAGATTTTATAAAACCTGTATTAAGGGAATTTATAACCTCTTTTATCTCCGGCCAGTTTATGACAATTAACTCTTCCAAAATTTTTTACCTCGTCTTTTTACTAACGCAGGGAACGCCGAAAAACGGCGTTCCCTGCGTTAGTGGTATTGTGTGTATAAGGGGAATGAGATTTTATTATTTAATGATTACGGATTCCTGTACGCCATAGGTTTTTGCAACTTCGAGGACGGTTCCGTTTGCACAAAGCTCTGCCCAGAATGCATTAAATTTTTCAACAAGGTCGCTGCCCTTTCTGAAGCCGACAACATATTCTTCGCTGGTAAGAGAAACGGTATATGTAAGATCGGGATATGCTGTTCCTTCGCCGATCATTGCGCCGGCCATAAGAAGGTCGATTACGCATGCATCGGAAGTTCCTGCTGCAACTTCCATAAGAGCGTCGCTCTGATATGCAACTTCGGTATAATTAAGGCCAAGGCCTGCAACGGTTTCCATTCCGGCGGAGCCAGCTTCTACTGCAAATGCAAGATCTGCAAGGCTTGATTCATCCTGATACTGATCGGCAATGTCTGCTTTAACTACAACAACCTGTGCGTTTTTGCAGTATGCATCGGCGCAGCCCATAGCATCTTTAACTTTATCGGTAAGGGTCATTCCGTTCCAGACAACGTCGATGCTCTTGTTTTCGAGTTCAAAAATTTTGTTATCCCAATCGATTACGATAAATTCAACTTCAACACCGAGATATTCTGCAAAAAGTTTTGCCATATCTGCATCAAAACCGATCCATTCGCCGTTTTCATCCTGGTAATCCATCGGAGCAAAATCGGTGATACCGACGACGATTTTTCCGTTATTGGTGATATATTCAAGGTCAGAAGCAGAATCTTCTGCGCCGCAGCCGGCGAAACAAAGGGTAAGAGCGAGAGCAAGTATAAGAGCCATAAGTTTTTTCATTTTATTTTCCTCCAATAAATAAAGCGTTTTTTTGATGTTTTAATTTTTTTATTATTTATAAAGCATCAATGTCGGTGTCGTTTTATTACTGAAGGGGTTTTACTTATTTTGTCCATCTTGTTGCCTCCGTTGTTTTATTATGTTACCATAGTAACACTTTACAACAATAAAGTCAATAGGCAACTTTAAATTTTTTGCAGAAAAAAAGCACCGCGCTGCGGTGCTTTCTGTTTTGTTATTATTCTTCCTCTTCTGTTTCCTTCGGAAGGATTCTTGCATGAACTTTTGCGATTCTGTGTTCTTCAACAAGGTTAACAGTAAATTCAACGCCCTGATATTCAACAACAGGGGTTTCGTCCTCTTCGGGGATTCTTCCGAGTATATCCATGATAAGTCCGCTGAGGGTATCGTAATCAACGTCTTCATCAACGGAGATTCCAAGAAGTTCTTCGATATCATCGAGAAGAACGGTTCCCTCGAAATCGAAGTTATCCTCATCGATTGCGCTGATTTCCTCTTCTTCATTATCGTATTCGTCCTGGATATTTCCCATTACGGATTCGATAAGGTCTTCCATGGAAACAAGTCCAGCTGTTCCGCCGTATTCATCAACAACGATTGCAGCCTGGATTTTTTTCTGCTGGAATTCGAGGAAAGCTTCTCTGCAGCTGTTGGATTCCGGAATGAAGTTTGCTGGGCGGATAAAATCTTCGACTTTTCTGCCATCAAGAACCGTATCACCGATAAGAGTGAGAAGGTCTTTTGCATAAATTATACCTTTGATATTATCAATGGTTTCATCATATACGGGCATTCTTGAATATCCGTCGGAAATTGCAAGATCAACAGCTTCGCTGATGGAGGTATTAAGCTCAACAGCGGTGAGGTCTTTTCTGTGGGTCATAATTTCGCCAACGCTTCTGTCATCGAATTCAAAGATGTTATTGATCATCTCTTTTTCGCTCTCTTCGATGGTGCCTTTTTCGTCTGCAGCGTCGAGCATCATTCTTATGTTCTCTTCTGTTGCTTCTTCAGGCTCCTCGTTCGGGTTGATTCCGAAAATGCGAAGAACAACATTTGTTGCAGCATTGAGGATTTTTACAAAAGGCTTAAAAACCTTATAACAGAAAGAAATCATTTCTTCCATGGTATAGGCTATCTTTTCCGGGTAATGCATTGCTATGCGCTTTGGAACCAATTCTCCGAGCACAAGAAAACAGAAGGAAAGCAGAACAGCAAGGATAAAAATAATTGCGCCGCCGATTATATCGGAACTGACGGAGATATATTCCCCTATGAAATCTGTAATGATTTTTTCTGTGCCGGATTCTGCAAAGGCTTTTATTGCAACGGCTACTGCCAAAAAGCCGGAAAGGGTTACGGCAATTTTTATTGTGGTAAGAAAATTATTCGGTTCATCAACGATTTTTGCAATACGTTTTGCTTTTTTGTTTCCGTCTTCGGCTTCTTTACGAAGTTTCGCATCGTTAAAAGTGATTAAAGCGGTTTTGCTCATAACAAAAAGCGCATTTACCAAGACAAGAACGAGTACTAAAATAAAAGTCATAGTACTTCCAGGGTCATCCATGAAAATGGTTCCTCCAATACATTAAAATTATACAGTAACTTATATAATATAATATATTACTCTTTATGTCAATAGAGAAAGCTTTCGGTTTTTATCCATATAACCTTGACCTTAAGGCAAAATCGTGTTATTATATTTAATTATAATATATGGAGATGTATCGAAGTGGTCGTAACGAGAACGACTCGAAATCGTTTTGTCCTTAACCGGGCACGTGGGTTCGAATCCCACCATCTCCGCCAAAAAGCAGCATCCCTTTTGGGATGCTGCTTTTTATTGCAACAAACCGCATGAGCATGCGGTTTATAAAAAATGAGCACCGCTTTTTAATGCGGTGCTCATTTATTTTATTCTTCTTTTTTTCTTGCTTTTCTGCGGTTTGCTTTTGCAATTTTATAAAGTTCTTCCGTTGCAATACGTTCTTTTGTAACAGAGACTTCGGATTTTGGGAAGCAGAAATAGGAAAATTCGTTATCGCCGATTCCGATGGTATCCGCTATCTCATACCAATAATAATCTGCATAGAGAGTATGGGTAAAATCCGCCGGCTGTCTGTAATCAAGTCTGCCGTCTGCTCCGGTAAGATGGAATCCTTCTGCATTATGTGTAAGATGTCCGGAACCGATATCACAAACACCGTCAAGGTTGACCTGGATTACAATATCAACGTCGGTATCGAGAAGATATGTTCCATCCTCAATCTCTTTATGGACACATTCTCTCTGCCAATCGTACCAATCCGGGATATGGGAAAACTCTGTCTCTCCGGAAAGTGCAGAAAGCTGGCCATATTCATCCATTTCCCATTCTTTTTCGCAGGCATGGCAGATAAGCTTTGTCCCTTTGCCCTCGGTTTTATTCTCTGCGCCGCAATGGGGGCATTTATAAAGGATTCTCTGCAGTCCGTCTGCACGGAAAGGTTCATCAATAACGATTTTATTATCTCTCTGCCATGCGAAGTTATCAAAAGAAAAAGCTTCGTCAATCAATGCGTCGAGCTCTGCAACGGATTTTTCTTTGAGTTCTTCCTCCGTTGCAATACATTTAACATGAGCGCTTACCTTAACATCACGAATCTGGAGCATGTTATACATCGGGTCTCTTGCGAAGGCACCGGTTGTGATAACGGTTACAACCGGAACGCCGAGCCTTTTAAGAAGGATACCGAGTCTTCTAGGAAGAGTCGTTGTTCTTCCGTCGAGGGAATATCCTGCCTCCGGATACATAATTACATTTGTTTTATTAACTTTAAGCATATACTCAATATCCTTGAGAAGGCTTAAATCTGTAACAAATTTATGTGTTGGGGTACAGCCAAGAATTCGCATGAATTTTCCAAGAATTCCGGACATAGCATCAACGGAAGTTACAAATCCGGTTTTCTTAGGATAAAAAATGCCATAAGCAAGCTTCATATCCGTAAAACTGGAATGGTTCATAAGAATAAGACAGGGCTTATCTTTAACAAGATCCATTCTCTCTTCGGTATAAGAAAATTCGATCTGGCGAAGAGTCGGTTCAACAAGAATACGAACAAGAGTCGAAAGAAGAAAACTCGGTTTTCTTGGATTCTTATGCTTAAGCCTAGGGAGCTTTAAAACTTCGTCGTAATCCATCTTTACATTTTTGATTTTCATAGGGGGTCACGTCCTGATCTCTTTAATGAATTTACTTTTATATTTTAACATATTATAATGTCTTTCGCAACTTATTAGATTATTGAATAACAAAAAAAGAGCAACTGAAAATCAGCTGCTCTTTTGGCAGGGGCAGAAGGACTCGAACCCTCAACAACGGTTTTGGAGACCGGGATGTTACCATTACACTATGCCCCTATATTATTATGTAAAAATGGTGGGCCTTTAGGGACTCGAACCCCAAGCCGACCGGTTATGAGCCGGTTGCTCTGACCAATTGAGCTAAAGGCCCATTTATTTTTAGAAGTATCCGGGTGCTCAAAATGAACACCCGGATATTGGCTCCCCCTGTCGGGCTCGAACCAACGACCCTGCGGTTAACAGCCGCATGCTCTGCCAACTGAGCTAAGGAGGAATAAGAAAAACAGCGCAGAAGAACTGCGCTGTGTCGGCATCGACCTATTTTCCCGGGAGGCTGCCCTCCAAGTATTTTCGGCACAAACGAGCTTAACTACTGTGTTCGGAATGGGAACAGGTGGATCCTCGCTGTAATAAACACCGACTATGATGAGGAAAACCCTCAAAACTGAAAAAGACGCAAAAGTGAAAGGATTAGAAAGAATTTTCTCTAATAGAGAGAAATCTAGGCAAAAGGTCAAGTCCTCGACCAATTAGTACTCGCAAGCT
>JAFYOZ010000094.1 GCA_017547705.1 Oscillospiraceae bacterium
AGCGGAAGACTTGCCTGCGGAGCTGTTGGAAGCGGAAGACTTGCCGATGTTGCAGAGCTTATTTCTGCAGCGGAAGAGGCTCTTTTTGCGGATGAGCATCTTAGCGGAAAACGCGTGCTCATTACGGCAGGAGCAACCAGAGAAAGCCTTGATCCGGTTAGATTCATAACCAACCATTCCAGCGGAAAAATGGGATATGCCCTTGCAAAAATGGCAAAAACCATGGGCGCAGAGGTAACTCTTGTTACCGGAAAAACCGAACTTCGTGCCCCTCATGGAGTGAGCACCGTTCCGGTTCTTTCTGCGGAGGATATGTATAATGCCGTTACAGAAAGAGCCGCCTGTGCCGATATTATCATCATGGCGGCGGCTGTTGCGGATTATACTCCTGCGGAGTACTGTGCTCAAAAAATAAAGAAATCCGAAGGGGATAATACCTTGGTGCTCAAACGCACAAAGGATATCCTTGCAAGCATCGGAAGAACCAAACCATCCGGTCAGGTTGTTGTCGGATTCTCTATGGAAACAGAAAATCTGCTTGAAAACAGCCGTAAAAAGCTTCTTATGAAGAATGCGGATATGATAGTTGCAAACTCCATAGCAAGCGAAGACACGGGCTTTGGTGTTGATACCAATGCCGCCGTGCTCATTACCAAAACCGGTGAGCACGAAACCGGACTTATGAGCAAGGAAGAACTTGCAAAAATTATCCTTATAAAGGCATCAGAATTACTCTGAACAGAAAAAAGACGGCTTTTGCCGTCTTTTTTAGGTTGGAAAGGTACTTCAGAATACTGCAGAATAGGCGAAAACGAGGGCAGAATACCCCAAAAAGGTTGGAAACCCTTTCCGGAATTTACAGAAAATTCAGAAAATTCGCGAATTTTTGTCCAAAAATTATGATATAATCATAACCATGATAAAAAATAAAACGAAAGAAGGTGTTACACTTGGTAACTTATGAAATGGTAAAAAACGACCCGACAGTTAAAGTTTATATTCAAAAAGCGGGAGATGCACTTAAGGCTCTTGGATTCAGCGAACACAGCTTTGCCCATGTTTGCCTTGTTGCAGAAAAAGCCGCATACATAATGGAAACCCTCGGATATTCCGAAAGGGAAGTTGAGCTTGTTAAAATTGCAGGATATCTCCACGATATCGGAAACGTTGTTAACAGAAGCGACCATTCCCAGAGCGGCGCCATTATGGCTTTCAGGATTCTTGACAGAATGGGAATGGACCCGGCAGAGATTTCCGACATCGTAATGGCAATCGGAAATCACGACGAAGGAACGGGCAAACCCATAAGTCCCATGGCAGCGGCACTTATTATTGCGGATAAATCCGACGTTAGAAGAAGCAGAGTTCAGAACGACAACGAGGATACATTCGACGCCCACGATAAAGTTAACTATTCCGTTACAAAAGCAGAGCTTAAAATCAACGAGAACAAAACCCTTATCAAGCTTAAACTTTCGGTTGATACCCGTTACGGCTCTGTTATGGACTATTTCAGAATTTTTATGGACAGAATGGTTCTTTGTAAAACCGCCGCAGCAAAACTTGGTCTTGAATTTAAACTTATGATTAACGAGCAGCAGCTTGTATAACAAAAAAGGCCCCCTTGTTAAAGGGGGCTGGATTTTTATTAGCTTGCTAATAAAAAGACTGGGGGATTCATTATACAATGTACCTATTTTATTAAAAGAATCCCTCTGTCATTTGCTTACGCAAATGCCACCTCCCTTTGACAAGGGAGGTTTTTTTATTCATATATGGTCTTTTCTTTTTTTAGGGAACTGATTTTTTTGCTGATACGGCGGATTCCGACAAGAAGGAAAAACGCGCAGGCGATATATTTGTAAATAGGGGGAAGAAAAAACAAGCCCCTCAATAGAGGGGCTTGTTAATTTAAATTTTATATTTTTCCGGTGAAACTCCGTCGATTTTTACAACTTCTATCGAACGGTCGGGTAAAAGCACGTTGAGTTCACATTCAAAAGCTTCTATCG
>JAFYOZ010000095.1 GCA_017547705.1 Oscillospiraceae bacterium
CGGTTGCCGCAATGGAGGCTGTTTTATGAAAATTATAATTGATATTTACGGCGGCGATAACGCTCCTCTTGCTCCTCTTAAGGGTGCAGAAATGGCTGTTAAGGAGCTTGGAGTTGAAATAATTGCTGTCGGTAATGAAACAGAGATGAGAGAAATCTGTGAAAAAGAGAATATTTCCACCAAAGGTTTTACCTTTGTTGATGCTCCTCTTGTAATGCCCGTTTGTGCAGAGCCGACCTCTTCTCTTAAGGAATACAAAGAAAGTTCCCTTGTAAAAGGTCTCGAACTTCTTTCCATGGGCGAAGGCGACGCATATGTTGGCGCAGGTTCCACAGGCGCAATCGTTGTTGCCGCAACTCTTATCGTTAAACGCATCAAGGGAATTAAACGCGCTGCTCTTGCATCCGTTGTTCCCGGATTTAAAAACGACTATATGCTTCTGGATCTTGGCGCAAACGTTGAATGCCGCCCGGAAATGCTCAACCAGTTTGGTATGATGGGTTCTGTTTATATGCAGAGCGTTGTGGGAATCGAAAACCCCACCGTTGGTCTTATCAATATCGGCGTTGAGGACAGCAAGGGTACCGAACTCCAGAAAGAAGCTCTTGCTCTTATGAAAAACGCAAGCTATAACTTCATCGGAAACGTAGAAGTTCGCGATGTTCCCAAAGGAATCTGCGACGTTGCTGTTGCAGACGGCTGGACCGGAAACATCGTGCTCAAAACCATCGAAGGAGTCGGAAAAGGCTTTGGCAAGATGATCAAAAAGATGTTTAAAAAGAACATTCTTTCAAAACTTGCCTATATCCTTGTTAAAGGCGGCGTTGATGAGTTCAAATCCAAAATGGATTCCACCAAACGCGGCGGCGCTCCTCTTCTCGGTATTGCAAAACCCGTTATTAAAGCACACGGAAACAGCAACCCTGTTGCATTTAAAAATGCTATCAACCAGGCAAAAATCTTTGTTGAAACCGACGTAAACGGAACCATTTCCACCGCTTTGGCAAAGATGAAAGAGGAGGCAGCAGAATGAGCAGCAGAGATCTTTCCATCCTTGAAGAAAACCTTGGATATAAGTTTAATAACATAAAATTTCTTGAAATCGGCGTAACCCATTCCTCCTTTGCTAACGAAACAAAGGAAAAAGTTACCTATAACGAGCGCCAGGAGTTTCTTGGAGATGCTGTTTTGAGCATCATCGTTTCCGATTACATTTTTGAAAACTATACAAATCTTCCCGAGGGCGAACTTACTAAGCTTCGTGCCTCTCTCGTATGCGAAAAATCCCTTTGCGGATTCGCAGGCGAACTCGAAATGGGAAGTTTTCTTCGCCTTGGACACGGCGAAGAACTTATGGGAGGAAGAGAAAGACCCTCCATCCTTGCAGACGCATTTGAAGCTGTGCTCGCAGCAATCTATCTTGACGGCGGAATCGAGCCTGCAACAGAAGTTGTGCTCAGATTTATCAAGAAGGCTCTTGAACATGTTGAAAACGCACCCTTCAGAGATTATAAAACCCTTCTTCAGGAGATTATCCAGAAAAATCCGGAAGAAAGACTTTCTTATGTGCTCGTTGGAGAAAGCGGTCCCGACCATGACAAGCGTTTTGAAGTTGACGTCATGCTCAACAGCAACGCAATCGGCCACGGAATCGGAAAAAGCAAGAAATCCGCAGAGCAGCTTGCTGCAAAAGAAGCATTGGAGCTGATGGGACAATGAAACACGCAAACGTAGCTTTCTTTGTTCCGATGGTTGGCTGTCCACATCGGTGCTCATTTTGTGACCAGAACTCCATCACCGGAGAAAGGGGTATTCCAACCCCGGAGGAAATTGATAAAACCTTAAAAAAAGCCGCAAGAGAACGCCACGGCTTTTCTGAAAAGACGGAAATCGCCTTTTTTGGCGGAAGTTTTACCATGATTCCGAGGGAACTTATGATAAGCCTTCTTGCTCCGGCAAAGAAATGGATCGACAGAAAAGCCTTTTCCGGAATCCGAATCAGCACAAGACCGGATGCCATTGATGAAGAGGTGCTCGCGGTGCTCAAGGAATACGGAGTAACCTCCATCGAACTTGGCGCACAGAGCTGTAATAACGAGGTTCTTTTTAAAAATGGACGCGGACACAGCTTTGAGGATACCCAAAAAGCTTCCGAGCTTATTAAAGAAGCCGGTTTTTCTCTCGGTCTCCAGATGATGACAGGCATGCCAGGTTCAACAAAACAGGACGATATGCTCACCGCGGCAAGATTTGCCGCTCTTAAGCCGGATACCATGCGAATCTATCCCGCTCTGGTGCTCAAAAACACCCTGATGGAAGAATGGTATAAAAACGGCGAATACGTTCCCCAAACAGTTGAGGAAGCCGCTGCTCAATGTGCAGAGCTTCTTGATGTTTTTGAACTTTATAAGATAAGGGTTATCCGTCTTGGACTTCATGCAGAGGAATCTCTTGAAGAAAACCTTGTTGCCGGTCCATATCATCCGGCATTCCGCGAACTTTGCGAAAGTGTTCGCTTCCGCAAAAAGATTGCACCCATGCTCATAAAACTTCCAAAAGGAAGCTATGTGCTCAAAGTTTCCCCATCCGATGTTTCAAAATGCACCGGACAGCACCGCTGCAATATCGAACATTGGCAAAGCCTTGGCTATGACATGAAAATCGTTCCGGAAAAATCTCTTAATCCCGGCGATTTTGAGGTTATGCTTGCGGGAATGTAAAAAGCTCCTCAAAGGAGGAGCTGTCTGCGAAGCAGACTGAGGAGGGATATCTCCGACAGGTTTTGATAAGCGCTCTGCGTTGCCTGTTAATCCCTCATCCGTCTTTTTTGCAGTAATCTACAAAAAAGCCACCTTCCCCTCTGGGAAGGTTAACACCTTCTGATTCTTAAAACAAGGAAGTGAAAACTTGTTTCTTAAATACCTTGAGCTTAACGGCTTTAAATCCTTCCCGGATAAAACCCGTCTTAATTTCGGACGCGGAATGACCGCAGTTGTTGGCCCTAATGGAAGCGGAAAAAGTAATATCAGCGACGCAGTTCGCTGGGTTCTTGGCGAACAATCCACAAAATCCCTCCGCGGAGCAAAGATGGAGGACGTTATCTTTAACGGAACCCATCTTCGCCATGCACATGGATTTGCGGAGGTTCGAATCTGCTTCGATAATACCGACAGAGCCCTTAACATCGATACCGACGAGGTTATTATCTCCCGTAAATATTACAGAAACGGCGATCCGGAATACCGCATTTGCGATAAAGTTTGCCGCCTTAAAGATATCAACGAGCTTTTTATGGATACGGGTCTTGGCCGTGATGGCTATTCCCTTATCGGACAGGGCAAAATCGCAGAAATCGTTGGCGCAAAGCCAACCCAGCGCAGAGAGATTTTTGAGGAAGCCGCAGGAATTTCTAAATTCCGTTACCGCAAGGAAGAGGCAGAAAAAAGCCTTTCTAAAGCGGATGATAACCTTCTTCGTCTTCGCGATAATCTTTCCGCATTGGAAGAACGCGTTGGCCCCCTTTTGGAGCAATCCGAAAAGGCAAAAAAATTCCTCGAATATGCGGAAGAGAAAAAATCTCTCGAAATTTCCGTATGGATGCGTTCTCTTCGCAGACTTAAAAGCCAGCTTGCTGAACAGAACAGCACCATCGGCGTTTTCCAGACAGAATACGATTCTCTGGATTCCGATTATAATGATGCGGAAAACCGCATAAACGCTCTTTATGAGCAGATTCGCGACCTTGATACAACCGTTGAAGAGAAGCGCGAAAAAATATCCGAAAACGAAATCGCTCTTGGCGAACTTACTGCAAAAGCGGCTGTTTGTCAGAACGATATTGAACATAACGTAACCGAGATTTACAGAATCCTTGAGGAGATCGAGAACCTTTCCGTTTCCGGAAGCGATTGTGAAAACGCCATTTCCGATAAACAGCGAGAGCTTGATGAAGCTGCAAAAAAGGAAAAAGAACTCTCTCTTGAAGAAGAGCGTCTTAATGCTCTTATGGAAGAAATCTCTAAAGAAAAAGCTGCCGCAATGGAAGAAAAAGCCGCCGCGGAAGCAAAAATCGCCGCTGTTGAAACAGAGCTTTCTCATATAAGCGTTGTTCTTGCAACCGCAAAAAACGATAAAGTTCAGTATTCCGAGCGCCTTGAACAGCTTTCTCTTTCCGCAAGCCAAAAACTTGCTCTTGTTGACGGATATAAAAACGAACTTATCGAAGTTAACGACCTTCTTGAAGAAATCGAGGATAAAACCGAGAGCATAAATAACTCCAAGGCCGGCATGATGATGAAACGCGACCTTAAGAAAAAACAGCTTCTCGATCTCGACGAAAAGCGCAACAAAATCCGCAGAGAGGCAGAATCTTTCTCCCAGAAAGCAAAACTTCTCCAGGATCTTGAACGCAACATGGAAGGCTTTGGTCAGAGCGTTAAATACGTTCTCGATAAAGGCGCGCAGGGTTCTCTTCGCGGAATTCTTGAACCGGTATCGAAGATTCTTTCCGTCGATGCAAAATATTCCCTCGCGGTTGAAACCGCAGTTGGCGCCGCTCTTCAAAACATCGTTGTTTCCGATGAGGACGCCGCAAAAAAAGCAATCAAAATGCTTAAAGAACAGGGCCGCGGAAGAGTTACCTTCCTTCCCATCACTTCCGTCAAGGGAAGCCGCCTTGATGAAAAAGGTCTTTCCGATTGCGACGGATTTATCGGAATCGGCTGTGACCTTGTTAAAAACGATGCAAAATATGACGGCATCGTAAAATCCGTTCTTGGACGCATTGTTGTTGCGGAAGATTTGGACTGCGCTGTTGCCATCGCAAAAAAATACGGATATAAATTCCGCATCGTAACCCTCGACGGACAGCTTGTTAATGCAGGCGGTTCTCTTACCGGTGGTTCCAGCGTTAAATCCGCAGGTATCCTTTCCAGAAAACAGGAGATTGACGAGCTTCTTAAAAAAGCTGCAGCAGCAGAAAAGCTTCTTTCCGACGGCGAAAGCGATTATAACCGCCTTAAGGAAGAAATCTCCGCAATGGAAGCGGATTCTCTTGCAACAGAAAGTGAACTTCGTACCCTTTCCGAGGATAAAATCCGCGCAGAGGGAGAGAAAAAGCGCCTTCTTATGCAGATTTCCGATGCAGAAGCAGCAGGTTCCGAAGCAGAGACCCAGCGCAATATCCTTAACAAGGCTATTTTGGATGCAGAAAACCGCGTAGCGGAATATGAAAAACTTTCTTCCGAACGCGGCGAAAAGAAAACCGCCTTTATCAAAGAATCCGAGGCTGTTTCCGATAAGATTTCTGCCATCGCAGAAAAAGAAAGCGATAACAACGCAAAACTTTCTTCCCTTGCTCTTTCTTCCGCAATCGTTAAGAAAGATATTGAAGCTATCGAAAACGCAATTATACAGCTTCTTGAAAGCCGCGACCAGCGCGACGAAAAAATCGCTTCTCTTAATGAACGCAAAGCAACCGTTATGGATAAGAACTCCGCTCTTGAAGCGGAAATCAAATCCATCGAGGACGAAAAACTCCGTCTTACAACTCTTTCTGAAGAAAGCAGAACAGAAATCTCCGCTCTTTTTGCACAGCGCCAGGATTTTGAGCGTAAAACCACCGAGGAAAGAACCGCTCAGAAAAACACCGTCGGAAGAAGAGAAGAGGCTTCCATCAAGCTTACCAAAGCAAGAGCACGTCTTGATGACATGCAGAAAGATTATGACCGCATAATCGGCCAGCTTTGGGATGAATACGAAATTACATACAGCATGGCGGAAGAAATCGCAGAAGAAATCCCCGAACCCCAGAAAGCACAGCGCCGTCTTAATGAACTCAGAAGCAAAATCAAGGCTCTTGGCTCCGTTAACCTTTCCGCAATCGAGGAATTTAAAGAGGTTTCTGAACGCTATGAATTTATGAAGGCACAGATCGAGGATGCAGAAAAATCCCGTGACGAACTGCGCAACCTTATCAGAAACCTTACCGGCCAGATGAGAACCATCTTCATCGACAGATTCACCCAGATTGCCGGAAACTTTGCTGTTGTATTTAAAGAGCTCTTTGGCGGCGGCGAAGCAAAACTCAGCCTTACCGATCCGGATAACGTTCTTGAATCCGGCATTGATATCACTGTTCAGCCTCCGGGCAAAATCATCAACAACCTTGCTTCCCTTTCCGGCGGCGAACAGACTTTTGTTGCAATCGCAATCTATTTTGCGATTCTTAAAGTTCGTCCTGCACCGTTCTGTATCCTTGACGAGATCGAGGCAGCGCTTGACGAGGCAAACGTTGACCGCTATGCGGATTATCTTCTTCGCCTTACCGAAAACACCCAGTTTATCGCCATCACCCACCGCCGCGGAACTATGGAACATGCAGACCGCCTTTACGGCGTAACCATGCAGGAAGAGGGCGTTTCCAAGCTTCTTGAACTTACCCTTGCGGAAGTTGAAAAAATCGACAGATAAAGAATAATTTTATAGTTTATTGGGAAAATTAAACTTGCCTCCCCCAAAAATGGGAAGGCTGTTAAGAAAGGCGGTTTAATTTTCCCTTGAACATAATTATTGTATCTTCGGATTACATTCCGGAAAAAACATTAAAAGAACCTTTTGAAAAAGCGGAGCTTCTTCGGGTTCTTGATGAAAATAAAAAGCTGCGCCTTTTTCTTGCGGAGGAATTTTCTTCCCTTGGAGCGAATGTGCTTATAATCGAGCCGGATTTTTCCGGAAAGAGCCATAAAACCGCCATGGAATTTTTCGATTCCGACGGAATCAGCAGAGTTTTTGTAAATCTGGATTCCAAAAAGCCGGATAGGCTTTTATCGGGAAAGGATATTCTTCGCTTTTGTTCAAAAGCAGCGGATAATTCCGCAGCTATTGGCGGAATTTTTCTTCCGGATATCGTAATTTCTTCCGGGAGCTTTCCTTTCGGAATTGGCGCGGCAGAAAAAATCGCGGAAGAAAGTTCCGCCGTGCTCATAACGGAGCTTTTTTGTCCGCCGGATTTTCTTATTAAAACCGGCGCAATAAAAAAGCCAAGCCCCGTGCTCATTCTTCTTAAAAAGGCGGAAAAATCCGCTTTTGATAAAAGCTCTGCGGTGCTCGGATTTTATAAACAGGAAAAAGAGGCGCTTTTTGGTGCTCATGGGTTCTTCCCGATGGATTTTCCGTTCTTTGAACCAAAAAAAACGACCTCTTCCGAGGCTTTTTCCCTCTATGAAAAGCTTTTTACCTTTCGGGAGGGTAAAACCCCGGTGCTCGCAACAGAAAGCCCTCTTGAAAACGGTTTTTCAATCGAGGAACTTATCTTTGCGGCGAAGGAATTTTCCGGGAAAATCAACCTTGTTTTTCTTTCCGGCGGTTCAAAAAAACCGCTTTATAAATCCATGATTCGGGAAAAAGGGATAAACAATGTCTTTTTTCTCGATCCCATACCAAAGGGCGAGGCTTCCTTCGTTCTGTCCGCTGCGGATTTTGTTTTTGTATCCGAGAACAAAATAATCGGTGCTCATTCAAAAGAGCTTTTTTATTCCGCACTATATTCCGGAAAACCGGTTTTGGCAGCAATGGAAAAGGAAGCGGATTTTATCAAAAAATCCGCCGCCGCAGTTATAACAAAGCCAAAAAATAAAGAGAGCCTTCGGCTTGGAATCAAGGCGCTTCTTGATATGTCCGAAACGGACAGAGAGGCTCTTGGCCTTTCCGGAAAGGCTTTCTGTAATAAAAACTCCGCAAAAAACTTTTCGATAGAATATTTTTCTCTGCTCGAACATCTTGTTAAACAAAAGGAGAACAAAAAATGATCCTTGTAATCGACATCGGGAACACCACCATGGAATTTGGAATCTATGACGAAGACAACCTTTTTGGTGTTTTTCGTCTTGGTTCAAAGCGCGATATAACCTCCGACGAGGTTGGACTTTTTGTAACCCAATATTTTGAATACAAAAAAATCCCCGTAAAAAACGTTACAGACGTTATCATAAGTTCCGTTGTTCCCCAGGTCAACTATTCCGTTTGCAGCGCGGTAAAAAAATATTTCGGTCTTGAACCTCTTGTAATCGGCGAAAATATTTTCTGCAATATGCCAAACCTCTATGAAAATCCAAAGGAAGTTGGCGCAGACAGAATTGTTGATTCCTATGCCGCATTTAAAAAATACGGCGGCCCGCTTATTATAGTGGATTTTGGAACCGCAACAACCTGCGAGGCTGTTTCTTCCGCCGGAGAATATCTTGGCGGTATCATCTATCCCGGTATCAAAACCTCTATGGATGCCCTTTATGAAAAGGCTGCAAAGCTCCCGAAAATCGAGATTTTAAAACCGGAATTTGCCCTTGGAAAGAACACTGTTTCTTCCATGCAGAGCGGCGCCTATTACGGATATCTTGGCGCAATCGAAAAGATGGTCAAGAACCTTAAGGATTCTGTTGGTACCGAAGCAAAGGTTGTTGCAACCGGCGGTTTTGCCCGTCTTTTTGCGGAGGAAAAACTTTTTGATTATATCGACCAGCGTCTTCCTCTTGAGGGAATCAAGATGGTCTATGAGGATAATAGAAAATAAAAAAAGGGCGGATTTTCCGCCCTTTTTTGTTTTGGTTTTATGTGTTGTGGCCTGCCATACGGGAATCCTTTTAAAGAATCCCTCCACCACTTCGTGGTCCCCCTCCCTTTAGGCAAGGGAGGCTATCCCTCTGGGAATCCTTTATTCGGGCGGATAATATCCGCCCCTACGGTTTATGTAAATACCTCCTCGGAGGAGGGATTTTTTATAAAACACCTCATCAGTCAGCTGCGCTGACAGCTTCTCCTCAAGGAGAAGCCTACCCTCCGGGAATCCTTTTAAAGAATCCCTCCACCGCTTCGCGGTCCCCCTCCCTTTAGGCAAGGGAGGCTATCCCTACGGGAATCCTTGTTTTCGGGCGGATAATATCCGCCCCTACGGTTTATGTAAATACCTCCTCGGAGGAGAAGGCTTTTTTATTCATCAAGAAGATTCTGCTCTTCTTCAAAATCTGTGCCTTTAGAAAGCATCTCGAAGCGATTGAATGCAGGAAGAAGGCGGCTGTTATAGGAGCCGATTGCTTTATCAAACTGGGTTCTTGCGTTTGTAATTGCGGAATCCATCTTTTCAAAATATCCAAAGAAAGTTTCAAAACGCTTGATAAGCTCTTTGCTCTGCTTTGCAATTTCTTTTGCGTTCTGGCTCATGGCGTTTTCCTGCCATCCGATGGAAACGGATTTTAAGAAAGCATAGAATGTCATCGGAGAAAGAAGAAGCACATTTTTGCTCATGGCGTAGCTGAAAATCTCTCTGTCCGTTGCAAAAGCAGCAGAAAGCCCGCTCTCATAAGGAACAACCATCGCAACCATCTCGACGCTTCTGTCCTCGCTCTTCCAGTATGCCTTTTTATAAAGGGTGTCGATATGAACGCGAAGCGCCTTTACATGTTCGATAAGATGTTTATCCCTTGTGGATTCATCCGTATCATCAAGATATGCAAGATAGGAATTCATGGGAGCCTTGCTGTCAACCGGAACAGTTCTTCCTCCGGTAAGATGGATAACCATATCCGGGCGGCTTCCGTCGGTATTAACAGCCTGTTCCTCAAAATCAATATGCTCCACCATTCCGGCAAGCTCTGCAATTCTGCGGAGCTGTTCTTCGCCCCATTTTCCTCGCTGGGCGTTATTTTTAAGGGTTGTATTAAGAAGATCCGTTGCGTTTTTAAGTTCGGAATTCTGCTTCTGAAGGTCGCCGACTTTTTGGTCAAGGCGGCTGTAAGCATCGACCCTTTTGGATTCCAGCTCCTCAACTTTTGTGCGCAGTTCCTTAAGTTCGTTGCTTACCGGAACAACAATTCCGCCGACTTTATCGTTTGCGGTTTCAAGAAAAATTCTGTTGTTGTTTTCGGTAATATTCTTCGAAAGGCTTGCAAAAGAATCCTTAAGAGATACATCCGCTTTGTTGATCCATTCGGAAAGGTTTTTATAATTCTGCTCGATGGCGGATTTATCCGCTGTTGCCTTATTATAACTTTCAGAAAGGTCGTTTATGCGGAAGGTAAGCTCTGCGTTTTTTATTTCCGCATCTTCTCTTCTGCCTTTTTCTGTAATAAGCTGTTCTTCAAGAACCGCGATGGATTTTTCTTTCTCGTTAACAGAAAGCAAGAGTTCTTCGCGCTTTTTTTGTTCGGAAGAAATTACGGAAACGATTTTTCCGTTCTGAATCAAAAACGCAGCCAAAAAACCGATTCCGAGAGCCGCAACAACAGCGGCGATTAAAATTCCAAGAGAAACTTCCGGCATGGGAACACCTCCGTTTATATATATACCTTTATTTTATAGTAAAGAAGCGGCTATGTCAAATATATGTTGGTACATATTTGCACCGGCTTTCTCATATAATTTTTGGAAGAAAACTATATCGGGAGGCTTTTATATGCAAAAAGGACTTTCTGAACAAAAGGCCGCCGCTCTTTTAAAAGAATACGGAGAAAACCTGCTGATTTCTGAAAAGAAAGAAAGCGGAGCAAAAATCTTTTTTTCGCAGTTTAAGGATCTTTTAACGCTTATCCTGCTTTGTGCGGCGGTGGTTTCTGTTTTTATGGGGGAATTTATCGATGCCTTTACCATTATGGCGATCGTATTTTTAAATGCCCTAATCGGTTTTTCCCAGGAATACAAAACAGAAAAAACTCTCGAAAATCTAAAAGCCATCGCAGCGCCAAAGGCAACTGTTTATCGGGACGGAGTTAAAAAAGAGATCGCCGCATCAAAAATCGTTCCCGGCGATGTTGTGGTGCTCAAATCCGGAAGCAAAGTTCCCGGGGACGGAACAATTCTTTCTGCATTCGGGCTTTTTTGTGATGAATCCATGCTCACCGGGGAATCCCTCCCGGTTGAAAAGAAGATTTATACCGGCGGAAGCCTTACAGAAATCCGTCCGGATTGCGTTTATATGGGAACATCCGTAACTTCCGGCCATGGAGAGTTTCTTGTTACCGAAACGGGCATGAAAACGCAGATGGGTAAAATCGCAGATATGCTCAAGGAGAGCAAAAAGGAGCAAACCCCTCTTCAGGAGAAGCTTTCCGTGCTCAGCAGGTATATCGCCATAGGCTGTATCGTTATCTGCGCCATAGTAACCGTTACCGGAATCCTTAGGGGCGAACCTGTTTTTGATATGTTCCTTACCGGTCTTTCCCTTTCCGTTGCGGCAATTCCGGAGGGACTTACCGCTGTTATCACCATTTCTCTCGGTCTTGCTGTTTCCCGGATGCTCAAAAAGAACGCACTTATCAGAAAGCTACATTCTGTCGAAACTCTTGGCTGTGCGGATGTAATCTGTTCCGATAAAACCGGAACTTTAACAGAAAACCGCATGACTGTAACGGAGATTTTTCTTCCGGAAGGAAGAAAAATCCCATCCGATGAATTTATCAAAAACCGCGAAAGTATGCGCTTTCTTCTGCTTTCTTCCGGACTTTGCAACAATGCGGAGATAACCGGTGCTCATTCTGTATCCGGCGAACCGACAGAAGCCGCGCTTATGAAAACTGTTCTTGATTGCGGAGGTTTTTCCGCCATTGGGGGCAAAACTTTTCGCCGCATCGGGGAAATCCCTTTTGATTCCAAGCGGAAGCTTATGTCCGTTTTAGTAAAAAACACCGAAGGCAAGGAGCTTGTTTTTATAAAAGGAGCACCGGATGTGCTCATACCCCTTTGTAAAAAGAAGCTTATAAAAAACGAGCACAGCGATCTTACCGATAAAGACAAAAACATGATAAAAGCCGCCCTTTCGGATATGGGAAAGGCGGCTCTTCGGGTTATCGCTCTTGGGTATAAGGAACATGGCGGAGGAAAAATCGAAGAGGATAACTTCGTTTTCCTCGGTTTATGCGGTATGATAGACCCGCCGAGAAAAGGCGCGGCAGAATCGGTGCTCAAATGTAAAAAAGCGGGAATCCGAACGGTTATGATAACCGGCGATTCGCCGGAAACGGCTTTTGCCATCGCAAAATCCCTCAACATCGCTGCTCAAAGTTCCGAAGTCATCACCGGAAAGGAACTTGACCTTCTTTCCGATTCCGATTTTTCAAAAATCCTTGAGCAAAAGAACGTTTTTGCAAGAGTTACTCCTGCTCATAAGTTAAAAATAGTCAAAAGCCTTAAAAAATCCGGCCATATTGTTGCCATGACCGGTGACGGAGTCAATGATGCCCCTGCGGTTAAAGAGGCAGATATCGGTGTTTCCATGGGCAAAAACGGAACAGATGTTACAAGAGAAGCCTCCGGACTTGTTCTTTTGGATGACGATTTTTCAACTCTTGTTTCTGCGGCGGAAGAAGGCCGCATAATTTATGGCAACATCAGAAAATTTATCCGCTATCTTCTCTCCTGCAACATCGGTGAAGTTGTAACCATGTTCTTCGGGATGCTCATGGGAATGCCTGTTATCCTTCTTCCGATTCAGATTCTTATGGTGAACCTCGTTACGGACGGAATCCCGGCAATCGCCCTTTCTTTTGATCCTCCACAGGATGACGTGATGCTCGAAAAACCGCGAAAAAGAAGCGAATCCGTCTTTTCCGGCGGCCTTTCCGGAACGATTATTACAAGGGGAATTTTCATCGGTCTTTCCGTGCTCGGAAGTTTTTCTGCTGTGCTCGGTTTAACGGGTTCTGTCGATTTTGCAAGAACCGCCGCATACCTTTCGCTTGTTTTCATCCAGCTTATCCATGTTTTTGAATGCAAAAGCGAAAGCAGAAGCCTTTTTAAGATAAATCTTTTTAATAATATGAAGCTTGTTTTTGCGGTTCTTCTTTCCGCAATCATCGTTTTGAGCACCGTTTATGTCCCCGCTCTTGCTTCGATTTTTAATACAGCCGCCCTTGATCTTAAATCCATGCTCGTCGTGCTCGGTTTTACTTTTGCTGTTCCTTTTGTTTTTGGAATCATCGGACTTTTTAAAAAGAGATAAAAAAAGCGGCGCTTTGCGCCGCTTTTCTTATTTTTATTAAATTATTTAACAAGAACAAAGCAATAGAAAACGATTCCGCCGTTTCCAACAGGGTCGATTCCGACCATCTTGGAAAGTTTTGCAACTTCGATGCAGTATGCGCTTACGGAATTGATTGCGGTATCGGGATGACGGCAAGGCTCGCCGGTTTTAATTCCGCATTCCTCACAGAGATGGCATCCGCCGGCACCAAGAACTCTTGCGTTTTTGCTGTCATAGCCGATTTTCTGCATAGACTTCCAAAGAAGCTGGCTTCTGCGTTCATGTGCAATCTGCTGTACGATATATTCATCGCGGTTTGTGATATCGTTGCAAGCATATTCTTTTGTAAAAATCAGAACATCTTTAAAGTTATGGAGCTGTGCAACAAGGGTTGCGGCGTTGCCCACTGCCGGAGGGCACATATAGTTCTGATGATACATGCCGCAAAGATTCTGTTCACAGAAGCGGCGAAGACTCGGATCGCAGGGAACAAGTCTTGCGGGAATTTCTTTACAGTCCTCAAAACCTATGGTTTCGGCAATTTTTTTAATATCCTCATACATTGGAAATCGCCCCTTTTCGATATTATTCTAGCTTTAGTATAAGCCCGAAAAACGGCTTTGTCAAGCGGATTTTCTTGTGATTTTATATATAATCCAGCCAATGGCCGTTCCGATAACGCTTCCGATAGTTCCGATGGCGAGATAGACGATGAGAGCAAAAACTCCCCAACCGATGTAGTTTCCTATGAATGCGTTAACATCGTCTATGAGCATGATTCCAAAAACGGCGGCAGAAAAAATGCTGAGATACAGCGGAATAAACCTTATGGCTCTTTTTTCTGTTTTTTTAAGGAGCAAAAACTGCGCCGCCGCAAAAAGTATAACCAGCGGCAACGAAAAAATTATAAAATACATAAAATCCGCCCACCTTTCCGCTTCTATTATAAATCATATTTTATAGAAAATAAATGTTTTTCTGTTTTTTTGGTTGTTTTTACCTCCTCGGAGGAGGGATATATCAATATATGCTCCGCGTTACCTGTTAATCCCTCATCCACCCTTCCCCTCTGGGAAGGCTTAAAAAGAATCCCTCCACCACTTCGTGGTCCCCCTCCCTTTAGGCAAGGGAGGCTATCCCTCCGGGAATCCTTTATTTCGGGCGGATAATATCCACCCCTACAGTTAGTCGAGCAATAAATCTATACAGAAAACCGTTGCCGTCCTGAACGGCGACGGTCGAGAATCGGAATCTCCTTTTTTTCGGTGGAGAGCTTTGTCCCCTTTGTTTAGGGGACAGTTGAAGCGGGAGCTTCAACAGGGGTAAGAAAACTTTTCTTTCAGGTACTACCCGGTTTCTTTTGGTTACAAAAGAAATGGGGTAGTATTCTTATAAAAAAACCCCTCAGTCACCTTCGGTGACAGCTCCCCTGATAGGGGAGCCAAGAATATTTTTTACGGACAACCACATAGGGTCGCCCCTACAAGCAAACCTTCTCCCCAAAGGGAAGGCTTTTTGCTCTTTTCTTTTTTGCGGTTTTCTGATATACTCTTTTTATCGAATGGAGATGATTTTTTGGGACTCTTTGATTTCTTAAAAAAGGATAAAGAAATACGAACCCGTCCGCGTCATGTTCCGCCAAGAGAAAGAGAGCTTACTCCCGATGAAAAAGCCGCTCTTGAAATTGCGAACAGAAAATACTGCGAAGGTTTAGTAAAATATGCCCTCGGCGATAAATCCGCCGCTTTTTCCCTGATGGAAACCGCCGCAGAGCAAGAATACGTTCTTTCCGGAGTATATTTTGCTCCGCCAAAGATGATATCTTGGATGTCTGCAAAATCCTGGCTTCGTCATCACGCAGAAAACAGCACTTTTGGCCCTGCAGATTCGAATACGGAAGAAGGTATAGCCGATTCCGCTTTTAATAATAAAACGGAAGCAATCCTCAGAAAACTCGGTCTTGCTATGCGTGAAGGATTCCGAGGAATCCCTCCATATCCCGACCTTTGGGAAGATCTTCGATATGCCGCTTTTAAGCATGCAGGAGCCAAAGGCTTTGTACGCTATGTTCTTGATGAGGATATCTCTATAGCAAAACCTTTTTTTGAATCCTATACAAAAGACCATAGCCCCGCATATATGGCATACGCCAATCTCGGTCTTGCAAATCTTCGCCTTATGGATAACGACCCCTGCATCGACGAGGCCATTGAATTTGTAAGAGCGACTTTCTCAAATCCGGAATATATTTCGGATAACGAGCTTTCCGTTGTTCTTGATAATGCAAAAAACGGCGATATCTATGCAAGAAAGCGCCTTTCTCTTCTTTATGACACAAAACCGGAAGTTAGCGGCGGCGATGAATACGTTGAAAAACTTGGAAAGCTTTTTGCACATAGTGCCTCCGTTGCCTATGAAAACGTTGCAAAAGAATTTATTATTAACGGTAATAATACCGTTAACTATTGCGGAACAACCTATAAAAAATCCGGTCTTAATGACTTTTTGCTCGAATGGATGAAGTTCGAGCTTAAAAACGAAACTCCGAACTTTGATAACACGCTTTTCATGTGCATACAGGGAGAACTCCCGTATATGGCTGTCATTCTTAATAACGAAACTTATTTTAATAAGGCCATTAAAGTATTCGGTTTAGATAATCTTTCAGGTTTTTGCGGATTAGGAGATTATTATGGATACAATATTCATGATTTAAAAACCCGAGTACGCAATTTGAAATATGAGCTCTATCAGTTTGAACACAGAAACGACCCATGTTATAAAAGTTCTTATAGTTCGAACGAAAAAGCGCCCACCTCGGACGAAATGGTCGATTCCTTCCTGGATAGCCTCGAACGCCTTACCAACGAAAACGGCATGACCAATAAGGAACTCCATGATTTCGGATACCGCAGCGATATGGATAACCTTGATGACGAACTGGCAAGAGACGCCATCAAAGGCTGGTTTAATTAAACAAAAAAAGAAAGGAGCGAAGCTCCTTTCTTTTTTTATTCTTTTATAAATTCCATAACTCTTTCCATGAAATCCGGCGCCTCGTCATAAACCGCATGGCGCAGCTTTGGATAAATATGGAGTTTTGCTCCGGGAATCATCTCCGCAAGTTTTTTCGATGCTTCGATTCCAACGGTTCTGTCATCTTCGCCGCCGATAACAAGAGTCGGCGCTTTTATATCCTTGAGCACCGCTTGAGCATCGTGCTCAAGGCAGGCAAAACCCATTCTGATAAATCTTTCATAGCTTTTTGGAACCGCAAATCTTCCGGTTATACCGCAGAGCCAGCGGTTCTTTTTATAATATTCGTCGGAATACATGTTGCGGATGCTGCTGTCCATAAGGGCGACTCCGTCGCCATTTTCCGCCATTTTAAGCCATTCTTTCCCTATTATATCCATTTCCGGCGTTTTTTCTGCAGTGGTTACAACCAAAATAAGCTTCAGAACCTTTTCAGGGAACTCTGCCGCAAGATGCTGTGCAATCATACCGCCCATAGAAACGCCGATAACGTTTGCCTTATCAATCCCGAGGGAATCCATCGCCGCGGAAAGGTCTTCCGCCATTTCTTTTGTACCGAAATTCTCCGGAAAAGGAATCCTTCTGCTAAAGACAAAAACCCTGTAATCTTTAACGAGCATTCTATACATCAGCGCAAAGAATAGCGCTTTTCCCTCAACGGTAGTAAGTCCGTCGCCAACTCCGGGAAGAAAAATGATATTCTTACTGCCTTTACCAAAGACTGCGCAGGGCGTTTTTACTCCGTTAACATCAACCATAAGGTTTTTTGCACCGAACATTTTTCTCCCCCTTTATAAAATTCCGCTGATCTCTAAAAACTCACGAAGAGCATAAAAAGCAATCGTTCCGCAGGCGGCAACTATCGCAAAATATGCCCAAAATTCAAGGCTCTCTGTTTTAAGGTCATCAATATATCCGTGGAAAGCAATTTTAAAAGAAATTTCTGCATTCTCGAAGAAATTTCTGACTCTTGTTTTAACTGCCGCCCAGGATTCTCTGAAAACTCCTCCAACAAGGCAGGCCATATGGAACACAAACCCAAGCCCAAACCCAAGCACCCTTGCGCTTATTTCGTTGAGCTCCTGCCTATATGGAAGATAGCGGCTGAAGAGTATTAAAAATCCAATATATAAAACCAGCGGCACCGCCACGAGCAAAAAACACTCGAACCAGAACCCGCGGTATAAAACTTTGTTTTTGCTTTGATAATCCATCTTTTTCTCCGTTTTTTCTTTTATTATA
>JAFYOZ010000096.1 GCA_017547705.1 Oscillospiraceae bacterium
CGGCGAATGCGAAATCTGCCGCGGAATCGACGATGGCTCCCTTCTCGATATTACCGAGATGGACGCAGCTTCCAACAGAAACATCGACGATATCCGCGACCTTCGTTCCGAAGCAAACTTCACTCCCGCCGTTGCAAAATACCGCGTATATATCATAGACGAAGCCCACATGCTTACAAAAGAGGCGGCGAACGCTCTTCTTAAAATTATGGAAGAACCGCCGGAGCACGTTATTTTCATTCTTGCAACAACTGAAGTCCACCGCCTTCCGGCAACAATTCTTTCCCGCTGCATGCGGTTCGATTACAGAAGAATGCCTCCGGAAGTTATTGCGGAAAGAGTCAAATTCGTCTGCAAAATGGAACGTATCGATATCGAAGACGAAGGCGCGATGCTTATCGGAAAACTTGCGGATGGCGGAATGCGCGATGCGCTTTCCCTTCTTGATATCTGCCGTTCTTCCGACGAAACAATTACCGCCGACACGGTAAGCAGATGCGCAGGTCTTGCGGGAAGGGAATATCTCTTTGAACTGACCGATAAAATTGCGGAAAGGGATATTTCCGCGGTTCTCTCCTCGGTCGATAAACTTTATGAAAGCTCCGCGGATGTTTCAAGGATCTGCGATGAACTTATAAACCATTTCCGCAATCTTATGATAGTTTCCTGTGCAAAGGATGCTTCCGCAATTCTTAAAGTTATGCCGGGAGAAATGCTCCGCATTGAAAAACAGGCAAAAGCCATTTCCCAACCGGAAATTTTCCATGCGGTTTCCGTTTTGCAAGACACCCTTGTAAAGATGTCCAAAAGCGCATCGAAACGTCTTGAATTTGAACTCGCTTTGGTAAAACTTTGTTCTCCGGCTTTGACCCAAAGCCAGGAAGCACTTCTTGCAAGGATCGATAAACTTGAAAAAGAAGTGGTCCTCCTTAAAGCAAGAGGAGTTGCTCCTGCCGCGCAGGTTGCCAAGCCGGTTTCCGCCCCGGAAAACGCAGTTAAAGAAGAACCTGCGGAAATTTACGGCGAAATTGTTCCGGAAGAGGCAAAAAACGTTTCCGTAAGAACCGAAAATTCCGAAACGGAGTTTTCCGATTGGGAAGAGATAGTTGAAATAATTAAAGGAAAGAACAGAATGCTCTATTCCTTCCTTGAAAATTCAAAAGCCTATCTTGTAAAAGGAAGAGTTCTTATAGATTCCCAGAACGATTTCTTCATAGATTATATGCAGAAAACCGGCGACGCAAAAGAAGTTATTAAAAACGCGATAACCGAAGTTTGCGGAACCCGTTACGGAATCGGACCTTACAAAAAAACAGAAAAAAAGCCCGAAGATGACCCGCTTGCCGCACTTGCAAAAAGAGCGGCGGAAATGGGAATCGGCGAGCTTTGATATAAAAACGACAAAATTTCCAGAATCGGAGGAATATAATAATGAAAGCAAGACTTCCCCAGGGATACGGCGGCGGCCCTTCCAACATGCAGGGCATGATCAAACAAGCTCAGAAAATGCAGGAACAGATGACCAACCTTCAGGCAGAGCTTGACGAAAAAGAATATGATTTTACCGGTGGCGGCGGAATGCTTACCATCCACATGAACGGTAAAAAAGAAATGCTCGGAATCGAACTTAAACCCGAAATCGTAGATCCGGACGATATCGAAATGCTTCAGGATCTTATCGTTGCAGGCGTTAACGAAGCTGTTTCCACCATTGAAAAAACCAACGCCGAAGCAATGAATGCAATCACCGGAAATCTCAACATTCCCGGAATGTTCTGATAAATTATGAACTACCGCGTACTTCCGCTTACCAAACTTACCGAACATTTTGCCCGTCTTCCGGGAATCGGCAAAAAAAG
>JAFYOZ010000097.1 GCA_017547705.1 Oscillospiraceae bacterium
CATAGTTGCCGCGGCCCTGAGTTTTGGAACGAAGGTCGCTTGCATAGCCGAACATTTCGGAAAGCGGAACAAAAGCTTTGATTTCTTTTGCACCGTAGTTATCATCCATACCGCGGATCTGACCACGTCTGGAAGAAAGGTCGCCCATAACATCGCCCATGTATTCTTCGGGGAAAGTTACGGTTACGTTCATGATCGGTTCGAGAAGAACGGGGCTTGCTTTTCTCATAGCTTCTTTGAATGCCATAGAACCGGCAATCATGAATGCCATTTCAGAAGAGTCAACCTCGTGATAAGAACCATCATAGAGGGTTACTTTAACGTCAACTACAGGATATCCTGCAACTACGCCGGCATTGAGAGCACCCTGGATACCTTTGTTAACAGGTTCGATGTACTCTTTCGGGATGGAACCACCAACGGTTGCGTTGATGAATTCGTAGCCTTTGCCGCTTTCGTTAGGTTCAAGTTTGATCTTAACGTGACCATACTGACCTTTACCACCGGACTGACGTGCATACTTGGTTTCCTGATCAACAAGTTTGGTGACAGTTTCTTTGTATGCAACCTGAGGTTTACCAACGTTTGCTTCTACTTTGAATTCGCGGAGAAGACGGTCAACGATGATTTCGAGGTGAAGCTCACCCATACCAGCGATGATGGTCTGTCCGGTTTCTTTATCGGTATAAGCTCTGAAGGTGGGGTCCTCTTCAGCAAGTTTTGCAAGGGCGATAGCCATTTTTTCCTGACCAGCTTTGGTTTTCGGTTCGATTGCAAGGCTGATAACAGGTTCCGGGAATTCCATCTTCTCGAGTTCGATAGGATGTTTCGGATCGCAAAGGGTATCACCGGTGGTGGTGTATTTAAGGCCTACTGCTGCTGCGATATCGCCGCAATAGCAGCAATCGAGGTCTTTTCTGTGGTTTGCATGCATCTGAAGAATACGGCCGAGTCTTTCGTTCTTGTCTTTGGAAGAGTTGAGAACAGTGGAACCTGCTTCAACTTTACCGGAGTAAACTCTGAAGAAGCAGAGTTTACCAACGAACGGGTCTGCAGCAACTTTGAATGCAAGGATGGAGAGAGGTTCGTCGTCTCCAGCTTTACGTTCAGTTTCTTCACCGGTCTCGAGATCGGTACCTTTTACAGGCGGGATATCGAGAGGAGAGGGCATGTAATCTACGATTGCGTCAAGAAGTTTCTGTACGCCTTTGTTACGGTAGGAAGTACCGCAGCATACAGGAACGAAGGTGTTATCGATGGTACCTTTTCTGATTGCAGCTTTGATCTCATCAATGGTGAGTTCTTCGCCCTCAAGGTATTTTTCCATGAGGCTTTCATCAGCTTCAACAGCGCCTTCGATAAGTTTTTCTCTGTATTCTTCGCAGAGTTCAACCATGTTTTCGGGGATATCAGTTACGCTGATATCTTTGCCGAGGTCATCGTTGAAGATATAAGCTTTCATCTCGACAAGGTCTACAAGGCCTTTGAAGAATGCTTCAGCGCCGATAGGCATCTGAATTACGAGAGGAGTAGCTTTAAGTCTGGTTTTGATCATGTCAACGACATGAAGGAAGTCCGCACCGAGGATATCCATTTTGTTAACGTAAATCATACGGGGGACTCTGTATTTGTTTGCCTGACGCCATACGGTTTCAGACTGGGGTTCTACGCCGCCTTTTGCGCAGAGAACGGTTACGGAACCGTCGAGCACGCGGAGAGATCTTTCAACCTCAACAGTAAAGTCTACGTGTCCGGGAGTATCGATGATGTTGATACGATGGTCGTTCCAGTAAGCGGTGGTTGCAGCAGAAGTGATGGTGATACCTCTCTCCTGTTCCTGAACCATCCAGTCCATGGTAGCGCTACCATCGTGGGTTTCACCGATTTTATAGTTAACACCGGTATAGTAAAGGATACGTTCGGTTGTGGTAGTCTTTCCTGCGTCGATGTGAGCCATGATACCGATATTTCGGGTCATCTCAAGTGAAACATCTCTTGCCATAAAAACTCCTTAATATACTATAGAATAAAATAAAAATGGGTTTATTACCATCTGAAATGTGCGAAAGCTTTGTTTGCTTCTGCCATTTTGTGAACGTCTTCTTTTTTCTTGAAGGCGCCGCCGGTGCTGTTGATAGCATCCATGATTTCGCCTGCAAGACGCTCTTTCATAGTACGCTCGCCTCTGTTTCTGGAATATGCGGTGAGCCAACGGAGACCAAGAGTCTCACGTCTTTCAGGACGAACTTCGAGCGGTACCTGATAGTTTGCACCACCTACACGGCGGGTTTTACATTCAAGTACGGGCATGATGTTTTCGAGAGCTTCCTCGAAAGCTTCAAGACCGTTTTTACCGGTTTTTGCTTCTACGATTTCGAATGCTTCGTAGACAATTTTCTGAGCAACACCTTTTTTACCGTCAAGCATGATGTTGTTGACGAGACGGGTTACCATGATGGAATTGTACATAGGATCCGGCAAAACTTCACGTTTTGCGATTTTACCTCTTCTTGGCACTTTTCTTCCCTCCTTCATAAATTAGAATGAATTCATAGGTACTCGAAAGCGACAAACTCCCGTTGTGCCCAATAAAAGAGGATGAAATATATTCATCTGCACTTTTAAGGGCGCAGGTTTTCTCTTAAGTTTTAAACTTTAGGAAACCGGAAGCTTGCTCTTACTTCTTCGCACCAGCTTTAGGACGTTTTGCACCGTATTTGGAACGGGCCTGCATCCTCTTTGCAACACCCTGAGCATCGAGGGTACCGCGAATGATGTGGTAACGGACACCAGGAAGGTCTTTTACACGTCCGCCTCTGATGAGAACGACGCTGTGTTCCTGAAGGTTATGGCCGATACCGGGAATGTAGGAAGTGACTTCCATTCCGTTGCTAAGACGTACTCTGGCGATTTTACGAAGAGCAGAGTTCGGTTTCTTCGGGGTTGCAGTTCTGATAGCAGTGCAGACACCACGTTTCTGAGGGCTGTGCTGATCGATTGCAACTTTTTTCTTGGAGTTCCATCCTTTAAGAAGTGCAGGAGCAGTGGATTTAACTTCAAGGTCTTTTCTTCCGTTGTGTACGAGCTGGTTAAAAGTAGGCATAGGTTTCCTCCTTTCTTCAATAATGAAAGTCGATTTTTGCGGTAAAAATCTTAATTTTTGCCGCAAATGGACAGGGCAATCCCCAAACCGGGGCTTACCACCTAAAAATAATAACATCTTCAAGGCCGTTTGTCAAGAAGAAATATATGATTTTTGCATAGTTTTTTAAAAGAATTTTTATACGAATTGCCAAATTTTTATCAGCCGTTATTCTGTCTTTTTCAGGCAAAATAATGCCTGTTTTTGTGCGTGAATGACGGATTTTAACTCAAACAACCCTATCAAAAACGGATAAGCTTTTTATAAAATACAAACTCTGTTTTCTTTTTTGAATATATATACATTTATAATAAAAATATCTTCAAAAATGCAAAAAACTCCCCGCAAAATGCGGGGAGTTTTTCTATGCCTTTCGGCTTATTCGTTAACGGATTCTGCTGCTTCCATAACTTTATCGTATTCGTTGTCCATATCATAAGGGCGAACTTCCGGTGCAACAGGAGAATATTCAGCGGCGGAATAGCAATCCATACCGGTACCGGCAGGGATAAGTTTACCGATGATAACGTTCTCTTTAAGGCCAAGGAGTCTGTCGCTCTTGCCTTTGATTGCAGCTTCGGTAAGAACACGGGTAGTTTCCTGGAAGGATGCGGCGGACATAAAGCTTTCGGTTGCAAGAGATGCTTTGGTGATACCGAGGAGCATCGGGATATAGGTTGCTTCGCGAAGGCCGGTTTCGCCGTTTGCGATACGTTTTCTGATTTCTCTGTTTTCAGCAAAGAAATCGCCTTTTTCGACAACCATGCCGGAAAGAAGCTTGGTATCGCCCTGGTCGTCAACTTTAACTTTCTTCATCATCTGGCGAACGATAACCTCGATATGTCTATCGTTGATATCAACACCCTGGAGACGGTAAGTCTTCTGTACCTCTGCAATAAGGTAATCCTGTACTGCAAGAGCGCCGTTGACGTCAAGATATTTATGCGGGTTAACGGAACCTTCGGTAAGAAGAGCACCTGCTTTAACGTGGTCGCCTTCTTTGACCTTCGGATGGCTGCCGTAGGTGATGAGATATTTACGCTCTTCACCGGTCTCTTTATTGAAGATAACGATGTGGCGGTTTTTCTTGATTTCTTCGATGCGGATATCGCCTTCGATTTCTGCGATAACAGCTTCACGCTTAGGAGTTCTTGCCTCAAAGAGCTCCTCAACACGAGGAAGACCCTGGGTAATATCTTCTGCGGAAGCGATACCGCCGGTATGGAAGGTACGCATGGTAAGCTGGGTACCGGGTTCACCGATGGACTGTGCTGCGATAACACCAACAGCCTCACCAACATGAACAGGTTTGCCGGTTGCAAGGTTGGAACCATAGCATTTTGCACAAACGCCGTGTTTTGCCTCGCAGTTGAGGATGGAACGAAGTTTAAGCTCGGTAATACCTGCGTCGCAGATTTTCTTTGCATCGTTTTCGTCCATCATCTTGTCTTTGCTTACAAGAAGCTCGCCGGTTTCCGGATGGAGAACATCTTCAACGGAATAACGGCCGATAAGACGTTCGCTCATAGGCTCGATCATTTCGTTGCCTTCGCGAATGTCGTGAACTACGATACCCTCATGGGTTCCGCAGTCATGCTCACGGATAATAACTTCCTGGGATACGTCAACAAGACGTCTGGTAAGGTAACCGGAGTCTGCAGTACGGAGTGCGGTATCGGCAAGACCTTTACGAGCACCACGGCTGGAGATGAAGTATTCGAGGATGTTAAGACCTTCACGGTAGTTTGCACGAATCGGAATCTCGATTGCTTTACCGGAGGTGTTAGCGATAAGTCCGCGCATACCTGCAAGCTGACGGATCTGGTTCATAGAACCACGAGCACCGGAGTCTGCCATCATGAAGATCGGGTTGTATTTATCAAGGTTGCCTTTAAGAGCATCAGCAACTTCGTCGGTGGTTTTGTTCCAGGTTTCGATAACCTTTTTATAACGCTCTTCGTCGGACATAAGACCGCGACGATACTGCTTGGTAATAACATCGATCTTCTTCTCTGCGTTAGCAAGAATTTCTGCTTTCTGCGGAGGAATAACCGCGTCACTTACGGAAACGGTGATAGCACCTTTGGTGGAATATTTAAAGCCCTGGGCTTTGATTTTATCAAGAACTTCACTGGTAACAGCGGTACCGTGAACTCTTACGCAGCGGTCAATGATTTTACCGAGCTGTTTTTTACCGACAAGGAATCCGATTTCGAAGTCGAATTCGTGTTCGGGGTCAGTTCTGTCAACATATCCAAGGTCCTGAGGAATGGGCATATTGAAGATTGCTTTACCAACAGTGGTATCGATGATTTTGCTGCGTACATTGCCGTTTGCATCGGTTTTCTCAACTCTGAGTTTGATCGGAGCATGGAGACCGACAACGCCTTCGCTGTAAGCCATCATAGCTTCATCGAAGTTACGGAATACTTTTCCTTCACCGGGTTCACAGCCGGGTTTCTCAAGGGTGAGATAGTAAGAACCGAGGATCATGTCCTGAGTAGGAACAGCAACAGGTTTACCGTCTGCAGGTTTGAGAATGTTGTTTGCTGCAAGCATAAGGAATCTTGCCTCTGCCTGAGCTTCGGTGGAAAGCGGTACATGGATTGCCATCTGGTCGCCGTCGAAGTCGGCGTTGTATGCGGTACATACAAGAGGATGGAGTTTAAGTGCACGGCCTTCAACAAGAACGGGTTCAAATGCCTGAATACCGAGTCTGTGAAGAGTAGGTGCACGGTTGAGCATTACAGGGTGGTCTTTGATAACGATTTCAAGAGCATCCCAAACCTCGGGCTGGTTTGCTTTTTCAACCATTTTTCTTGCATTTTTGATGTTGGTTGCTGCACCAACGTCAACAAGGCGTTTCATAACAAAGGGCTTAAAGAGCTCGATTGCCATTTCTTTAGGAAGACCGCACTGGCTCATCTTGAGCTCCGGACCAACAACGATAACGGAACGTCCGGAGTAGTCAACACGTTTACCGAGAAGGTTCTGGCGGAAACGTCCCTGTTTACCTTTAAGCATATCAGAAAGGGATTTAAGAGGACGGTTGGAAGGACCGGTTACAGGACGGCCTTTTCTGCCGTTATCGATAAGTGCGTCAACTGCTTCCTGAAGCATACGTTTTTCGTTGCGGACGATAATATCCGGAGCGCCGAGTTCAAGAAGACGTTTAAGACGGTTGTTTCTGTTGATAACCCTTCTGTAAAGATCGTTAAGGTCGGAAGTTGCAAATCTTCCGCCGTCGAGCTGTACCATCGGTCTGATGTCCGGAGGAATTACAGGAACAACGTCAAGGATCATCCATTCAGGACGGTTGCCGGAAAGGCGGAATGCCTCTACGACTTCGAGTCTCTTGAGGAGACGAACACGTTTCTGGCCGGAAGCGGTTTCGAGTTCCTCATGAAGCTCTACGGAAAGTTTTTCAAGGTCAATGTCTTTGAGGAGGAGCTGAACAGCTTCTGCACCCATACCTGCCTGGAAATCTTCCTCGTATTTTTCACGCATATCGCGGTACTCTTTCTCGGAAAGAAGCTGTTTCTTTTCAAGAGGAGTGGTACCGGGATCGGTTACGATATAGCTTGCAAAATAAAGTACCTTTTCAAGAAGTCTGGGGCTCATATCGAGGATAAGACCCATTCTGGAAGGGATACCTTTAAAATACCAGATGTGAGATACGGGAGCAGCGAGTTCGATATGACCCATTCTCTCGCGTCTTACTTTTGCTCTGGTAACTTCAACGCCGCAGCGTTCGCAGACTTTGCCTTTGAAGCGGAGGCGTTTATATTTACCGCAGTAGCACTCCCAGTCCTTGGTCGGTCCAAAGATTCTTTCGCAGAAAAGACCGTCGCGTTCCGGTTTAAGTGTTCTGTAGTTGATGGTTTCGGGTTTCTTTACTTCGCCATAGGACCATTCTCTGATCTTATCAGGAGAAGCAAGGCCGATTTTGATAGAATCAAATGCGTTAAATTCCATTATTTACGACCTCCCCTTAATTAAATATCATCTTCGGAATATCCGAAGCCTGCGAAATCGGCAAATTCATCGCCGTCTTCATTCATATCGCCAATCTCAAATCCTTCGAAGTCGCCTTCATAAGCAACGTTTTCACTTTCGAATTCGGTTGCTTCATCAGCAGGAATAAGACCTGCATCTTCGTCGTCGAAGTTCTGTTTAAGATCGATTTCCTCGTTGTTTTTATCAAGTACTTTGATATCAAGACCGAGGGACTGGAGCTCTTTAATAAGAACCTTAAAGGACTCGGGAATACCTGCCGGAGGAACGTTCTGGCCTTTAACGATGGACTCGAAAGTTTTAACACGGCCAACAACGTCGTCCGATTTGACGGTAAGGATTTCCTGAAGAGTATAAGCTGCACCATATGCTTCAAGAGCCCAAACCTCCATCTCACCGAATCTCTGGCCACCGAACTGAGCTTTACCGCCGAGAGGCTGCTGAGTTACAAGGCTGTAAGGACCGGTAGAACGAGCATGGATCTTATCGTCAACAAGGTGATGGAGTTTAAGGTAGTACATGTAACCAACGGTTACGGGGTTATCAAAGAGTTCGCCGGTACGGCCATCGCGGAGCCATACTTTACCGCTGCTGTCAAGTCCGGCTTCGGTAAGAAGTTCACGGATGTCAGCTTCGTGTGCGCCGTCGAATACAGGAGTCATTACGTGCCAGCCAAGTTCTGCAGCAGCTCTTCCGAGGTGAACTTCAAGAACCTGACCGATGTTCATACGGGAAGGAACACCGAGGGGGTTAAGAAGAATATCAAGCGGTCTGCCGTCCGGAAGGAAAGGCATATCCTCCTGAGGAAGAATTCTGGAAACAACACCCTTGTTACCGTGACGTCCTGCCATCTTATCACCAACAGAGAGTTTTCTCTTCTGTGCGATGTAGCAGCGAACAACTTCGTTAACGCCGGGGTTAAGTTCGTCGCAGTTTTCTCTGGTAAATACCTGTACGTCAACAATGATACCGTATTCGCCGTGAGGAACACGGAGAGAGGTATCTCTTACTTCGCGTGCTTTTTCGCCGAAGATTGCACGGAGAAGTCTTTCCTCTGCGGTGAGTTCGGTTTCACCTTTGGGGGTTACTTTACCGACAAGGATATCTCCGGCACGAACTTCTGCACCAACACGGATAATACCGCGTTCATCGAGTTCGCGAAGTGCATCTTCACCAACGTTCGGGATATCGCGGGTGATCTCTTCCGGACCAAGTTTGGTATCGCGGGATTCGAGTTCGTATTCCTCGATATGAACAGAGGTGTAGGTATCTTCTTTTACGAGTTTTTCATTGATAAGTACTGCGTCCTCGTAGTTATAACCTTCCCAGGTCATAAAGCCGATGAGCATGTTCTTACCAAGAGAGATTTCACCTTCGCTGGTTGCAGGACCATCTGCAATAACCTGGCCGGCAACAACGTGCTCGCCTTTTTCAACGATAGGTCTCTGGTTTACGCAGGTACCCTGGTTGGAACGAAGGAATTTGATGATTTTATATTCGTCGGTTTCAACGGAATCGTCGCGTTTGATTACAACGCGTTCTGCATCAACCTTGGTAACAGTACCTGCGTGTTCAGCAAGAACGGTTACGCCGGAGTCAACAGCTGCTTTGTATTCCATACCGGTACCGACATAAGGTCTTTCGGTTTTAAGAAGCGGAACTGCCTGGCGCTGCATGTTTGCACCCATGAGTGCACGGTTTGCGTCGTCGTTTTCAAGGAAGGGGATCATTGCGGTTGCAACAGAAACTACCATCTTAGGAGATACGTCCATGTAGTCAACTTTACCGGGAGCAACCTCGATGAATTCGTCTTTGAAACGGCAGGTGATCTTCTGTACTGCAAAATGGTTTTCTTCATCAAGAGGGGTGTTTGCCTGTGCAACGATGAAGTCATCCTCTGCATCAGCAGTCATATACTCAACTTCGTTAAGAACAACGCCGGTTTCTTTATCAACTTTTCTGAACGGTGCTT
The DNA here is from genome assembly GCA_017547705.1 of Oscillospiraceae bacterium. Classification (GTDB taxonomy): domain Bacteria; phylum Bacillota; class Clostridia; order Oscillospirales; family Ruminococcaceae; genus UMGS1668. Next base: position 9,129 of record JAFYOZ010000097.1, read on the forward strand.
CGATGAAGCCGTATTTGTTGATTCTTGCATAGCTTGCGAGATAGGAGATAAGACCGATGTTAGGACCTTCAGGGGTCTCGATCGGGCACATGCGGCCATAGTGGCTGTAGTGAACGTCTCGAACTTCGAAGCCTGCACGGTCACGGGAAAGACCGCCGGGACCAAGTGCGGAAAGACGACGTTTATGAGTAAGTTCTGCAAGAGGGTTGGTCTGGTCCATGAACTGAGAAAGAGGCGAAGAGCCAAAGAACTCTTTAATAGCCGCAACGACGGGGCGGATATTTACAAGACCCTGAGGAGTGATGGCTTCGGTATCCTGTGCCTGAATGGTCATGCGTTCACGGATTACGCGTTCAACTCTGGAGAAACCGATTCTGAACTGGTTCTGAAGAAGTTCGCCAACACTTCTGATACGTCTGTTACCGAGATGGTCGATATCGTCGGTGCTGCCAAATCCCCAATAGAGGTTGAACATGTAGTTGATAGAGGAGAAAATATCATCGGTGATGATATGTTTCGGGATAAGTTCATCAACATTCTCTTTAACGAGTGCGATGAGAGCTTCTTTGTCGTCGCCGGCTTTTTCTGCAATTGCGGTTACAACAGAGAAACGAACTTTTTCGTTGATGAAGAGCTCTTCGAGTTCTTCTTTAGTAAGGTCGAGGTAGTCTTCTGCATCAACCATGTTGTTGGAAATAACTTTTACTTTGCGACCGTCAACGTCAACAAGAACTTCGCGAACACCTTTTTTATCGAGAAGAGCTGCGTCATCTCTGGTAACGGTGGTGCCCGCTTCAAAAAGAACTTCACCGGTAAGCGGATCTGCAACCGGCTCTGCAAGGGTCATGCCTGCGATTCGTCTTTCGAGAGCAAGTTTTTTGTTGTATTTATAACGGCCAACGCGAGAGATATCGTATCTTCTTGCATCAAAGAAAAGGTTGTTGATGTGCTGCTCACTGGTTTCAACCGTAGGCGGCTCACCGGGACGAAGTTTTCTGTAAACTTCAAGAAGTGCCTCTTCTCTGGATTTGGTTGCATCTTTTTCAAGAGTTGCAAGAAGCATCGGTTCTTCGCCGAAATAATCAAGGATCTGTGCATCACTTCCGAGTCCGAGGGCTCTGATGAAAGTGGTGATAGGAAGTTTTCTGTTCTTATCGATTCTTACGCCAAAAACATCGTTAAGGTCGGTTTCGTATTCAAGCCATGCACCCCTGTTAGGAATAACAGTACTTGCGAAAAGTTTCTTACCGGTTTTGTCGTAGTTCATGGCGAAATATACGCCGGGAGAACGGACAAGCTGGGATACAATAACACGCTCTGCGCCGTTGATGACAAAAGTGCCGGAAGGGGTCATAATCGGGAAATCTCCCATGAAGATATCCTGTTCTTTAATCTCGCCGGTTTCCTTATTCTGCAGTCTTGCTCTTACACGAAGAGGTGCTGCATAAGTCACGTCGCGCTCTTTGCATTCCTCGATAGTATATTTGGGCTTGCTGTCGATATGATAATCGATGAAGTCCAAAACAAGGTTTCCGGAGTAGTCGGTGATGGCAGAAACATCACGGAATACTTCCTGGAGTCCCTCTTCAAGGAACCATTTATAAGAGTCTTTCTGTACCTCGATGAGGTTCGGCATATCGAGAACCTCGTTGATCTGAGAAAAACTCATGCGGACATTTTTTCCGAGCTTGACAGGTTTTACATTTACCAAATAGCTCACTCCATTCATCCGTATTTACGTCGTTTTATTTTTCGACCGAAACACTTGCATTTTGTTTCAAACTGTGCTATAGTAGTTTGGAACGGGATACAAGTGTCCATTATGGTACATTTTATAATTATATAACCATTGTCAATAGGTGTCAAGCTGTTTTAGGCAGTTTGGCGCTATTTTTTTATATTTTTTTAGATTTTTGTTAAAAACAGCCTTTTTGGACATGTTTTTACCGCTATTTTTGTAAATTATTGGAAATTTTATCAAGGAGTATTCACCCTCGTTTTTCTTTGATTTTTCTTATGAAAATTCCCAAAATCTCCCTGTTTTCGTCAAAAAGCGTACACGACTCCGGGTGTTTCTATTCGCAATTTTTTAACCGTCACATATTTAAAAAAGGCAGCTGCACTAAAAATGCAGCTGCCTTTTTTTGGCTTTTATTCTTCCAATTCGCGCATAATATTTTTTCTTATGCGCTCGATAATTCCGTCGCTGTACTGGAGTTCGCCGCTTTCGATTAAAAGCGCAGAACCGTAGGCGATACTTCTGATAACGTATCCCCTATCCTTTCTGTCCGTTTCCTCCATTTTCGGAAAACATTCTTCCATTAAATCTCCGACACGTTTTTCCAAAGGAAGCCTTCTTCCGGAAAGCATCAGAACCGCACGAAAATGCGGGTTTGCAATGCAAAAACGGATATACGCAATGCAGATTTCAATAAGCCTTGTTTTCGGGTCAAAATAAACCGCCGCAACCTGATCAAAAAGCAGGTTCATCTGGCTTTCAATATAATCAAAAATCCCGTCGATAAGCGCTTCTTTATCCTTAAAATGCTTATAAGGCGCTGCGCAGGAAATATTACAGCCGGAGGCAACTCTTCGAAGAGAAAAATCCGATATTCCGTGATTTTCAAGCTCGGAGATACCTGCTTTTATAAGCTGTTCCCTGACGGAAGCAGAGCCGAGTTCCTCATCCATATAACCGCCCCTTTTCTTTTGTTTATTATATCATTTTAAGAAATATTTTCAACTGTTGACAATTTTTTAATTAAGGTATATTATATTTATATTATTTTTGGTTAACAGTGTTAACCAACCCCCTTGGAGGTGCATTATGAACACCGAAAGAATGAAGAATCTTGGAACAAAACGCTCCGTTATACGAGAGCTTTTTGAATACGGAAACAAGCGAAAAAACGAAATCGGCGCAGAAAACGTCTTTGATTTCAGTATCGGAAATCCAAGCATCCCCGCTCCGAAGGAACTTTCCGATGAGCTTTGCAGAATTCTTTCCGAAGAGAATCCCCTTTCCGTACATAGTTACACTTCCGCACCGGGAGATTTTTCCGCAAGAAAAGCTATTGCAGAAAACCTTAACGAAAGATTTAAAACATCTTTCGTTCCGGAAAATCTCTATCTTACCTGCGGCGCCGCCGCATCTTTAACGATTTCCCTTTCCGCCGTTGTTAATGACGGAGAAGAGGTTATTATTTTTGCTCCGTATTTCCCGGAATACACCGTTTTTATCGAAACTGCCGGCGGAAAACCCGTTTCTGTTCCCTGCCTTTGGCCGGATTTTCAGATTGATTTTGATAAACTCAAAGAATCCATAAATGAAAAAACCGCAGCAGTCATAATAAATTCTCCAAACAACCCCTCCGGCGCTGTTTTTTCCGAAGAATGTATCGCAAAACTCGGAAAAATCCTCTCCGAAGCGGAAGAAAAATTCGGAAGAAAAATCTATCTTATCTCCGACGAACCTTACAGAGAACTTGTATATGACGGAACAAAAGTCCCCTTTGTTACGGAATATTATAAAGATACAATAGTATGCTATTCATACAGCAAATCCCTTTCTCTTCCCGGAGAGCGCATCGGATACATCCTCGTTTCTCCAAAAAATCCGGATTGGAAAGAACTTTATGCCGGAATCTGCGGAGCAGGAAGAGCTCTTGGATTCGTCTGTGCTCCTTCCCTTTTCCAGCATATGATTCCAAAATGCGTAAACCTTACCTCGGATATCTCCCTTTATGAAGAAAACAGAAATCTTCTTTATAATGCCCTTTGCGAAATGGGATTTGAATCCGTCAAACCAAAAGGCGCTTTTTATCTCTTTGTAAAATCTCCGGAACCGGATGCAAACGCTTTTTCTGAAAAGGCAAAAAAATACGAAATACTCGTTGTTCCAAGCGATGATTTCGGCATGGAAGGATTCGTCAGAATCTCTTACTGCGTATCCAAAGAACAGATAGAACGCTCTCTCCCCTCTTTTAAAAAACTTGCGGAGGAATATTTTAAATGAACAAACTTGAAGAAGCAAGAAAGAAAATAAACGAGATAGATAAAGAGATGGCTTCTCTTTTTACAAAACGCATGGAAGCCGCAAAGCTTATCTCCGAATATAAAATGGAACGCGGACTTCCGATTCTTGATAAAAACCGCGAAAACGAACTTATTGCAAAAAACTCCGCTTTTGTTGAGGACGAAACCCTCCGTTCCTATTATGTAAATTTTCTTAAGGATACCATGAGTATCTCCAGAAGCTATCAGCAGATGCTTCAGCAGGGACTTAAGGTTGCATACAGCGGAGTTGAGGGTGCATTTGCAAATATCGCCGCAAAAAACATCTTCCCCAACGCAAACCATATCCCTTTCGGCGATTTCACTTCCGCATACGAAGCAGTTGCCGCAGGAGAATGTGACTGCGCCGTTCTTCCCATTGAAAACAGCTATGCCGGCGAAGTTTCCCAGGTTATCGACCTTATGTTCCAGGGCGGACTTTATATCAACGGAATTTATGACCTCGAAGTCACACATAATCTTCTTGGAATCCCCGGGGCAACCGTAAACGATATCAAAACCGTTATCAGCCACCCACAGGCTCTTGAACAATGTTCAAAATTCATAAAAAAACACGAGTTCGAGGCTGTTCGCGCAAATAATACCGCCATCGCAGCACAGAAGGTTGCGGAATCCGGTGATAAAACCCTCGCTGCAATCGCAAGCCGCGATACCGCAAAGCTTTATGGGCTTTGCGTTCTTGAACGCCGCATTAACGAAAGCAGCATGAATACAACCCGTTTTGCAGTTTTTTCAAGAGCAGAAAGCCTTCCGGATTATAATGAACAAGGCCGCCAGTTTATTATGGTTTTCACCGTTCGCGATGAAGCCGGCGCTCTTGCAAAAGCAATAAACATCATCGGCGATTGCGGATTCAATATGAGAACCCTTCGAAGCCGTCCCATGAAAGAGCTTATGTGGAAATATTATTTCTATGTTGAAGCCGACGGAAACGCATACAGTGAAGAGGGAAAACGCATGATGAACGAACTTTCAAGATACTGCGACCATCTTCGTATAATCGGTTCCTTCCCCCATGAAAAGAAACTTTGAGGAGATTTTTTATGATAATTCCAGTAAAACTTCCTCTCGGAAGCTATGATATCACAATCGAACGCGGTCTGCTTAAAAAAGCAGGCGAGATAATAAATCTTAACCGCCGCGTGCTCATCGTTACGGATTCCGGCGTTCCTGCGGAATATTCAAAAACCGTAGCTTCTCAATGTAAAGAAGCTTTTATTGAAACCGTACCCATGGGCGAAGAAAGCAAAAGCCTTTCCGTCTTCGAAAAGCTCTGTGCATCCATGCTTGAGCACGGATTTACAAGAAGCGACTGCGTTGTTGCCGTTGGCGGCGGAGTAGTGGGAGATCTTGCCGGTTTTGTTTCCGCAAGCTATATGAGAGGAATCGATTTTTATAATATTCCGACCACCGTTCTTTCCCAGGTTGATTCCTCCGTTGGCGGAAAAACCGCAGTAAACTTTGGAAAAATCAAAAATATCATCGGCGCTTTTTATCAGCCAAAAGCCGTGCTCATTGACCCCGATACGTTAAAAACCCTTTCAAAACGCCATTTTTCAAACGGTCTTGCAGAAGCTGTTAAAATGGCGATCACCTTTGATGAGAGCCTTTTTGAGCTTTTTGAAAATTCCGATGCTCACGAGAACATCGAAGAAATAATCGCCCGTTCAGTTAAAATAAAAGCCGCCGTTGTTGAGCAGGATGAAAAAGAATCCGGACTTCGCAAGGTTCTGAATTTTGGTCACACCATGGGTCACGCCATAGAAAGCGCAGAAGAACTCGGTGGATTGTATCATGGGGAATGTGTTTCCCTCGGAATGCTTCCGATGTGTTCCAACGAAATAAAAGACAGAGTCAAATCCGTGCTCAAAAGCCTTAACCTTCCGACGGAATATCACGGCGACGCAGAAAAACTTATTCTTGCCGCCTCTCACGATAAAAAATTCAGCGGCAAAAAAGTTACGGTTATAACCGCTCCGAAAATCGGAACTTTTAATACCGAAGAATGGAGCACCGCAGAACTTTTTGAACATATGAAGGAGTTTTTTGCATGAAAGATACATTCGGACAAAGCGTTTCCATAACCCTTTCCGGCGAAAGCCACGGCGCAGGCATTGTTGCGATTCTTTCCGGAATCGCTCCGGGGATCCCCGTTGATGAGGAATTTATCGCAAGCCAGCTTACAAAAAGACGTCCTTCCGGAACAATTTCAACCGCAAGGCAGGAAGCAGATAAATTCGAGATTTTAAGCGGCGTTTTCGGCGGTTTTTCCACAGGAACACCCATCACTATTCTGATTCCAAACGAAAACACCATCAGCAAGGATTATTCCGAAATCGCAGTAACCGCAAGACCCGGACATGCCGATTATACCGCACAGTGTAAGTATCACGGATTTCAGGATTATCGCGGCGGCGGACATTTTTCCGGAAGAATAACTGCCGGAATCGTTGCAGCAGGAGCTATCTGTCTTTCCGCTCTTGATAAAAAAGGCATTAAAATCGGAACTCATATTGCAGAATGTGCAAAAATCTCCGACAGAAATTTTGAAAATACCGAAGAAGATATCGCTTCCCTTAATGAAAAGCTTTTTGCTGTCCTCGATGATGAAGCAGGAAAGAAAATGGAAGAAGCCATTCTCCTCGCAAAAAACGAGGGTGATTCCGTTGGCGGAATACTCGAAACCGCCATAACCGGTGTTCCTGCCGGAATCGGAGAACCCTATTTTGACAGCATCGAAAGCCAGCTTGCCCATATGCTTTTCAGTATTCCGGCAATAAAGGGTGTCGAATTCGGAAGCGGATTTGATATGGCAAAAATGCGTGGAAGCGAAGCAAACGATCCTTTCTTTTATGATGAAAACGGAAAAGTTTCCACAAGGACAAACCATAACGGCGGAATAAACGGCGGAATCTCCAACGGATGCGACATAAACTTCCGCTGTGCAGTAAAGCCCACTCCGTCGATTTCTTCCGAACAGGAAACCGTTGATTTTATAAACGGCGAAAACAAAAAATTCATCATAAAAGGCCGCCATGACCCGGCAATTATCCACAGAGCAAGGGTTGTTGTGGATTCCGCTGCCGCAATCGTTCTTTGCGATATCCTTGCACAGAGATACGGCACAGACTGGCTGAGGTAAGAACATGGAATACGGACTTATCGGGGAACATCTTCCCCATAGTTTTTCGCCGGAAATTCATAAAAGAATCGGCGATTATAAATACGAGATAAAAGAACTCGCCCCAAGCGAGGTTGAAGATTTTCTTAAAAAGCGGGATTTTAAAGGCATAAACGTAACCATTCCGTATAAACAAAAGGTTATTCCTTTCCTCGATGAAATCGACGATGCAGCAAAAAAAATCGGCGCAGTTAACACTATCGTTAACCGCGGCGGAAAACTTTTTGGATACAACACGGATTTTGGCGGACTTTGCGCCCTTATTGAAAAAAACGGCGTTCCCGTTTCCGGAAAAAAAGCTATAATTTTTGGAAACGGCGGAACTTCCCATACCGCAGAAGCCGCACTTAAATTCCTCGGTGCTCAAACGGTGCTCAAAACCGACCTTTCTCCCACCGACGGAGTAATCACCAACGAAGAAGCGGTGCTCAAACATTCCGATGCGGAATTTATCATCAACACAACCCCCTGCGGAATGTTCCCGAACCTTGATTCGGCTGCTTTTGAGCCAAAGGATTTTAAGAATCTCAAGGGTCTTATCGACGTTGTTTATAACCCTTTGAGCACAAAGCTTGTTCAAAAAGCAAGAGCCGAAGGCATCCGTGCTCAGGGTGGACTTTATATGCTCGTTATGCAGGCCATCCTTGCTGCGGAACATTTTTTTGATACAAAAATCCCGAAGGAAAAGGCAGAAAGCATCTATCTCGATATCCTTCGCATGAAGAAAAACATCGTTCTTATCGGAATGCCCGGCTGTGGAAAAACAACCGTCGGAAATTTGCTTTCCAAAGAGCTTAATATGCCGCTCTTTGATTCCGATGCGCTTATCATCGAAAAAACAAAGAGAGAGATTTCCGATATTTTTGAAAAAGACGGCGAAGCCTTTTTCAGAAATCTGGAACAGGAGGCAATACTCGAACTTTCCGGAAAAACCGGTTCCATAATTGCAACCGGCGGCGGCGCTGTTCTTAAGAAGGAAAACATAGAGAATCTATCTAAAAACGGAAAGATATATTTCATCGACAGACCTCTTGAAAATCTTGTTCCGACTGCCGACAGGCCAACCGCTTCCAGCATTGAAGCCATAAAAAGACGCTATGAAGAGCGATATGAAATCTATAAAAAAAGCGCAGATTCCATAATCTGCGCAGACTGTTCACCGGAAGAGGTGCTCCGAAAGATAAAGGAGGATTTTTTGAATGAAAATTTTAGTGATTAACGGGCCGAATCTTAATATGCTCGGAATCCGCGAACCGGGAATTTACGGAAGCGAAAATTATAATGCCCTCCTCAAAAAAATCTCCGCCCATGCAGAAAAAAAGGATATTTCCGTTGAATTCTTCCAGAGCAACCACGAAGGCGCTTTGGTGGATAAAATCCAGGAGGCCTACGGCGTTTTTGACGGAATTGTAATAAACCCCGGTGCATATACCCATACAAGCATCGCGATTCTTGATGCGGTTAAAGCTGTTGGAATCCCAACAGTCGAGGTTCATATTTCCGATGTTTCTAAACGCGAGGATTTTCGCCAGATAAGTTATATCCGTCTTGGATGCATCGCATCCGTCATCGGCCACGGAACCGACGGATATCTTGAAGCGATGGATATTCTTCTTGAAAGGAGGAACAATCCTTGATCGCAGAAATAAAACCCAGCAAGGGAAAAGGAATAATGCCTGCTCCGCCATCAAAAAGCATGGCCCACCGCCTTTTAATCGGAGCGGGGCTTTCTTCCGGAACCAGCGTTATCGAAGGAATCTCCTCTTCCGAGGATATGAAAGCGACTCTTGATTGCCTTTCTGCAATCGGCGCAAAATACGAAATTTCCGGCGACAAAGTTACCATAACCGGTGCAGATATCCAAAACATCCCGGAAGATGCTGTTCTTCGCTGCCGCGAAAGCGGAAGCACTCTTCGCTTTTTTATTCCCATCTGTCTTCTTGACGGAAAACGCCGAACCCTTACCGGAAGCGAAAAACTTCTTTCCCGTCCGCTTTCAGTATATGAAGAGATTTTTAAAAAGCAAAACATTGAATTTGATACAGCGCCCGATAAAATAACCCTTTGCGGAAAGCTTCAGAGCGGAAACTATAAAATCAAAGGCAATATCAGCAGCCAGTTTATAACCGGTCTTCTCTTCGTTCTTCCTCTGATGGAAGAGGACAGCCTCATCCAGCTTATCCCGCCGGTTGAAAGCTGCTCCTATATCAACCTCACTATCGAGGCTCTTTCCACTTTTGGAATCGAAGTAAAATGGCAGGACGAAAAAACTCTTTATATCAAAGGAAAACAGCAGTATAACGCAGTTTCTGCAAAAGTTGAGGGAGATTATTCAAACGCAGCGTTTTTTGCGGCTCTTAATGAGCTTGGAAGCGAAATCGAAATGACCGGGCTTAATCCAAACAGCCTTCAGGGCGATAAGGTATATGAAAAGAACTTCGCCCTGCTCGGAAAAGGAATGCCCACCATAAATATCTCCGACTGTCCCGATCTTGGGCCGATTCTTTTTGCTCTTGCTGCAGTTAAAGGCGGCGGAATTTTTACCGGAACGCGCCGTCTTAAGATAAAAGAAAGCGACAGAGCCTCTGCCATGGCAGAAGAACTTATGAAATTCGGAGTTGCCGTAACCGTCCATGAGGACAGCGTTATAGTTTATCCACATAACTTCCATGCTCCGGAAGAACCCATTTTTGGACACAACGACCACCGAATCGTTATGTCCTGTGCGGTTCTTTTAACTCTTACCGGAGGAAAAATCGAAGGTGCGGAAGCTTCTTCAAAAAGCCTTCCGGATTTCTTTGATAGACTTAAAAATCTCGGATTCGAGGTGACCTTATATGATGCTTGATACAAGCAAAAATATACTTATAGTCGGTCTTGGTCTTATCGGCGGAAGCTATGCAAAAGCTCTTAGAAAACTCGGTTTTAAGATTTCCGCAATCACCCTTAATCAGGATGACATTGATTACGCCATCGAAAACGGCATAATCGACGAGGGATATACTGTTCCAATTCCGGAAGTGATTGAAAAAGCGGAACTTATCATTTTTGCTCTCTATCCGAAAACTTTTTTGGAATGGATAGAAAAATATCAGCAGTTTTTTAAACCCGGAGCAATCCTTACGGACGTTACCGGTGTAAAAAGCTCCGTCGTTTATAAAATCCAGGATGTTCTCCGTCCGGATGTTGAATTCATTGCGGCACATCCTATGGCCGGTAAAGAGGTTTACGGTGTTCAAAACAGCGACCCGAAGATTTTTCATGGCGCAAACTATATCGTAACCCCAACAGAAAAAAACACCGATTCCGCAATTCAGGATTGTCTTGAACTTGGAAGGCTCATGGGTTTTAACCGTGTTTCTGTTCTTACTCCGGAAAAACACGACGAGATGATCGGTTTTGTATCCCAGCTTACACACTGCATCGCAGTTTCTCTTATGAACTGCTATGACGGCGAAAAGCTCCAGGATTATACCGGCGACTCCTTCCGTGATTTAACAAGAATCGCCCGAATCAACGACGAAATGTGGAGCGAACTTTTCCTTCTCAATAAAGAAACCCTTCTTGATCAGATGGATAAATTTCTTGCGGAATTCGGAAAACTCCGCAGCACCCTCGAAAACGATGACAGAGAAACCATGCGCGAAATGATGAGAGTTTCCACAAAGCGCAGAGCTCTTTTCGATAAAAAATAAAAGGAGATTTCTTACTATGAATATGGAATTTAAAAGAAAACTTCCCGTCCCGAAGGAAACCAAAGAGCTGTATCCCCTTACCGAAGAAATGATTGCAATAAAAGCAGCAAGAGATGAAGAAATAAAAGCGGTTTTTGAATCCCGCAGCGATAAACTCGTTCTTGTAATCGGTCCCTGCTCCGCAGACAGAGAAGATTCCGTTTTGGATTATATCCACCGCCTTGCAGAAGTTCAGAAAGAGGTTAAGGATAAAATCGTTATTATCCCAAGAATCTATACCGGAAAACCGAGAACAACCGGACAGGGATATATGGGTCTTCTCCATCAGCCCGACCCCAACGGCGAACCGGATATCTTTGAAGGTATCTGCGCCGTAAGAAAATTCCATATGCGCGCTCTTGAAGAAACCGGTTTTACCTGCGCAGACGAAATGCTCTATCCGGAAAACCACCGTTATCTTTCCGACCTTCTCGGATACGTTGCAGTTGGAGCACGTTCTGTTGAAGACCAGCATCATCGTCTTACCGCAAGCGGAATCGACGTTCCCGTCGGCATGAAAAACCCCACCGGCGGCGACCTTTCCGTAATGATGAACTCCATCACCGCTGCACAGGTTCCCCATAACTTTATCTATCGCGGATGGGAAGTTCAGAGCCAGGGAAATCCTCTTGCTCATGCAATTCTTCGCGGATATGTTGATAAACAGGGCAGAAGCCATCCGAACTATCACTATGAAGACCTCCAGACTGTTTATAACCTTTATGCAAGCGGAAATTATGAAAACCCGGCTGTAATCGTTGACTGCAACCATGCAAACTCCGGAAAACAGTGGTTCGAACAGATTCGTATCGCAAACGAGGTTATGTACAGCAGAAAATATAACAGCGATATCGAAAAAATGGTAAAAGGCTTTATGATCGAAAGCTATATAGAAGACGGATGCCAGAAAACCGATGGCGGCATTTACGGAAAATCCATCACCGACCCTTGCCTCGGTTGGGAAAAGACCCAGAACCTTATTTATCAAATTGCCGATAAAGTATAATAACAAAAAGCTCCCGGATTTTCCGGGAGCTTTTTAATGCAAAAAAAGACACCGCAAAGCGGTGTCTTCTTTTTATGTAATCATTATTAATGATTATTCTTCAACAGGAGCTTCTTCTGCTTCTTCTTTTACAGGCGGATCGAGAAGAGCTTTCATGGAGAAGGATACACGGCGTTTTTCAAAGTCGATATCGGTTACTTTAACATCAACTTCCTGGCCAACGGAAAGAACATCTTCGGGTTTTGCAACGCGATCATAAGAGATCTGGGAGATGTGGATAAGACCGTCGATGCCGGGGATGAGGTTAGCAAATGCGCCGAAAGCAGTCATGCTGACGATTTTTGCTTTTGCTGCAGTGCCGACAGGATAATCTCTCTTGAGGATTTCCCAGGGGTTGTCCTCTTCTTTTTTATAACCGAGGCTGATTTTTTTGTTTTCTTTGTCAACGTCTTTTACGAATACTTCGAGAGTATCGCCAACTTTAACAACATCAGCAGGTTTTGCAATGCGGAGCCAAGAGAGTTCGGATACGTGAACCATGCCGTCTACGCCGCCAAGGTCAACGAATGCGCCATAGGAAGTAAGGGATTTAACTTTGCCCTCAAATACCTGGCCAGCTTCGATGCTCTCCCAGAAAGCAGCCTGTTTTGCTTTTCTTTCTTCGGAAAGAACGCTTTTGATGGATCCGATTGCACGTTTGCGCTGTGCATTAACTTCGAGAACGCGGAATTTAACGTTCTGTTTGAGAAGGCCTTCAAGAGCCTCGTTTCTGGAGGCAGTTGCCTGGGATGCAGGGATGAATACGCGAACACCATCAGTTACAACGATTACGCCGCCTTTGACAACTTCGACAACAGTTCCTTCCAAAATTTCGTCAGTTCCGGCTGCTGCTTCAACAACCTGGAAGTTTTTCTCTGCATCGACTTTCTTTTTGGAAAGGGTCATGGTGCCGTCGGCATCATTTACGTGCAGAACTTTGAGGGTGATTTCATCGCCTACTTTAACGATATCGGCAGGTTTGACGCTGGGATCTTCGGAAAGTTCTTCAGAAGAAACAAAACCGGTATGTTTGCTGCCAACGCTGACAACGATTTCGGTATCTTTGACTACCATAACGGTTGCCTGAACTTTTTCACCGTTTCTTACATATTTGGATTCTTCGTCTCTGAAAGACTGTTCCAGCATTTCCTCAAAGCTGAATTCTTTGTTTTCACTCATGGTTTGTATAACCTCCTTAATTATGCCGTATGGGGTAGATGCACCGGCAGTGACGCCTATTACTTCGCAATTTTTCCAATCATTCGGCTTTAGTTCTGATGGATACTCAATCAAAACAGTCGGACAGTTGGCCGCACAGGTTTCCCATAGCCTTGCGGTGTTGGAACTTTTCCGCCCACCGACTACAACCATTGCGTCGCATCTGCGGGAAAGAGAGTCCGCCTCGCTTTGTTTAGTACAGGCATCATTACATATTGTATCAAAAATAAATAAATTTGTATATACCTTTTTTGCAAATTTTTCGCATTTTTCCCATTCCGTCCTCAAAAAAGTGGTTTGGGACACAATAGTGTGGCAATTTGCACAAAGATTTCCTTCGGATTTTACAAGTTCTTCCAATTCCTCTAAATTCCGCACCACCCGGACATCACCTTTTGCGTGTCCGACTATGCCGCGAACCTCTGCATGATCGGGATTTCCCGTGATTATAACAGTCTCTCCGGCTGCAGAATGTTCCGCAACAATCTTGTGTATTCTTGCAACGAAGGGACAGGTAGCGTCCGCGTAGGGAATACACTTTTGTTCAAGTTCCTCGATTACAGAAAGCGGAACTCCGTGGGAACGGAGGATAAGAGTTGCCCCTTTCGGGCATTCGGAAATATCTTCGATGGGATAAACTCCCTTGCTTTTAAGGCTTTCTACAACTGTCGGGTTATGTATGATTTCTCCAAGAGTTACCGCCGGAATTCCCTTTTCTGCAAAATCTTCTGCAATTCCAACAGCACGCTTAACGCCAAAACAAAATCCGGCGGATTTTGCAACTATAACTTCTCTGTTCAAGCTCCGCGCTCCTTTGCAAGAGAGATTATTTTTTCAATGGTTTCATCAAGAGAATATTCGCTGTTATCCAGAAGGATTCCGTCCTCCGCAAGTTTAAGCGGTCTGAAATCCCTGTTGGAATCGTTATAATCCCTTTGAACAACTTCCTCAAGAACGTCCTCATAGCTTGCGAAAACGCCTTTTTCTGCAAGCTGTTTAACTCTTCTTTCTGCACGGATTTCCGGCTTTGCGGTAAGGAAGATTTTAAGTTCCGCATCCGGAAGGACAACTGTTCCGATATCTCTTCCGTCCATCACCACGTTGTTTTTCTCCGCAATTTCTTTTTGCATATCAAAAAGAAAATCGCGAACCGCAGGAATTGCGGATACCCCGGAAGCGGCAACGGAAACATGCTCCATTCTTATAAGTTCGGAAACATCTTCATCATTAAGGAAAATATGCTGTTCTCCGTCTATATGGCGCATTTCGATTCTGATTTCCGCAAGAAGCGGAACAACTTCCTCGATGGAAGACGGATTTTTTCCTTTTCTTACAACATAAAGAGCGATTCCGCGATAAAGTGCACCGGTATCGACATAAATAAATCCAAGCGCTTTTGCGGCAGCTTTTGCTGCTGCGCTTTTTCCTGCACCGGCAGGACCGTCTATAGCAATTTTCATAAAATTTCCTCCTTAAATCGCCATTCCGGCTGCATAGCCGGTTGCAAAAGCAATCTGAAGATTGTATCCTCCGGTTTCCGCATCAAGATCCAGAACCTCGCCGGCAAAATAAAGACCGGGGATAAGTTTTGATTCCATGGTTTTCGGATCAACCTCTTTTACGGAAACGCCGCCTGCTGTTATAACAGCCCCTTCGATATCACCAAGGGCAACGGGTTTTATTCCGAAGGATTTTATTGCGGAAACAAGTTCAAGACGCTGTGCCTTTGTAATCTGATGAACCTTTGTTTCCGGCGCGATTTTACTTCTTTCAACAACATAGGGGATAAAACTTCTCGGAAGAAGTTCATCAAGAGAATTTATAAAATCGCGGTTTTTCTTTTCAGAAAAATCTCTGAGGATTCTGGCATCGAGTTCCTCTGTCGAAAGACCCGGCTTGAGGTCGAGCTCGATTCTATAGCTTTCCGGTTCCGTGCTCATGAACGAACTTGCGCTGAGCACCAACGGTCCGGAAATGCCGTCATGGGTGATAAGCATCTCGCCAAGTTCCTCATATATCGGTTTCTTCTTTTTGGCGTCATAAAGCCTTAAAGTAACGTTTTTAAGCGAAAGTCCGGAGGCATCGGAAAGGTTTTCCGCAGTATGGATTCCCACCAAAGAAGCTCTGGTCGGAATGATTTTATGTCCGGCCTGTGCAGCAAGTTTATAGCCGTCACCGCTGGAACCTGTTGCGGAATAGCTAAGCCCGCCTGTGGAAATCACAACTTTTTGAGCACGGAAGAATTCTCCCTCTTCCGTGAGCACGCCTTTGAGCACGCCGTCCTCAAAAACAAGATTTTTTGCTCTTCCCTGAACCACTTCGATGTTTTTGTTTTTTATAAAAACCTGAAGAGCATCGGCAATATCAAGAGCTCTGTCCGAAACAGGGAAAACCCTTCTTCCCCTTTCGGTTTTAAGCGGAACACCGAGATTTTCAAAAAGCTCCATGGTGTGCTTCGGAGAAAAACGGCTTAATGCGCTATAGAGGAATCTTGGGTTGCTGCGAACATGGCGAAAAAATTCCTCCGGTTCACAGTTGTTTGTTACATTACAGCGGCCTTTTCCTGTAACAAGAATTTTTCTTGCGGGTCTTTTGTTGCGTTCAAGAATAAGAATCTTTTTGCCGTTTTGTGCGGCATATCCTGCTGCAACACATCCTGCGGCTCCGCCGCCAACGATTATAGCATCATAAATTTTCATTGTCGTCGCTCTTTTCATAAACTTCATATTCGGACCAGATGCGTTCCAACTGGCTGAAAGTTGCAGAAATCTCGTTTCTTCTGCGGATTCCGATTGCAACGATAAGGGCATTGATAAGAGAAAGCGGAGCAACGAGTGAATCCGCAAAAGATGCCATATCGCTTCTTGCAAGAAGAATTCTGTCGCTGTATTCGATTATCGGTGCACTGTGGCTGTCAGTAAGAGCAATAACCGTTGCGCCGTTATCATGTGCGTATTTTGCGGCTTTTATGGTTCTTTTGCTGTATCTCGGGAAGGTTATGGCGATAAAAACGTCTCCCTCGCCGATATTCATAATCTGCTCGAAAACCTCGCTTGTGCTGGAGGTTGCAACGTTGCGCACATTATCAAAAATTTTATAGAAATAAAAGCTGAGGAAACTTGCAAGAGATGCGGAACTTCTTACGCCGAGAATATAGATATGTCTTGCGTTAACTATGGTATCCGCAACTTTGTTGAACTCCTCCGTGGAAGTATCCTCGAGGGTTCTGCGGATTTTTTCGATATCCATATTAAGAACTTTTGTAAGAACGTCTGCATTGCTCATTCTGTCGCTGGTGATTTCGATTCGCTGAACGGTTGTAAGGCGGTTGCGAATCATTTCCTGGAGCGCATGCTGAAGTTCCGGATATCCATCGTATCCAAGTTCCGAAGCAAAGCGAACAACGGTGGATTCGGAAACTCCAACTGCTTCGCCAAGCTTTGCGGCGGTCATAAATGCCGCTTTATCATAATGGGAAAGGATAAAATTTCCTATTCTCTTCTGTCCTTTTGAAAAGCCATGCATGCTTTCCGATATTTTATGAAGAAAGTCTTTGTTCATTTGAACATCCCCTAATAAATAAGAATTTACAAAATTCATTTTATCAGTCGCACTTGCAAAAATCAATATATAATATGTTAAAATAAGAGTTTTTACAGTTCTTTTTGCAAGAACCTCTTTGATTTTGAACGTTTTCATGCAATCCTGCATTTTTCAAATCAAAAAAGGGCGGATATGCTCCGCCCCTATTTTAATGAAAACTGTCTTCCGGTGTGGTCGATGGTGTAATCCTCAAAATAAATCATATCCGAAATTTTTAAAAATTCGTATCCGCCGTTATGCAGAATTTCCAGTATCTGCGGCAGAGCCGCAAGGGTGTTTTCTTTTCCAGAATGGAAAAGGATTATGTTCCCTTTGCTAACGTTTTTTGTGACGCTTTCCACCATTTTTTCTGCGGAATAATCCTTCCAATCCCGGCTGTCAACGTCCCATTGGATCGTATAAAATCCCATTTCCAGCGCATTTTTTATAAGGCTTTCCGAATACGAACCGGAAGGAGCCCTGAAAAGAATCGGTTTTCCGCCGCCGGCTTTTTCGATGCTATCGCAGGAGCGCAAAAGCTCTTTTCGGATTTCTTCTTCGGAAAGTTTTGCCATATCCGGATGGGTCTGGCTATGGGTTCCTATTTCGTGTCCTGCTTCTGCAATCATTTTTACTGCGGATGGATTTTCGCTTGCCCATTGTCCAAGGATAAAAAAGGTTGCCTTTGCGCCGTATTTATCCAAAATCTCAAGAATCTGCGGAATATCATCGGCGCTCCAGGCGCAGTTAAAAGTTATTGCAACCGCTTTTTTCTCTGTTTCAACGGAATATATCGGCAAAATCCTGCTGCCCTCGCCCATTGCAACACAGCCAAAAACAAAAAATGCCAATGCCGCAAAAATCAAAACCGCAGAAAGAATTGCCCAAAGAGGTCTTTTTCCAACTTCGTAATCCTTCATATCAAAACTCAAATCCATCACCCCAAAAACAGTTTTAATAGGCTTTTATATGCTTGATTTAAATAAAAAATCACGGTTTTTACAAAAAATTTCTTGACTGCTGTTTTTAATAATAATATAATGTTTATGTAAAAAATTCATTTAATGAGGTATTTTGATGCACGAATTTTTCCATATATTTTTACACACCCTTGAACATACCGCATCTTCCCTTCCTTTTCTTTTTGCGGCGTATCTTCTGATTGAATTTATCGAACACCGCCATTCCGAAAAATTAGCAGCATGGCTTTCAAAATTCGGAAAAGCCGGTTCTGCTGTCGGCGCATTTCTCGGAATCGTTCCTCAATGCGGTTTTTCCGTTGTTGCAGCAAACCTTTATTCCAACAGAATAATCACCGCCGGAACCCTTCTTGCTGTTTTTATCTCCACCAGCGACGAAGCCATTCCGGTGCTTATCTCCAATCCCAACAGCGCAAAAATGATTCTTCCTCTCATCGGTGCAAAGCTTGTTCTTGCAATAGTAACCGGTTTTGCCGTTGACCGTTTTGGATTTTTCAGCATCACAAAAGAGGAAATCGAGGAAGTCGAAAAAGAACATTCCCACTGCCATACCGAGGGTAAACACGGACTTCTTATCAGCACCATCGCCCATACCGCAAAAACTTTTATATTTATTTTTGTTGTTATGTTCGCTCTGGAACTGTGTATCCACACCGTTGGCGAAGAAACCGTTTCCGCAGTTATCGCAAAAGAAAGCTTCTTCCAGCCGTTCATCGCAGGAATTCTCGGTCTTATCCCGAACTGCGCTTCCTCTATCATTATTGCACAGCTTTATGCAGAGGGCGCAATCAGCTTTGGCGCAGCTTTTGCCGGACTTTCTGTTGGCGCCGGAACAGGTCTTCTTGTTCTTTTCCGTACCGATGTTGATAAAATCGAATGCGTAAGCCTTATCGGTTTTCTCTTCGCTGTTTCTGTTCTTACCGGCACCGTTTTACAGTTCGTACTTTAAAAGGCTGTTTTTGCAAACTATAAAAAGCTCCCTTTACACAAGGGAGCCTTTTTTATTAAAAACGGCTTGCAAAAGCCAAATTTATATGTTAGAATAATCTGTAAACTAATTTTCCCACAAGGAGAGATATATAATGTCCGGACATTCCAAATGGAGTACCATTAAACGTAAAAAAGAGGGCATCGACGCAGCTCGCGGCAAGGTTTTTACCAAAATCGGTAAGGAAATCACCGTAGCAGTTCGTGAAGGCGGCCCCGATCCCGCAAACAACAGCAAACTCCAGGCTCTTATCCTTAAAGCAAAAGCAAACAACGTTCCTAACGATAACATCGAAAGATCCATCAAAAAAGCAGCAGGCCTTGGCGATAAAACCACCTTCGAAGAGATCACTTATGAAGGTTATGGCCCCTGCGGCGTAGCAGTTATTGTTGAAACCCTCACCGATAACCGCAACAGAACCGCAGGCGACGTTCGCAGCTATTTCTCCAAATACGGCGGCAACCTTGGACAGACCGGTTCCGTTTCTTTCATGTTTGACTGCAAAGGCCTTATTGTAATTGCAGACGAAGACCTCGACGAAGAAAAACTCATGGAAGACGTTATGGAAGCAGGCGGCGAAGACTTCAAATATGAAGACGGCGTTGCAGAAATTTACACCGCTCCCAACGATTTCCCCGGTGTTCGTGATGCTCTTTATGAAATGGGCTATCGTTTTGAAAGCGCAGACGTTGCATACATTCCCCAGACCACCACTACCATCACCGACCCCGACACTATCGTAAAAATGCAGAAACTTCTTGCTGCACTTGAAGATAATGACGATGTAAACAATGTTTGGCATTCCTGGGAAATGCCCGAAGAAGACGACGAAGATTAATTTTAAAACAAAGAAAAGCGGCTTATTTAAGCCGCTTTTTTTATTTTCTTCTTTTCTTGCTTTTTTCCACCAATGACGCAATACATTGCTGAACGACGACATACATTCCTCTTTTAGTTATGACATACAAAGGAGGAAAAATTATGAAAATTGAACACGCAATTAAAGAGTATTTATTAGAGATTGAGATTAGAAAATTTACGCCTAAAACTATTAAAAGTTATAGGAATAATCTCGGTCTCTTTTTGCGTTATTGCGAAGAAGTTGCCGAAGTTAAAGACACAGAGGAATTAACCCTCACTTTAATAAAGCATTTCACACATTATATGGTCTCTAAAAACCACAAAGGAACTTATGTAAATGGCCTTTTGGCAGTAATAAAAGTGTTTATTCAGTATTGTTATGAAGAGGGTTATGGCGGTTTTGACACAAGGCACACTTTTAAATGGTGTAAGCAAGAAAAACCAATTATTAGAGCATTCAAACCCGAAGATGTAAAAACAATAATGAGGTCTTGTAAAGGCACTGACTATATGAGTGTAAGAGACCAAGCAATTCTAACAACACTCTTTGAAACTGGCATTCGCTGTTATGAACTTTGTTGTATTCGCAAGTGCGACATACATAGTGATTTTATTATAATAAACGGCAAAAACCACAAGCAAAGAGTTGTCCCTATTACTGCCGCTTTGAGAAAGGCTTTATTGCGCTATGATTTGACAGCAGAAAACTACTTTTCATTGAAGAACACAGATGACTACTATTTCCTCTCTTTTCACGGACACCAACTCAACAATTCTGCTGTTGAAAGAGTTCTCAAACGCCACGGTGAAGGAATAAAAGGAATAAGGGTTTCTCCTCACACTTGCCGACATTTCTTTGCCCAACAACAAGTAAAAATGGGAACAGACCTTTACACAATTTCAAGACTTCTCGGCCACGAAAACATAGCAATAACTCAAACCTACCTCAACAGTTTAAGAGACGAGGACATAATAAAAATTGCCAAACAATACAGTGTATTGTCTAACATATAACAAACATCTCAATAACATTTTTTAATATCTTTTAACATCTTTCAACATCTTCATAACACAACCGAACATCTTCGTTCTTCTCCCTCTGTGTCTGTATTATTCGCAATCTTCTAATTTTCTGTTTTCCCGAAAAACTTTTTAAAAAAGTTTGAAAAGAAAAATCAAAGTCCATTCTATTGGACAGTAAATGTCGTATAATATAGGCACAGTGAGGGAGAGATAAAGACCTCACAAAGAAAAAAAGAAATTAAGAAAGAGGTAAGCAAAATGAAAAAACTTATGACAAACGAAGAAAGAATTAAGAAAGCAATCACCCTTGACATTATTGGAAAGAAACTTTACATCTCCAACTCTTTTTACAAAAAAGCTTGTAATGGCAACTCTGTTGAATATAAAGTTCTCCACCAGATGATGAATGAAAATGTTGGTTTTGAAATTGCTTTTAAAGTTGTAGAAGATAAAAAAACTTATAAAGACCTTACTTACGCAGTAATGGAAACTTACATTGAAGAAAGCGAAAACAAAGAAACAAACCTTCTCCTCTTCAATGAAATGAAAAAAGAAGCAGAGGCCGAAGGCAGCGGTTATCCTCTCGTAAAAAAATGGTTTCTCAACACTTTTGAAGAGTTCAAAAATAAAAAAATTAGCGACATTGAATACAAAAGACTTGTTGAAAAAGCAAAAGCAAGAATTGACGCTGAAAAAGTAGCATAAAGGAGGAAAATAAAATGGCACGCAACGAAAAAATGAATGGAATTAAAATTGACTTTGTCTCCGGCATTATTTACATTAACAATTCTTTTAACGAAAGAGCAAACAACCCCACCTCTGATGAATACAGACTTCTTAAAGAAGTAAGAAACGACAACCCTTCTTTCAGAGTTGTTTATAAAGAAACAAAGAAAAAAACTTCTCCCAATAAAAACCTTAAATATGAAAATATGGAAAAATACATTAAGGTTTTTGAAAACGCAGATGAACTCCTTGAAATGTTTGAGAAAGTAAAAAAACTCTCTAAAAGCCAGCCTAACCCCTACAAGTTTGTAAAAGGTTGGTTCAAAGAACAGTTCCCAAATTATAAAAAAATTCCGCAGTTCAACAAAGAAGGCAAGCTCTACGCTTTCCCTATTGTTCCAAAAGTAGAAGAAGCAGCGAGCACCGAAGAACTTGAAAAAGTTTCTTAATTAAGTCAAACTGCTGACTTATAAAAAATAATATAGTATGTCAAAAGTTCAACTTAAAAAGAGGTGTTTTAAATGCTTGAAGAAAAAGCCTATACAAGACAAGAAATAAGAGAACTGCTTGAAACAAACGCAGAAAACCAAGGACTTAAAAGAATGCTTGAACGCAGAGGTTATGAGTTTTTTGTTGTTGGAAGTGGCAGAAACGCAATATTCACAATAACAAAGCTGCCCTCAAAGTTTAAAATGTTTTGTATTAGTGAGTTGGGATTTGCCCCACAAACAGATTTTACAAAACTGCGAAACTTCTTTTATTACTACCTTAACAGCGAAGATTTTAGAAATTTTCCGGACACCATACAAAGTGAAAGAATGAGTGAAAATGGTATGCCCCTTTCAAGGCAAACAATAGGCCATTACAGAGAGCGACTTTTCACCAACCATTACTTTTGGCCGGATTTTACAGAGTTCAACTATTACCTTACCCACAGCGAAAGAGGCAAAAAAATTGCCATAGAAACAGACCGAAAAACATACGCAGAAGCTTGGGCTTTGTATTGGAGAACAAAGGAAGAAACAAAGAATAGCGAAGAAGCGAGAATGAGAATGTTTTATGAGTTCGGTGGCTACCCAAACAAAAGTCCAATAATAAGAGAAAACGCAATAACAGCGGACAGAGTAGTTTTATTAAATGAGTTGGTTCTTGAAACTTTTATATTATAGCAACTGCTATAAAAGGCAGTTGCTTTTTTATTTGTCAAAATAGGTTAAATGACTTTACATAATTTTGAAATAGAGTAGAACATAATAAGGCGTTGCCAAAGCAACGCCAAGGGAAAACGCAACAAGTTGCGTTTTCAATAAACCAAAAGAGAAAAGGAGCATTAAATATGTTGGCCACATACTTACACAGAACAATTCCCTCTTACTACAAAACAATGTATATGGACGGCTTTGAGCCTTGGGAGATTCTTGAAGCCAAAAGAAAAGAAATGAAAAGCAAGTTCTTTGACGAAGAACCCCAAAACTACGAAATTCATTTTACAAGTGAGATAAAAGTTAAATGACCGAAGAAGAACGCAAGAAAGAAAAAGAGAAAAAGCGTAAGTCTGCGTTGGAGCACTACATTGAGGCAGTAATGAGGGAAACACTACGCAAGACCATTGATTAGTCTCTTAAAGAGATTTTCAAGGATTTCAAATAAAAAGGGAAGTCAGTTTATGCTGACTTCCCTTTATTTTTTTATTCAGTCGCTTTCGGCGAGGGCTTTCGTAATTCAAAATAAAAAATGCTCTACTTGTGGGAGAGACCCACGCCTTTTTACTTTTCGCACAAATAAAAATATTTTTCCCGAAAAGGGTGCGCCCCTACCCGCTCTTGTAAGCGAAAAGGTATGTTTCATTAACTGAACAAAAATAGCCCTATTTTCGCCAAAAAGTAGTGGTTTTCAAGAGCCAAAAATCTGTCCTCTAAACCAACTGTTTTATTGAACAGCCGAATTAAGTCAAACTATTGACAAACGAAGAGTTATTCTTCCTCTACATACTCTATGAGGTCAGAAGGCTGACATTTTAAAAGTTGGCAGAGTTTTTCAAGGTTATCCCAAGAAATCTGCTTTTTGTTTCTCAATGCTTGAATTGTGCTTTCAGAGAGGAGTTTATCTTTGCGAAGGCTATAACTTGAATAACCTTTCTCTTTAAGGGCTTCAAGCACATCAATTTTATAAACAATAGGCATTTTATAAAAACCTCCTTTTCCATTGTCCTTATTATAGCACAACCATACACCAAAATCAATGTATAAAATAAACAAAAAATAAGCACCAAAGTTCGTGTATAATGTCAATAGACAATACACCAACATTCGTGTATAATAGTATTTGTAAGGAAGAGGTAAAACCTCAAAAACAAAAAGCCAAAAGAAAAGGAGATAACTAAAATGTCTAAAAACGAAATGCTCGCAAAACTTGAACTTCTTAACGAATGGGAGAAAATTATTGAAGAAGCAAAGGCCGAAGCCGAACTCATTAAAGACGAAATTAAAGCCGAAATGGACGAAAGAGACCTTGACGAAATGGTAGTTGGTTCTTATGTGGTTCGCTACAAAACCATTAGCAACAGCCGCTTTGACAGCACCGCATTCAAGAAATACAACATTGACCTTTACAAAGCATTCCTCAAACAAGTAGCAAGCAAAAGGTTCTCTGTCTCTTATTGAGGCAGAGAACCCAAAACAAAGTCAAACTATTGACACACGAAATAATAATAAAAAGTTTTCTTGTTAATAGTTCAACTTAAAAAGAAAGGGGCAGCAAAAATGTTCTTTATTGAGGAACTGTGGAATGGAAACATAAGACCAAGCCAAAAGGCAATAAGAAAAGACAGCCAATACCACAAACTCATTCATAAACTCTCTTGCGAAACAGAGCAGTTCTTGGCTGATATGAGCACCGAAAAGAAAAGGCAGTATGACAAAATGAGCATTGAGCAAATGGAACTCAACAACATTGAGAACAAAGAGAGTTTTATTGAGGGCTTTCGCCTTGGTGTGGGCTTAATTCTTGATGCTGTTGGAAAATACGATGCTCAACTTTGTTCTATTGGAGAGGAGGAGTAAGAAATGATTTATGGCTATGCTCGTTGTAGCACCAACGAAGATAAACAAGACATTCAGCGCCAAGTGCGAGAACTCAAAAATGCGGGAGCGGAAAGTGTATATTTAGAGTATGAGCATGGCGATGCTGTTGTTAAGCAAGAGTTGAGCACGCTACTTGAAAACGCAAAAGAGGGCGATGCTATTTATACCCTTGAAGTTTCAAGACTTGCGAGAAGCACAAAGCAACTCTGTGAAATTATTGAAAAGATAAAAGAAAAGCACCTTCGCCTTTACATTGTGGGAAGCATAAATGTTGATTGCTCCAATGGCGAACTTGACCCAATGACAAATGCTTTTATACAAATGAGTGGCGTTTTTGCCGAACTTGAACTCCGGATTATAAGGAGCAGAGTTAAAAGTGGTATGGCGAACGCAAAAGCAAAGGGCGTGAAGATCGGCAGACCGAACCTCACCAAAGACCAAATCCCAAGCATCTTTTACAAACATTATCCCTCTTACAAAAACAAACAACTAAACATAAGCGAACTTGCGAGAGTTTGCGGAATGAGCAGAACAACAATTTATAAGTATCTTGAACTTTTGGAAAAATAAAAGGGAGCAAAATGCTCCCTTTTTGTTTTTTTGTGATATACTTAAATTATAATTTTAATAAGAAGAAAGGTGATAAAGTGGCACGCAGAAAATCCTTACTGAATGTATTGTTAGGTGGAAGTTCTCACAGAAGAAGAAAAAAAGGCTTTATAGAAATTTTACTTGATGGACAGAAAAGAACTGAAAAAAGGAACAATAGTCATGAAGGCGTTATGTGTAGTGGGCCTCGTAGTTCCAAAAGAAAGAAGTCAATTTTCTTTTAAGGAAGTGCTTATATGGGAAGGAATGGAACCTCTTTACGAGAACAAGAAGTGTTTTTCTTTGTAAAAAAGTTTTTTTCGGATGCTGTAAATAGATATAAATTTAAAGTTGATAAAAAAACATTAGAAGTTGATATTTATATTCCAAGTTTAAAACTTGTTATAGAATACGATGGAAGTTATTGGCATAAAAACAAAGAAAATTTAGACAATGAGAAAAATAGGCTCTTGAATGAGTTGGGTCTTTTTGTTCTTCGTGTTAGAGAATATGGAGCACCTACATTAAATGAGTTTTATGGCCATATTATAGATTTACCTTACATACATTTGAATGAGCTCAATTTAGACCATATAAATTTAACATTGGAATTTTTAGCAAATAAGGTTGAACCTTCGCTTTCTGAACAAATTAGGTTTTTTTATGTTGATGAAAAAGAATACAAACAAGCCTTAAAATACATTTATGCTCTTCGTTATCCTGATATTATAGAACCCAACTTATCAGACATGTGCGGAATAGAATATTGGGACAAAGAAGTAAATTATCCGTTAGAAATAACACATGTTGGAAAGTTTGATTGGGTTCCCGCTATTCTAATTTGTGAAAATAAAAGAGAATTGACCTTACCACGATATTATAAAAGAACTACTAAACAAGAATGTTTAATTCACAAACAATATTGCGATAGTTGCTGTTTTAGTAAAATTTGTATTTTTTTTGACATTTGCCATAAAGAAAATGATAAAAAAATAAGTTGTAAATATGTTGAAGATAAAGTATGGGAAATGATAAAAAATGGAGAAACTTTAAAAGGGTTTGATGGTGATTTTCTTTTCAGAAAATGGCTAATAAACGAGAGTGATATTGGAGATAAGATACTTGAAAAGTTTTTTTCATATTCTGTGAAGTCAAAAAAAAGAGAAGATATAGCATATTTTTTGGGTGTTGATAGAAAAAGATATCGCGAAATGGTAAAGGATGATAGTTTTGATATTTATAAGTGGTTTTAAAGAGGTGTTTAAATGCCAAAAGGGAGACATTATGAGCAAGGCGTAAAACTTATGCTTCTGCGTGATTATCTCTGTTCTCATTCAAGCCCAAAGCATAAAGTAAGTATGGAGCAGATTATAAAACACCTTGCTGAAAATGGAATACACGCCGAACGCAAATCAATTTACGCAGACTTTGAAAGATTGCGAGAGTGGGAGTGCGATATAATTCTTGACAAGTCAGGTGATAAAGTAGGCTATTATGTCAGCAACCCTACTTTCAATTATGATGATATACGCATTTTGATTGACGGCGTTCAGTCCTTGAAGTTCGTGCCTCAAAAGAGAGCCGAAGAATTAACAACCAAACTGAAACAATTTACTGATGCCGAAAGCAGAAACTCATTGAGCAGAACTTCTTTTGTTGCTGACAGAGCCAAGAGTATGAATGAAACTGCCATTGAGGGTGCTGACAAAATACATCAGGCAATAATGAATAACCAAAAAATCACCTTCAAATACGCCCACTATTGGCCTGACCGACAAGACGGAGTTAAGTATTCAAAGAAGGGTGATAAATACATTGTCAGCCCTTATGCCCTTGTGTGGAGCGGGGGTAATCAATACCTCTATGCTTACATAACTGAAACACAAAAGTTCCGGACATTTAGAGTTGATAGAATGTATGCTGTCGCAGACCCGCTCCTTGAAGCGAGAGATGGAGTAGAACTTTACAAGAAGAATGACATTGTTCGCCAAGAGGCAAAAGTGTTTGATATGTTCAGGGGTGAGCCTCACAAAGTAAGCCTCCGTGTTAGAAAGAACCTTTTTGATGCTGTGGTTGATAAGTTCGGTAAAGATGTTTTATATCGTCCAATAGTGGGCGATGATGAGCATATAATTGTGAATGTTAATGTTGAATTAAGCCCTCCATTCTATGCTTGGGTTTTTACTTTTGGAGCAAGAATGAAGATTGTCGGTGATGAAAAAGCCGTTGCCGATATGAAAAAATATGTTAAAAGACTTTATGAGTTGTATGAAGATGATAGCAAGAAGTAAAAACTTCTTGCTATTTCTTTTAATTATGTTAAAAGATGTTCAGTTATGTTCAGTTAAATTGACTTTTTCTCAAAAAATGTTATGCTTAATTTACGCCGCAAAACAGAATATTTGTCATAACTAACTATGAGGAACACTTGGGCCGAAAGCCCGAAGATGCGTAAGCATCTTCACGATGTCAACAATGTTTGGCATTCTTGGGAAATGCCCGAAGAAGACGAAGAAGACTGATTTTATCAGTGCATATAAAAATCCCCGCTCATTGAGCGGGGCTTTTGTGGTTAGCCTTGTGTTACTGTAGG
>JAFYOZ010000098.1 GCA_017547705.1 Oscillospiraceae bacterium
GGATTCATTATACAATGTATCTATTTATTAAAAGAATCCCTCCGTCATTTGCTTACGCAAATGCCACCTCCCTTTGACAAGGGAGGTTTTTTTATTCGTATATGTTTTTTTCCTTTTTAAGAATACTGATTTTTTTGCTGATACGGCGGATTCCGACAAGAAGGAAAAACGCGCAGGCGATATATTTGTCAATAGGGGGAAGAAAAAACAAGCCCCTCAAAAGAGGGGCTTGTTAATTTAAATTTTATATTTTTCCGGTGAAACTCCGTCGATTTTTACAACTTCTATCGAACGGTCGGGTAAAAGCACGTTGAGTTCACATTCAAAAGCTTCTATCGTTTCAAACTCTTTTTCTTCTATGTAATAAATCTTATTATAAAATTCATAACCGATTGTTTTACATTCAGAACTTGAACCAAGTAAAATATATTCGTTGTTGATAATTGCTTTTATTTCAATAATATCATTCTCTCTGGATAATTTTATGATATCTGCGATGGAAAGTTCCCTTGTTTTACTTTTTCTTTTCGCAGGTTTTACTTTTTTATGTCTTTTTTTGTAAATATCTTTTATTTCCAAAATTGCACCAAGTAGAAAAGCCCCACTCATATAAAGACAAATAAATAGAATCTGTTTTACTGTAAGTGGTTCTTTATCTAAAGAATAGAAGATATCGCGAAACCATACAGCAGGCCAAAGCGCCACACAAATAAT
Organism: Oscillospiraceae bacterium; assembly: GCA_017547705.1. Classification (GTDB taxonomy): domain Bacteria; phylum Bacillota; class Clostridia; order Oscillospirales; family Ruminococcaceae; genus UMGS1668. The sequence continues at coordinate 715 of JAFYOZ010000098.1, forward strand.
TATTTTTAAGACAGGAAAGGTATAGGTATCTTTCGGGAAAATTTTATAAAATAATTTTTTCATTATCACTCACCCCATCAATATAAAGTATGATAAAATGCTGTAGTTTAATCAAAACGGCCCGGATAAATTTCCTCATATATATCGGTAACAATCCAGTATCCTTTAATTTTTCAATATACATTTTCACAGGAATACCCCACACACCATTTATAATTTCCCCATCAGTATTTTTGACTTCAACAGAGCTATTCTTAAAAAGTGCATAGAGTTCTTTTTCAAAATTGTTTCTCACTTTCAAATTTCTTTTCCGCAATGGGGACAATATTTTCCTTTTTGAAGTAACAATTTTTTACAATGGGGGCATTTTGTGCTGAATATTCTGTAAATGAGGCAGAAAAGCAATATTAAAATGCAGAATGCACCGATATACGCTTCTGCCGTGATGTTATAGTCGTTATCGAGGATTTTTATACCCATAACGCCCCAGTCGATGAGAAAAACGATAATGGATATTACGGTAAGCCATGTTACAATTTTTTTCATAAAATTGCTCCTTTTATTATTCCCCGTCGGTTAAGCCAATAATGCAAAGAATGAGTCCGGCGGCGAAAAAAATCGGGCCGCCGTAAGACAGAAGATAGTTTTCTCCGATTACAGCGACATCAGGCGCGGCAAAAAGGATTTGGTGTGACAGATACTCCGAGCAGCCGGCAATCATTCCGCATATCATGAGTGCACAGCCAAAAATGAGTTTTTTCATAAAATCACCGCCTTTATAAAAAGTATAGCATAGTTCACAGGTCAAAGCAATAAAAAACACCTCATCCGTCAGCCTTTAGCTGACACCTTCCCCTCAAGGGGAAGGCTAACAAAAAAACGCCCTCCAAAAATTCGGAGAGCGTTTTTACTTTGAATTACATATGCCAGACGTTATCGCAATAATCCTGGACGGTTCTATCGACAAAGAAAGCAGGAGAACCGGCAACGTTCATGATTGCCATGCGGTTCCAGGTGTTTTTATCGCGGAAAAGCTGTTGGGCTTTGTTTTGGATATCCATATAGTCCGCATAGTCTGCGGCGGCCATATAGTAGTCCTTGCCCTCAATAAGGTCTGCAAGGTCGGAGAAGTCTTCTCCGGCGATGCCGTGACGCATACGGTCAAGAACGGCTTTGAGGTCATCGTTCTTTTCGATGTATTCCATGGGGTCATAGCCTTTTGCACGGAGAGCATCGACCTCATCGGAGGTCATACCGAACTTAAGGAAGTTTTCTTCCCCGACTTCGCGAAGAATCTCTACGTTTGCACCGTCAAGAGTTCCGAGGGTTACTGCACCGGAGAGCATAAGCTTCATGTTACCGGTTCCGGAAGCTTCTGTTCCGGCAAGAGAAATCTGTTCGGAGATATCCGCCGCAGGCATAAGAAGTTCGGAAGTTGTTACGCTGTAGTTTTCGAGGAAAGTGAGCTTAAGGATATCTTTTGCTCTGCTTTCGGAAAGTTCTTTTCCGATGCACCAGATAAGACGGATTATGCGCTTTGCAACATAATAACCCGGAGCGGCTTTTGCGCCGAAGATAAAGGTTCTCGGGTCGATATCCGCATTGGGGTTAGCTTCGATTTCGTTGAGAAGAGAAATAATGCGAAGAGCATTAAGATGCTGGCGCTTATATTCATGGAGACGCTTTGCCTGAACATCGAAGAGAGAATTGGGGTCAAGAGCGTTGCCAACAACGTCGCGGTTTTCTGCGGCGAAGAGCTCTTTTCTGCGGAGTTTTACTTTTCCGAATTCTTCGAGAGCGGCGGAATCTTTTACGCAGTTTTTGAGAAGTTCCATTTTTTCATAGTTCTTTTCAAAATCCTCTGCGGAATATTTCTTTACAAAATTGGTGAGTTCCGGGTTTGCGGCGCAAAGCCATCTTCTTGCGGCGATTCCGTTGGTGACGCTTAAGAAGCGTTCCGGGAAAGCTTTATAAAGATCGGCAAAAACGCTGGTTTCCATAACGGAAAGATGGTGTTCGGAAACGCTGTTGGTGCTGTGGGTTGCAAAAACGCAAAGGTTTGCCATTCTGATTTCGCCGTTTTCGACAATAGCCATGCGGCTGATTTCGTCATAGGAGAAACCTTTTTCGCGAAGGATGTTACGAAGGCGACGGTCGAACTCTGCGATAATAACATAGATTCTTGGAAGAAGGAAGCGGAACATTCCAACGTCCCAGCGTTCAAGTGCTTCCGGAAGAACGGTATGGTTTGTATAGCTGAAGAGATTGAAGCAGATATCTGCTGCTTTATCCCAGGAATATCCGCATTCATCAAGAAGAATACGCATGAGTTCCGGAATTGCCATGGTGGGGTGGGTATCGTTAATATGGATTGCGGCTTTATCGGCAAGATTTTCGAGAGTTCCGTATGCTGCAAGATGACGGCGAACGATATCTGCGATAGAGGAGCAAACGAGGAAATACTGCTGTTTAAGGCGAAGGTTTTTTCCGTCCGGATGGTTATCGTTGGGATAGAGAACGGAGCTTATTGCCTTTGCTTCGGAATTTCTTCTCATGGCTTCTGCATAATGTCCGCGGTTAAAAAGTTCCATATCAAAGCCGGAGGCTTCTGCCTGCCAAAGGCGAAGACGGGAAACATCTTCGCTATCGTATCCGGGAACATAGATATCGAAAGGAACGGCAAGAACGCTGTCATAGTTTTTATGGAGGATCTGGTGATATCCGTCATACCAGGATTCTTCGATTTCGCCGCCAAAGCGAACTTCCACTGCATGCTCGCGTTTTTCTGCAAGCCATGCTTTTCCGCCGGGGAGCCAATCATCGGGTTTTTCTGTCTGCCAGCCTTCGGTAAGTTTCTGGCGGAAGATTCCGTATTCATAGCAGATGGAATATCCCATTGCGGGCTTTTTGATGGTTGCAAGACCATCAAGGAAACATGCGGCAAGTCTTCCGAGGCCGCCGTTACCAAGACCTGCATCCGGTTCTTCTGCATAGACTTTTTCCGGATCTGCGCCAAAGGAGCGTACTGCGTTTTCAAAATCTTCGGTCATGCCGAGGTTATGAAGGTTATTTCTGAGGCTGCGGCCCATGAGAAATTCCATGGACAGATAATAAACACGCTTTTCGCCGCGGGAAGAATGTTTTGCTGCGGAAGATGCGTATTTTTCCGCAAGGATTCCGCGAAGGGTTTCTGCTGCGGCGTTATAAATATGAGTATAATCCGCTTCCTCGGCGTTTTCGCCATAGGCGTTGCGGATGGAATCTTCGATTTTGGATTTCCAAAATTCAATACCTTGCATTGCTTTGGTTCCTCCTTAATAGGGTACATTTTACAACCATTATATTTTACACAAAAAGCCTTTGTTAGTCAATGCTTATATATTATAGGTAAAAATGGTGGAAACGTTTTCATTTGTTTGTTTTTTATTCTTTATCGTTAAAAAACGGAAGGTTATTTGTCTAGTTTTGACAGTTTTTTTGGTGGGCATACAAACGTTATAGAGCAATGCTAAGTCGAAAATGCACAAAAAACGGCGGTGATTTTTGGCAAGGTTTAAGGCTTTGGAAAAAGATTTATGCAAAAGGGCAAAGAGGATTCTTTACTTGGCTCCCCTAACAGGGGAGCTGGCACGGCGAAGCCGTGACTGAGGGGTTTAAATAATGCTACCCCATTTCTTTTGTAACCAAAAGAAATGGGGTAGCACCTGAAAGAAAAGTTTTCTTGCCCCTGCAGTTTGCTCCCGCAAACGCTGTCCCCTAAACAAAGGGGACAAAGCGCTCCACCAGAAAAAACGGAGATTCCGAATCTCACCCGTCGCTGTTCAGGCCGGCAACGGTTTTCATTATAGCGCGGCAGCTTGGCTAATTGCCCTTCGGGATACTTGTTATCCCTCCTCCGAGGAGGCTGAACACCTCACCCTTCACACCTTCCTCTTGAGGGGAAGGCTTTTACTGCGGCGAAAAAAGAAAAAGGACGGCAATGCCGTCCTTTTTGACAGTTGGATTATTTGCAGACCTTGTTTTCAACTTCCTCGCGGATTTTTGCGATGAATTCATCAAGAGCAACTGCACCGAGGTCGCCTTCTTTTCTGGAACGGACAGCAACTTTGCCCTCTTCCATTTCTTTTGCGCCGACTACGAGCATATAGGGAACTTTTTCGAGCTGTGCTTCGCGAATCTTGAAGCCGATTTTTTCATAACGGGAATCAACTTCCGGTCTGAAGCCGCAGCGGAGAAGTTTTTTCTTGATTTCTTCTGCGTATTCGTTCTGGTCCTCGGTGATGGGGAGAATACGAACCTGTTCGGGAGAAAGCCAGGTAGGAAGTGCACCGCCGTATTTCTCGATAAGGAGTGCGATGGTTCTTTCATAGCAGCCGAGGGAAGTTCTGTGGATGATATAAGGATATACAGCCTGGTTGTTCTGATCGATATAGGTCATTCCAAAACGCTGTGCAAGCATCATATCGATCTGGATGGTTACGAGGGTATCTTCCTTGCCATAAACGTTTTTGCCCTGGATATCAAGTTTCGGGCCATAGAAAGCTGCTTCGCCTGCGGCTTCGGTATATTCGAGGCCGATATGGTCAAGAATTTTTCTCATTGCGCCTTCAGCCTCTTCCCACATTTCGGGGGTGCCTTCATATTTATCTTTATTTTCAGGATCCCATTTGGAGAAGCGGAAAGTAAGGTCTTCATAAAGGCCGATATCGGTCATAACCTCTTTAACGAGTTTAAGGCAGTTTTTGAATTCCTCTTCAAGCTGGTCGGGACGGATAATAAGGTGACCTTCGGAAATGGTGAACTGGCGAACACGGATAAGACCATGCATTTCGCCGGAAGCTTCGTTACGGAAGAGAGTAGAGGTTTCGCCGTAACGGTAGGGAAGTTCACGGTAGGAATGTTTATCGTTGAGATATACCTGATACTGGAAGGGGCAGGTCATGGGACGAAGAGCAAAAACTTCTTTATCTTTTTCTTCATCGCCGAGAACGAACATGCCGTCTTTATAGTGATCCCAGTGTCCGGAAACTTTATAAAGGTCGGATTTTGCCATGAGAGGAGTTCTGGTCATAACATAACCGTATTCGTATTCCTCTTTATCCTGAACATAGCGGTTAAGAATCTGGAAGAGTTTTGCGCCTTTGGGCATAAGAAGGGGAAGACCCTGGCCTACGTATTCGCTGTTGCAGAAATATTTAAGCTGACGGCCGAGAACGTTGTGGTCGCGGCGTTTTGCATCTTCTACAGCTTCGAGATATGCTTCAAGCTCTGCTTTCTTCGGGAAGGAAATACCGTAGATACGGGAGAGCATTTTGTTTTTCTCGCTGCCTCTCCAGTATGCACCGGTGGTGGAAGTGAGTTTGAATGCTTTGATGGGAGCGATGTTCATAAGATGGGGGCCTGCGCAAAGTTCGGTGAAGTCGCCCTGTTTATAGAAAGAGAGAGCTTCGCCTTTGCCTGCATGCTCGTCGATGAGTTCGAGTTTATAGGGCTGGTCTTTCATGACCTCTTTTGCTTCTTCAACGCTCATGGTGAACTTGTTGAGTTCAAGGCCGGTTTTGACGATTTTTGCCATTTCGTCTTCGATTTTTTTGAGGTCATCGACGGTGAAGGGTTTTTCTACGTCGAAGTCATAATAGAATCCGTTATCAATAGCAGGGCCGATGGAGAATTTTGCGTTGGGGAAAAGATGAAGAACAGCCTGTGCCATAACGTGGGAAGTGGTGTGCCAGAATGCTTTTTTACCATAGGGGTCATCAAAAGTGAGGATTTCTACCTCGCAGTCTTTTTCGATAGGGGTACGAAGATCGCAGCCTTCGCCATCGATTTTTGCTGCGCAGGCAACTCTTGCAAGTCCGGAGCTGATGCTCTGGGCAATTTCATAGGGGGTGACGCCGTTTTCGTATTCATGAACGTCGCCACGAAGGGATACTTTAACCATAATTTACCTCCTGTTTTTCTTGGGGCAATAAAAAAAGCTTCGCCCCTTAAATTTTAAGGGGCGAAGCATAAGCTCCACGGTTCCACCCTTGTTTACGGCAAAGAATGCCGCACTCAAAGTTCCGCCTTAACGCGGCGGGATACGGTGTGTTCGCAACAAAGCTTGCACACGCTCCGGGGATGGTTGTTCACGCTTTCCGACAGGCGGCTTTCAGAATAATGCCGCCCTCTCTGGGAAGGAAAATCGCTTCGGGTTCCCCATCAACGTTTTAAAAATATCAAATTAATATTAGCATTATAAAAGACCTTTGTCAACGGGAGAAGGACAAAAAATATTGATTTTATTTATAAATATAATACTTATAAGTATATAAACTGGTGAAAATCTTAAAGTTTTTTCATAAAGTCGCCTGTTTTATGGATTTTAAAGTAATATTTCTTGACAGAGCCTTTAAATAGGTTTATTATATTATTAACATGTATAAGTCTGTGTCCGTATCGGACAGACCTCTGGCATTTAATATATATAGAAAGGAATATTTTCGCACCATGGAAATCATGACCTTTATTAAAAGCATGAATATCTTTGCAGGTTTGACCTCCAGCGATATTCTTGTTTGCGTGATCGTTGGCATCATTGCTTTGGTCGTTGGTTTGATAATCGCTTTCCCGGTGGGTGTTGCATATAGACGCAGAGTTGCGGAAGCCGAAATCGGTTCCGCCGAAGAAGAAGCAAGACGCATTGTAAACGAATCTATCAAAACTGCTGAGAGCCGTAAAAAAGAGGCTCTTATTGAAGCAAAAGATGAAATTCACCGCCTTCGCAGTGAAGCGGACAAAGAAGTTAAAGAGCGCCGCGCAGAAGTTCAGCGCAGCGAACACAGACTTCAGCAAAAAGAAGAATCCCTTGAGAAAAAAGCAGACAACCTTGATAAAAAAGAGGAAGCTCTGCAGGAAAAAATCCAGACAGCAGACGCAAGACTTGCTGAAGCTGAACAGATCAAAAAAAGCCAGTTTGAAATGCTCGAACGCGTTTCCGGCTATACCGAGGAGCAGGCAAAAATCCAGCTTCTTCAGGAAGTTGAAGCAAAGCTTGCACACGAAAAAGCTCTTCGCATCATGCAGTTTGAGCAGCAGCTTAAAGATGAGGCAGAAGAAAAAGCACGCGAAATCATCGGAACCGCAGTTTCTCGCTGTGCACCGGACTATGTTGCAGAATCCACTGTTTCTGTTGTTCCGCTGCCCAGTGATGAGATGAAAGGACGCATCATCGGACGTGAAGGACGCAACATCCGCGCTCTTGAAACTCTTACCGGTGTTGACCTTATCATCGACGATACCCCCGAGGCAATTACTCTTTCTTCCTTCGACCCGGTTCGCAGAGAGATTGCAAGACTTTCTCTTGAAAAACTTATCCAGGACGGAAGAATCCATCCCGCAAGAATTGAAGAAACTGTTGATAAAGCACGCAAAGAAGTTGATGCAAAAATCAAGCAGGACGGTGAACACGCAGTTCTTGAATGCGGTGTTCGCGGCGTAGCTCCGGAACTTGTTCGTCTTCTTGGCCGCATGAGATACAGAACCAGTTATGGTCAGAACGTTCTTATGCATTCCATCGAGGTTTCTCAGATTGCAGGACTTCTTGCTAATGAAATGGGCGGCGTTGACCCCAACATGGCAAGAAGAGCAGGTCTTCTTCATGATATCGGTAAGGCTCTTACCCATGAGATTGAGGGAAGCCACGTTACCATCGGTGTTGACGTTGCTAAAAAATATAAAGAGCCGGAAGCTGTTATCCATGCTATCGAAGCTCATCACGGCGACGTTGAACCCAGAACCACCATTGCTTGGCTTGTTCAGGCAGCAGATGCAATTTCTGCTGCAAGACCCGGCGCAAGAAGAGAAAACCTTGAAAACTATATCAAACGCCTTGAAAAACTCGAAGAGATCGCAAACTCCTTCGAGGGTGTTGATAACTGCTTCGCAATCCAGGCAGGACGCGAAGTTCGTATCGTTGTTAAACCCGAGCTTATCGACGACGAAAAGATGGTTCTTCTTGCACACGATATTGCAGAGAAAATCGAAGGCGAGCTTGAATATCCCGGCCAGATCAAAGTTCATCTTGTTCGCGAGAGCAGAGCTGTTGATTACGCAAAATAATCCTTATGCAATATTAAAGAGTGTCCGAAAGGGCACTCTTTTTTTGTTATAAAGGTATTTAGAGGATTTTCTAAATACTTGTTGACAGTATTAAGAGGATGGTGCTATAATCTATTTAGAAAACAATCTAAATAGGAGGCGATTTTTGAATGATTGAGGAAAAAATCATAATCGGAGATGGAACGGATTTTCCGCTTAACGGAAAAATGGTTCTTCCGGATAGCACGACAGAACCTGTTCCGGCGGTTGTTTTTGTGCATGGTTCCGGTTCCAGCAACATGGATGAAAGAGTTATGAAGCTGACTCCGTTCAAAGACCTTGCAGAGGGCCTTGCAAAGCACAAAATCGCTTCTGTAAGATATGACAAGAGAAGTTTTGCCCATGGCAAAAAGATGTTTAAAAGAGGAAATATAACCGTTAAGGAAGAGGTTATCGAAGACGCAGTTCTTGCGGCAAGGCTTCTTAAAAATGACCCGAGGATCGATGCGGATAAAGTTTTTATCATCGGACACAGCATGGGCGCAATGCTTGCACCGAGAATTGACGCAGAAGGCGGAGATTTTTGCGGAATGGTTCTTATGGCGGGAACTCTTGATACCCTTGAAGAGGTGCTTTTCCGCCAGCTTGAAGAAATGAAAAACGGAAAAAGCCGCATTATGGCTTGGATCGCTTCGATGCAGGATAAAAAATTCAGAAAATCTTTTGAAGACCTCTATGATATTTCCGATGAGGAAGCAAAAAAACGCAAATATGCCGGTGGGGTTACGCTTCATTATTTTAAGGAAATGGGTGAGCACCGTGCAAAGGAATATCTTGAGCACACGGAAAAACCGGTGCTCATAATGCAGGGCAGCAAGGATTTACAGGTTAGCGCAGAAAAGGATTTTGGTGAATACAAAAGGGTTTTCGGCGATAGGGAAAACTTTAGTTTTCGGCTTTATGATGGGCTTAATCACTGTTTTGTTCCGGCGATTTTTGATGATATTTCTAAGGCGACGAAGGAATTTTCTGTTGAACGCCATATAGGCGAAAACGTGGTTTCGGATATTGCAGGCTGGATTTTTGGAAACTGCTGAAGAGGTGGGTTTTATGAATATTGAGCATATTCCGTTTTCTGCAATAATTTGCATGGGGATGGAAGCGCTTTTTGGAATTGTGCTGCCGCTTTTATTGGCGTTTTTCTGGTATAAAAAGAAAAACGGAAGAATAATTCCGATGCTCATCGGTGCGGCGACGTTTTTTATTGCCGCAGTGGTGCTCGAAGGAATTTTTCATGCGCTGTTTTTATATGTTATCACACCCGTTGCGGATTTTATAAACTCAAATTTCTGGGTGTATGTTCTTTATGGAAGCTTGATGGCAGGAATTTTTGAGGAAACCGGAAGATTTATCTCTTTTAAGCTGATGAAAAAACGCTATAATGGGCTTAATGATGCGGTTTCTTTCGGAATCGGACACGGCGGTTTTGAATGTGCCTATGTTCTGGGAATCGGCGTTGGCGGTTATATCGTAATGGCGCTTATGATAAACATGGGTCTTGGGAATCTGATTTTTGCCGGAATGACGGAAGAAGAAATGGCTCTTACTGCGCCGATTTTTGAGAGTATTTCTTCTATTACTCCGGGATATGCTTTAGCGGCGATTATGGAGAGAATTTCTGCAATTACGTTCCATATCTGTAACTCTGTTATTGTTTTTAGCGGTGTTAAAAACGGAAAAACAAGCCGCCTTTTTGTTGCAATAGCAATGCATGCTTTGTTCAATATAATTGCTCTTACCCTTAGCGAATATTTTGGAATTGCGGTTACGGAAATTTCTCTTTTTGCTGTTGCGATGCTTTTTGCTTTCTGTATTTTTAAAATAAAGAAAGGCGAGGTTTAAAAAATGAAGAAATACATTGCGCCGATTATTGTTGCGATTATAATGATCGGATATTTTATAGTCTATTTCGGATTTTTGATAATGCTGATAGATAACGCGGTTTTTAAAATTTTACTTGGCATTTTTCCGGTTGTTTTTGCCGGAATAATGATATATGTTTTAATTGAAAGAATTAACGAAATAAGGAGCGGAGAAGAAGATGATCTTAGTAAATACTGATTACATCACCGGAAAAGAACTTGAAATGCTTGGAGTAGTTTGCGGAAGCACTATACAGACCAAAAATATCGGAAGAGATATTACACAGAGTTTTAAAACTCTTGTTGGCGGCGAACTTAAGGCATATAACGATATGATGAATTCCGCAAGAGCTCTTGCTACAAAAAGAATGGTTGCAGAAGCAGAAGCACTCGGTGCTGATGCGATAGTCAATATCCGCTATGCTTCTTCCGCAATTATGCAGGGAGCAGCCGAAGTTATCGCATACGGAACCGCAGTAAAATTTATCTGATTTTATAAGGGGAAAAACGGCAATGGGTTTTGCAGAAACTTTCAAAGCTCTTTCCGACCCGGCAAGAAGAGAAATACTTTTGATGCTTAAAAACGGAAAAATGTCCGCAGGAGATATTGCCTCCAATTTTGAGATGACAGGAGCGACGGTTTCTTACCATCTTTCGGTTCTTAAAAAAGCGGATCTTGTTTATGAAACAAAGCAAAAGAATTTTGTTTTTTATGAACTCAACACATCTGTTTTTGAGGAGATAATGCTCTGGTTTGCCCAGTTTAAAGGAGAAAAAAGCGATGAAAATTAATAAAAAACTGCTTGTAATAACAACAATTATAATTCTTCTTCCGGTGGTTATCGGAGTTTTTCTTTGGGAACAGCTTCCGGAAACGATGGTGACCCATTGGGGATATAATGATGAGCCGAATGGATGGAACAGCAAGGCTATGACGGTTTTTGGAATTCCGGGAATAATGGCGGGACTTCATATACTTGGCCTTTTTATGACCTTTGCTGACCCGAAGAGAAACAATATCGGCGCAAAGGCCATAGGAATCGTTTATTGGATAATTCCGGCGGTTTCGATTTTTGCAATGGGTTCAACCTATGCATATGCGCTCGGAATGAATGTAGATGTTGAAATGATTTGCAATCTGCTTTTGGGAGTCGTTTTTATAGCTCTTGGAAACTATTTGCCGAAGGCAAAGCTGAACTATACCTTTGGATATAAGATTCCATGGACTCTTAACAGCGAGGAAAACTGGAACAGAACACACCGTCTTGCGGGCTGGATTATGGTAATATGCGGATTTTTGTTTATCATAAACGCTTTTATCGCTTCTGAACTTATGATGTTTATTATGATTCCTGCGGTGCTTGCTCCTATTGTTTATTCCTATATACTTTATAAAAAAGGAATTTAAATTAAAAAAGCATGGCAGAAACTTTGTTTCTGCCATGCTTTTTTTCTTTTATTCTTCGATGCGGACGCCGTCGATATGGATAAATCTTGCGGCGGAAATATCATAGCTTGAAAGTGGGCGGCAGGCACAGTCGTAGGAATGTGCGGCGATTTTTACTGTATCATAGGTTGGGATGTCTCCGTCGACTGAAGTTATAACCGGGGTATGCTGCCAATCGTCGGAATCCAAAATAAGTTGTGTTATATCACCGGGTTCGATTTCGTTTATTGTAACCTGGTGTCCAAAAGGGCCGATTCCTTCGTTATTTATTAGAAAATTGAAAAGATATTTTACTCCGGTCCAGGCAGGAGCTCTGTCATCGAGGCTTTTATAATACCAACCGAAAGTCGGAGTATAATTCATGGGTGCTCCGCCGGCAAGAATACATTGGCTTGCAAAAGAGGTGCAATCTCCGCCGATTTGGCTGAAATCATAAAATTTTGGGTTCCGAAAATATGCCCAGCGATTTGCATATGAAACAGCGGCGGCCCGGTTATATGGAAGTTCGATAAGAGACATTTTTTCCTCCTATGAGTTTTTTATCCATTATATGAAAAATAGTTAAATTTGTTTCTAAAAAGGGGTAAAAATTCTTTATTTTGCGGTGCTCAAAAGCGTTGCAAGATTAACATAAGGCGTGCTATAATATATATGTCAAAAACTGACGAATCGGAGGAAAAATGATATGGGTAATGTAAATAAAATTAAGATAGAGATTGCCGGAGCAAGCTATACTGTTGCAACATCCGAACAGGAAGGATATGTTCGTGATCTTGCAAAAGAAATGAGCGAGGATATTGAAGGACTTATGACAAGAAATCCTGCTCTTTCCATGAACGACGCTCTTGTTCTTTGTTCCATTGCATACCTCAGCGAATATAAAAAAGAGGCCGCAAACAGCGACCATATCCGTTCCCAGCTTAAAGAATATCTTGGAGATACCGCAAGAGCAAGAATGGAAGTTGATGAAGCAAACAGAAGAGCAGACAAACTTGCAAAAGAAGTTGAGGAGCTTCGCAGACGTTATGGCGTTTGAGATAAAGATTAAAAAACTGCGCGAAAAAGCAGTTGTTCCGAAGATTGCAACAAAAGGTTCCGCAGCAGCAGACCTTTATGCATGCATTGATGAGGCGGTTTTGATTCCTGCCGGAGGAAATGCGGTTATTCCGACGGGAATTGCTGCGGCAATTCCGGAAGGATATGGGGCATTTATCTTTGCCAGAAGCGGACTTGGAATCAAGCACGGAATCGTTCCGAGAAACTGTGTTGGAGTTATAGATTCCGATTACCGCGGAGAAATCTGCGTCGGTCTTGTGAATCTTTCTGATAAGGAATACACCGTTTTGCCGAATGACCGCATTGCACAGATGGCGATTATGCCGGTTATGCCGGCAGAATACGTTCTTTGCGATGAGCTTTCCGATACGGAAAGAGGCGAAGGCGGTTTTGGTTCAACAGGTAAATAAATTTGCTCCCTTTGTTTAAAGGGGAGAGGGCCATATCGCTTAAAGCGGTGGCCATGGGATTCATAAAAAAATCCGTCACGAAAGTGACGGATTTTTTATTAGAGAAGATTTAAAAATCTTGCGGTTTCTGCAACGGGAAGACCCATTACGTTGAAGTAATCTCCGACGATTCCTTTTACGAGCACGGAACCTTTTCCCTGGATCCCGTATGCGCCGGCTTTATCCATAGGTTCGCCGGTGGAGATATATTTTTCGATTGTTTCATCGGAAAGTTCGTAAAATTCCACTTCTGTTTTTTGAACAAAGGAGCGAACAGAGCCGTTTTCTGCAACGGCAACGCCGGTATAAACAAAGTGCTTTTTACCGGAAAGGGCCTTGAGCATGGAATGAGCATGGGATTTATCCTTCGGTTTTCCGAAGATTTCATTATTGAGCACCACGACGGTATCCGAGCCGATTACGGTATCATTTGGGCGGAGTTTTGATACCGCAAGAGCCTTTTGTTCAGCAAGAATTGCGGGAACTTTTTCTGCGGGAGTACCATCCGGAACAAATTCATCGCAGCCGGAAACAAGAATCTCGAATTCATCTGTGATAAGGCTTAAAAGTTCCTTTCTTCTTGGGGAACCGGAAGCTAAAATATACATATAAAAACCTCTCTTTTTGGCTTATCCAAGCAGTTTTTCGATTGCCGCAAGTTTTGCGGAAAGACAGAAGATTTCCATAGCATCAGGAAGTTCGGAAACCGGAGCAAAGGTTGGGGCAATTCGAAGAATGCTGTCTTTAGGGTCTTTTCCGTAAGGATAGACTGCACCGGCACCGGTTAAAACAAGACCGGCTTCCTTACAAAGTGCAACGGTGCGCTTTGCGGTGCCTTCCATAAGCTCTGCGGATACGAAATAGCCGCCTTTTGGAACATTCCAACCTGCGATTCCGCTTTCGGAAAGTTCTGCTTTGAGCACGGCGAGCACGGTATCAAACTTGGGGCGGATTACGTCTGCCTGCTTTTTCATGTGGTTGAGCACGCCATCAAGATTCTTGAAGAAAAGAACATGGCGGAGCTGATTGATTTTATCCGGGCCGATATTTTGGAAGGAAAGGATTTTCTTGATATCGGCGGTGTTTGCTGTGGAAGAGGCAACTGCGGCAAGACCGGCAGTGGGGAAGGTAATCTTACTGGTGGAAGCGAGCATATAGACCATATCGCCTTTTCCGTTTTCTTCTGCAAGGCGAAGAAGAGAGGGGATTTCATCGGTTTCACCGTTAAAATCAAGATGATGAACGGTGTATGCGTTATCCCAGAAGATGCGGAAATCTGCTGCTGCGGGAGAAAGCTTTGCAAAACGCTCCACAACCTCGGCAGAATAGGAAATACCCTGGGGGTTGGAATACTTCGGAACGCAGATGATGCCTTTTACGGTTTCATCCTTGATAAGTTCTTCGACCATATCCATATCCGGGCCATCGGAATTCATAGGAATAGTTATAAGTTCAAAACCAAAAAGTTCGCCAACGGCAAAATGACGGTCATAACCCGGAGCAGGGCAAAGAAGCTTGCGCTCTTTGCATTCGCACCAGGGGGATTTTCCACCCGGAAGGCCATGGCACATGGCATGGGCGATAAGGTCATAGAAAAGGTTAAGAGAGCTGTTTCCGGTTACGATTACGTTTTCCATGGGGGCATCGAGGATTTCTCCAAAAAGGCGACGGACTTCCGGAATACCCTCAACAAGGCCGTAGTTGCGGATATCGAAGCCGTTTTCGCACTTAAAACTCTCGGTTTCGCTGTTAATGAGGTCGAGCATCGGGAGAGAAAGATTAAGCTGTTCCGGGCAGGGTTTTCCGCGGGATATATCGAGCTTTAATCCGAGGGATTTTTTCTCTTCATAGCGTTTTTCTATCAGAGATTTTTCTTCGATGAGTTCTTCAGGGGTCATTTCGGAATATTTTTTCATAATGTCACCTCTTGTTTCATATATGATGTATCACTCATTTTTTTGATAAAGCGTTTGCCTTCGGAATTTTCGAAAAGGAAAGATACTCCTCCGGAAACGCCGAAAAGTTCCGCTTTTTCAAGGAATTCCACCGGAAGACCGAGCCACATGGCATTAAAAACGCTTAAAAGGTCGCCGTGGGATACGATTATTATATGCTCTTCACCATTTGAAGTTATTTCATCGAAGAAGGGCTTAAGACGGTTCCATTCATCGCGTCGGCTTTCTGCAGAAGGAAAAAGACGGTCATCAACGGTACGCTCCGGTTTTTCCATGTTTTCGCGGAGCCATTGGACGGATTTTCCAACTGCTTCGCCAAGATTTCTTTCCCGAAGTTCTGTTTTATAAATCGGGGAAGAATTGAGATATTTTCCGACCGTTTCTGCTGTTTGTTTTGCACGGAGAAGGTCGGAGGAATATATGGTATATTTTTGAGAAAGCTCTGCGGCAAGATTTTTGCCGATATTTTTTGCTTGGGATTTTCCGTTTTCTGAAAGTTCCCAATCAGTCCAGGAACCGACCATTTCGTTTGTATGGTGAACGGATTCGGTATGCTGAATTGTGATTATAGTTTTCATAAAAGCCTCCGTTTGCTTTGCCGTTACCGAATAAAAGAATCCCTCCACCGTGCCTACGGCAACGGTCCCCCTCCCTTTAGGCAAGGGAGGCATTTAAAAAAGCCGGAAGGATGTTATCCTTCCGGCTTTTATTTTGTTATCAGAATTCTGCGGAACCGGTAGTTCTCGGGAAGGGAAGAACGTCACGGATATTCTGGATACCGGTGAGGTACATGATGATACGCTCGAAACCGAGGCCAAAGCCTGCGTGTTTGCAACCGCCATAGCGGCGAAGATCGAGATACCAGCTGTAATCTTCCTCATTAAGGCCGAGTTCGTTGATACGGTCGATAAGAACATCAATGCGCTCTTCTCTCTGGCTTCCGCCGACGATTTCACCTACGCCGGGAACAAGAAGGTCTGCGGCTGCAACGGTTTTTCCGTCGTCGTTCTGGCGCATATAGAATGCCTTGATTTCTTTGGGATAGTTGGTTACGAAGATAGGAGCTTTATAAACTTCCTCAGTAAGATAACGCTCGTGCTCGGTCTGGAGATCGCATCCCCAATATACGGGATATTCGAAGCGGTCTTTTACCTCGGTAAGGATTTCAACCGCTTTGGTATAATCGAGGCGGACAAATTCCTGCTGGCAAATGGTTTCGAGACGTTCGATAAGGCCTTTATCATAGAAATCGTTGAAGAATTTCATCTCTTTGGGGCAGTTATCGAGAACATAGCGGAAGATATATTTGATCATATCTTCGGAAAGCTGCATTTCGTCATAAAGGTCTGCGAATGCGATTTCCGGCTCGATCATCCAGAACTCTGCGGCATGGCGCTGGGTATAGGATTTTTCTGCACGGAAGGTGGGTCCGAAGGTATAGATGTTGCTGAATGCCATAGCCATTGCTTCGCCTTCAAGCTGGCCGGAAACGGTAAGTCCGGTTGCTTTTCCGAAGAAGTCCTGGCTGAAATCAACAGAACCGTCCTCGTTTCTGGGAGGATTGGAAGGATCGAGGGTTGTTACACGGAACATTTCGCCCGCGCCTTCACAGTCGGAACCGGTGATAAGGGGAGTATGAACATATACAAAACCTCTGCTCTGGAAGAACTGGTGGATTGCAAAAGCAGCAGCGCTTCTTACACGGAAAGCGGCAGAGAAAGTATTGGTTCTGGGGCGAAGATGTGCAATAGTGCGGAGGTATTCAAGGCTGTGGCGTTTTTTCTGGAGGGGGTAATCCGGGGTGGATTCGCCCTCGATGATGATTTCGTCCGCATGAATCTCGAATGCCTGTTTTGCATCGGGGGTAAGGAGAATCTTGCCGATTACGGAAACGGCGGAGCCAACATTGAGTTTATTGATCTCCTTGAAATTATTGACTTTATCTTCCTCATAAACAACCTGGATATTAGAGAAGCAGGTTCCGTCATTAAGTTCAATAAAGCCGATGGATTTGGAGTTGCGGGAAGTTCTGAGCCAGCCGCAAACCATAACGCTCTGGTCAGCATAAGCTTCCGGAGAGGCAAAAATGAGCCTCAGCTCCGTTCTTTTCATGGTGATCACCTCATAGTTAAATTTAATAATATTACACTTTAATATAACATATAGGTTCGTTTTTTGCAAGTTTTTTATATAAAGCTTATATAGTATATTAATCGGTGGATGACTTTTTTCGATTTTCATACGCTGTATCCGAGTTTTTCTTTATTTTTTTAGTTATTTTCTTGATATTTTTGTATGTTATTACAGAAAATTGAAAAATGAGAATCTTTGTGTTATACTGCAAACAGACCGATAAGGGGGTTGATTACTACCCAAAAGAATTAAATTGACAAATTCCAACTTGGAGGTGATATCATGCAACACTCTCAAATTGTGGAAAATATGATTCATTGGGCGCTGGAGAAAATTGGAGATTCTAATTACAGAGGCTGGTGTTTGTCTTTTATTGAAGATGCCTTAGAGATTAGCAATAATATCGAAATATTTGGAGGAGACTGTGCAAAAGAATCTTGCGATATGTATTATGATGCAATCCAATTTGGGGAACCGGAGCGTGGTGCATTTGTGTTCTATGATTGCCTTTGCCAAAGTGAAGACGGGATTGTAAACTGGGGGCATTGTGGCATCAGTCTTGGCGAAGGGCAGATAATTCATGCTTGGGATACTGTTCGGATAGATGATTTAAAGCAGATTGAACAATTAACATCTCCAATCGGGGAACATCCCAGCTATATTGGATGGGTTCCGCTCGAGAGGGTATTGAGCCAAAAATCCGATAGATAAAGATGAAAAAAAGTTTGAGAAATTTCAAATTTTTTATGGAAATAAGAGCTTTTATGTGCTATTATTGGTGACATAAAAAACAGAAAGAGGTATTAAAATGAAAAAAACTCTTTATATTATTTTGCTTGTTATTGAAATAATTTCTTTGCTTTTGCCCCTTTTCTTTGTTCTTTATTTACAAGGGGTTCTTGCCTGTGCTTTGGTTTTTGCTGTTATTGCTGCTGTTTATGCGCTTCTTGGATTCAGAGCAGCGAAACAGAAAAAGGCGGAAGATGCTTCCGGGCTTAAAAAATCCCGTATTTTTCTTGCCTTGGTAAGCCCTGCTGTTTGGGTTGCTTTTATTGTGTATTTCATTTATGTTTGCGAGGCACTCGGCGTAATTTAAAACGAATTTTATGAATAATAAAGGAATCCGCTTTCCGATTTTGGAAAGCGGATTTTTTTGTCGGTGCGCTTTTGTGTTGAAAAATTCATAAATATATTGTATTATATATAATTAGCTTATTATAACCGGAGGTAAACCAATGGCTTTTTCATACGATACACTTAATCCGCGACAGATGGAAGCGGTAAACCATAAAGAGGGCCCGATTCTTGTTCTTGCAGGAGCGGGAAGCGGCAAGACAACTGTTCTTATTGCGAGGGTTGCAAAGCTTATTGAAAGCGGAGTTCGCCCCTGGAATATTCTTGCCATAACTTTTACAAACAAAGCGGCGGACGAGCTTAAAAACAGGCTTGTTACAAAGCTTGGAATGGATGCAGCAGACGTTTTTGCATCCACTTTTCACAGCATGTGTGTTCGCATTCTTCGAAGAGATGCAGAAGTTCTTGGACTTCCGAAAAGTTTTACTATTTATGATACGGACGACAGCCTTAGGGTTGTAAAAAAATGCCTTAAAAACCTTGGCATGGAGGAAAAACAGTTCCCTCCGAAGCCTTTGCTCGGTGCTATCAGCCATGCAAAAGAGCGTCTTGAAGATCCGAGAGATATGGCGGATCTTGCGGAAAGAAACGGCGATTACCGCATGAAAGTTACCGCAAAAGTTTATGCCGCATATCAAAAAGAACTGCATGAAGCAGGGGCATTGGATTTTGATGACCTTCTTTGTGAAACTGTAAGGCTTTTTAGAACAAAGCCGGAGGTTCTTGAATATTACCAGAACCGCTGGGAATACATCATGGTGGACGAATATCAGGATACGAACCATGTTCAGTATATGCTTGTTGCACTTCTTGCAAAAAAGAACAAAAACCTTTGTGTTGTTGGTGATGACGACCAGTCCATCTATAAATTCCGCGGAGCAACCATTGAAAATATCCTTTCTTTTGAACGCCAGTTCCCGGGAGCAAAGGTTGTTCGACTTGAACAGAACTATCGCTCTACCCAGAATATCCTTTCTGCTGCAAACGGGGTTATAGCACATAATACAGAGCGAAAAGGAAAGAACCTTTGGACTTCTAACGGCGACGGAAGCAAAATCGTAATCCGCAGATGTGTTGATGAGGACAGAGAAGCGGAATTTATTGCGGATAAGGTTCTTGAAGGAATCGGAAAAGGCGCAAAATACAGCGATTTTGCTGTTCTTTACCGTATGCATGCACAGTCCAACAGTCTTGAAAAAGCGTTTATGAGAACCGGTGTTCCCTATAAAATCATCGGCGGACTTAAATTCTATGAACGTAAAGAAATCAAGGATATGCTTGCATATATGTCCGTTATCGTTAATCCGGCGGATAATCTTCGTCTTGAAAGAATCATAAACGAGCCGAAGAGAGGAATCGGTGCAACAACTCTTGCTGCGGCGCAGCATATTTCCGATGTTACCGGACTCAGCCTTTTTGATGTTTTTGAGCATTCGGATGAATATGCGGATCTCTATAAAAAAAGCGCGGCGCTTAAAGGTTTTACCGGAACCATGAGAGAACTTATGGAAATTGCGGAAGATTTTGATGCGGAGAGCTTTTTTGATGCGCTCTGTGAAAAAACTGGATATATCGATATGCTCCGTGCACAGGGAATTGAGGGAGAAACAAGGCTCGAAAACGTTGGTGAGCTTAAAACCAACCTTATGAAATATCAAAACGAGGCACAAAACCCGGAACTTTCCGGATTCCTTGAAGAAGTTGCGCTTTATACCGATCTTGACAGAATGGAAGAGAGCGAATGTGTTCTTATGATGACTCTCCATTCCGCAAAGGGACTTGAATTTGAAAACGTATTTGTAATCGGTGCGGAAGAGGGAGTTTTTCCCGGAATGCAGGCGATTTATGATATGAACGAGATGGAAGAAGAACGCCGTCTTGCCTATGTCGGAATCACAAGAGCAAAGAGAAACCTTTTCCTTACTGCGGCGGCAAGCAGAATGATTTTTGGACAGACGAGCCACAACAGACTTTCGCGTTTTGCGGAGGAGATTCCGGAGGAATATAAGGAATTTTTTGATGAAAGCGAAAGCAGAAGAAAAACAATCGGATATCATTTTGATGAACAGCCAAACGGAAATATCCGCATTGAAAAAACATACAGCGAAGCACCGAAAACCGGCGATACATACCGCAAGGGCGATGTTGTTATCCATAAGGTATTCGGAAAAGGAACAGTTCTTTCCGCAAAGCCCATGAGCGGCGATACGCTTATCGAGATTGCCTTTGATAAAGCAGGAACGAAAAAGCTTATGGCAAACTTTGCGAAACTTAAAAAGGAGTAAAATAAGTGAGAAATATTTTTTTGTCGGTTGATGAAGCTGTTGCGGCATCTGAATCCGGCGGAACTAATGAAAGCATCAACGCTTTTCTTGATACCCTTGGAAAGATGGAAATAAGCGAGATAATTTCCAAATACGGAGAAAAAATCCTTTGGGCAGCGGTTACGGTTATAATCGGAAGCGTTCTTGTAAATTGGGCGGTAAAAATCGCCATGAATTACATTAATAAAACGGGACTTGCTGCCGGTGCAACAAAATTTTTAAAAGGAATCATCACTTTCCTGCTCTATTTTTTGGTTATACTTACGGCGGCATCGGTTCTTGATATTCCGGTGACATCCGTTCTTGCAATATTCAGCGTATTTACTCTTGCGTTTTCTCTTGCAATAAAAGACATCATCGCGCTTTTTGCAAGCGGAATAACCATTCTTGCATCAAAACCTTTCAGCGCAGGGGATTTTGTTGAGATTCCTGAAGAGGGAGTTTCCGGATTTGTTTCTGAAGTCGGGCTTATCCATACCCATCTTTTTACTGCGGATAACAAGGAAATTATCATTCCGAACAGCATTGTTGCGGCGGATACCCTTATAAACTACAGCAAAATCGGTCTCAGAAGGCTGGATTCGATTTTTTCCGTCAGCTACAAAGAGGATTTTGAAAAAGCAAAAAGAGTAATCCGCGAGGTTGTTGAAAAAGAACCTCTTGTTGCAAAAGAAAAAGAACCGTTTATCATGGTAACGGCTCTTGGAGCTAACAGTATTGATATTGTATGCAAGGTCTATGTTAAATGGGATAACTATGAAACTTTAAGATGCAGTCTTAATGAAAAAGTAAAACTGGCTTTTGATGAAAATAATATCGAAATCCCCTATAGCCAGCTTGATGTTCATATGAAATAAAGGAGATTAAAATGCAGGGAAAACTTATCAGAAAAGAAATCGGCGAAGCCGCATTTATGAGTTTTGTTCAGGACCCGAAATTTAAATCCGACAGAATCAGCCTTTGTTTTGTTACTCCTCTTAAAAAAGAGAAAGTAACCGTTAACGCATTGGTGCCTTTTGTATTGAGAAAAGGCTGCAAAAGCTGCCCGGATTTTACGGAGCTTAACAAAAAGCTTGCACAGATGTACGGTGCGATTCTTGATGCGGATGTTGCAAAACACGGCGCAAACCAGATTATCGAGGTTTCTATCCAGTTTACTGACGACCGTTTTGCAATCGACGGAGAAAACATGGCAGAAACCGCAGCAAAGCTCCTTTATGATATTGCTTTTGAACCGAATCTTGATGAAAACGGACATTTTCCGGAAATCGACCTTGAGCTCGAAAGAGAGTTCCTTATCGACACCATCGAAAGCGACCTTAACGATAAAAGAGTTTATGCCATAGGCAAGGCTCTTGATCTTATCTATGAGGACGAGCCTTTTGGAATCAAGAGATACGGATATGTTGAGGACGCAGAAGCGATTACCGCAGAAAGTCTTGCAGACGCATGGAGAGAGCTTGTTAAGACCTCCAGAATAGAAATTATGTTTACAGGCCCGGGAGATTCTTCCACAGCGGAAAAGGTTTTTACAGAGCGAATTGCAACTCTTGACAGAAAGCCGGTTATCGCTGAAAAAGCACCCATGATTCCTTATACTCCTTTTAAAGAAGCGGAAGAGAGCATGGATATCGTTCAGGGAAAACTTGTTATGGCATTCAGAATGGGTGCTCCGGAAACTGAGCACGAAAAGAACAGCGCAAGAATGCTTTCTGCTCTTTATGGCGGAACAGCTTTTTCCAAGCTCTTTATGAACGTAAGAGAAAAAATGAGCCTTTGCTATTATGCGGATTCGCATTTTGAAAGAGGAAGCGGCGTTTTGATTGTTGATTGCGGAATTGAATTTGAAAACCGCGAAGCAGCACAGAAAGAAATCGTTCGCCAGCTTGAACTTATCGGAGAGGGAGATTTTACCGACGAGGAGTTTATGAGCACCAAGATGGCTATTACCAACAGCCTCGGTTCTGTTGGAGATACTCTCTATTCCGTTGAGGGATGGTATATGCCCGGAATCCTTGATGGAAAAATCCTTACTCCGGAAGAAGATGCGGAAGAAATGAACGCAATTACAAGGGAAGACGTTATTGCGATGGCAAAAAGAGCCAAACCCGCAGCGGTATTTTTCCTTAAAGGAGGCGAAAACGCATGAGTGAGATGGTAAAAATTGAAAGCAAGCGCCTTGGCGATTGTTACTATAAGCTTGAGCATAAAAGCGGACTTACCATTCTTATGGCGCCTATGGAGGGATTCAATACCGCATACGCAATGTTCGGTACTGCATACGGCTCTATTGATACCTGCATTAAAACCGACGAAAGCGGAGATTTTATAAAGCTTCCGGAGGGTATTGCGCATTATCTTGAGCACAAGCTTTTTGAGAGCGAAGAATGCTCCGCATTCGAGCGATATGCAAAAACCGGAGCAAACGCAAATGCTTTTACCGCTTTTGACAGAACTGCATATCTTTTTGCGTGTTCCGATAATTTTGAGGAAAGCATAGAGATTCTTCTTGATTTTGTAACACATCCTTATTTCACTCCGGAGACTGTTGAAAAAGAGCAGGGAATCATCGGGCAGGAAATAAGAATGTATGATGATTCTGCAGACTGGAGAGTTCTTTTTAATCTTCTTGGTGCGCTTTATCATAAAAATCCGGTAAAAATCGACATTGCCGGAACGGTTGAATCCATCGCACAGATTACCGCAGACCTTCTTTATGATTGCTATAACACCTTCTATAACCTCCATAACATGGTTCTTGTTGTGGCCGGTAACTTTGATATGGAAGCTGTTGAAAGAGCAGCAGACAAGGTTCTTGAGCCTGCGAAGGAGTTTTATCTTGAACGCGGAAATTGCGATGAACCGGAAGAAGTTGCGGAAAAATATGTTGAACAGCATCTTCCTGTTGCTGTTCCGATGTTCAACATCGGTTTTAAAGGTAAAACCGGAACAGAAGCAGAGAATTTTTGCGGAAGTGTTCTTGATGAAATCTTCATGGAGGCTCTTTGTGACGACTATACAAAGGTTTATCGTGAGCTTTATGATGAGGGACTTATCAACGCAACTTTTGGAAGCGAAGTTTTCTGTGGAAGAGATTATATTTCCATGCTCATTTCCGGCGAAAGCAGAGAACCGGAAAAGGTTTTTGAAAGACTTAAGAAAGAGTTTGAGCATCTTCTTGAGCACGGAATTCCGGAGGATATTTTCGCCTGTGCTCAAAAATCTGTTTATGGACACTATATGCGTTCTTCCGAAAGAGTTACAGGTGTTGCACAGTCGCTCTTTAACTGCCACTTTCCGGGAGTTGAAATGTATGAACTGATTGAACTTGCGGCAAACGCAACTCCGGAAAGTGTTATCGAAAGAGTAAAATCTACCTACTGTGCAGAAAATTCCGCTCTTTCTGTAATAAAACCCTGATTATAAAGGAGGCTTTTATTTATGACTGATACAATAAGCTTTCCCGGTCTTGGACTTGAATTTGAAATAAGCAGAGTCGCTTTTTCAATCGGTTCTATTGATATTTATTGGTATGCGGTTATTATCGCAACGGGATTTTTGCTTGCTCTTGCGTTTTTATTTAAAAACGCAAAAAGATTCGGAGTTGATTCCGACAGAGCTATTGATGTTATCTTTTTTGCGATGATTCTTGGAATTATCGGCGCAAGACTTTATTACGTTGCGTTCCAATGGGATATGTATAAAGATAATCTTTCGGAGATTCTTAATATCCGCGGCGGCGGACTTGGTTTTTATGGCGGAATCATCGGCGGAATGATCGGACTTATTATCGGATGCAAACTCCGTGACCAGAAGGTTTTGCCTTTTCTTGATCTTGCCGGCGGCGCTGTTCTTATCGGACAGGGAATCGGAAGATGGGGAAACTTTGTTAACAGCGAGGCTTTTGGATGCAACACCAATCTTCCCTGGGGCATGACAAGCCCGAAAATTGTTTCCTACATCGAAAGACATACGACTGAAACAATGGGCGCTGTTATGGATCCGAGCCTTCCGGTTCATCCGACTTTTCTTTATGAATCCATCTGGTGCGCAATCGGTCTTATCGTTTTTTGCTATGTTATGAAAAAACGTAAATTTGACGGACAGATGTTCCTCTTCTATCTTGGATGGAACGGCGGAGGAAGAATGATTATCGAAAGCCTTAGAACCGACAGCCTTATGATTGGCCCGTTCCGTATTTCTCAGCTTATCGGCGCAGGTATGCTTGTTTTTGCTGTTGTTGCCTATGTTGTTCTTTCTAAAAAGCTTAAATCCGAAAATAAACCGGAATGGCTTGGAATCTGGGCAGAAACAGAAAAAGGAAAGCTTCAGGGCGAGATGAAATGGGACTATAAAAACGGCTGTGAAAAAGGAAAAGCAGAAGTTCCTGCAGAAGAAAACGAGGAAGAATAAAAATGGCAACGATTATTGACGGAAAGAAAATTGCGGCAGAAGTTCGGGCAGAACTTAAAGAAAAAATCGAAAAAATGGTTGCAGAAAAAAAGAGAAGACCTTCTCTTGCTGTGATTCTTGTTGGAGAAGACCCAGCATCCCAGGTTTATGTTCGTAATAAACAAAAAGCATGTGAAGAAATCGGTATTGCAAGCGAGGTTGTTACCCTTGCTGCGGATATCACCCAGGAGATACTCGAATTTATTATAAATTCCTATGCGGCGAGGGTTGATATCGACGGAATCCTTGTTCAGATGCCTCTTCCGAAAGGTCTTGATGGAGAGAGAGCTTTGGCATGTATTCCTGCAGAAAAAGATGTTGATGCTTTTCATCCGGAAAACGTTGGACATATTATGAGAGGGGATTACAGATTCCTTCCTTGTACTCCGGCAGGTGTTATGGAACTTTTGCACCGCTACGGAATTTCTCCGGCAGGGAAAAAATGCGTTGTAATCGGAAGAAGCGATATAGTCGGAAAACCCATGGCTATGATGCTTCTGCATGAAAACGGAACGGTTGAAATTTGTCACAGCAAAACTCCGAACCTTGCGGAGGAGACAAAAACTGCGGATATCCTTGTTGCGGCGGTTGGAAGACCGAAATTTGTAACGGCGGATATGGTTAAAGACGGCGCTGTTGTTATTGATGTTGGCATTAACCGGGAAGAAAACGGAAAACTTTGCGGCGACGTTGATTTTATAAACGTAGAGCCGAAGGCAAGCTTTATAACTCCCGTTCCCGGCGGAGTTGGTCCGATGACTGTTGCGATGCTTATGCAAAACACCGTTACTGCGGCGGAAAACAAGATGAAATAATAAAAAAAGACCTGCCGGTGGCAGGTCTTTTTTTATGTGTTTAATCTTCAATGATGAGAGAAAAACTCATAAAATCGGAGGAGTATTCTTCCGGAGAAGAAATTATCGGGAACAGGCCGCCATTTTCTGCGGAATATTTATAAATTCCGGAGGCGGGACCCGGTTTTCCTCCGTGATAATAGAAATAGAACGTCTCTCCGCCATCGGGGGAGAAGAAATTATGCATATTTGATACGGCAGGGCAAGGGGATTCGATTTTTGTGAAGGTGGCTTCTTCTCCTAAAATAAGGGAATAATATTCCGGTTCCATGAATCCGATTGCATCCATAAGAAGAACGATAAACTCGTTTTCAGAAATCTGGGTGGCATACCAAAGATTAAGTTCATCGATTTTTGCGTTATGGGCATATACGTTTTTGATATTTCCGGAGGAAGAATCATAGACAGTAATAAAATGGTCGATGGATTTTTTTGCGGAACTATATTCGCTGTCTGCTTCTGTTTCATTCCAGCGGATATAGGTAAGGCTTTCGGTTATGGGGTTATAGGAAAAAGAGGTTGCCCCGCTGTTATAAAGGGTTGGGCCGTTATAATCATCTATGCACAAGAAATTTCCGGTTTCTATATCAAAATATATGGGGGCGATGGTGTGTTCCATAACTGCCATCAGTAAAAGGGTGTTTTCATCAACGATTTTAAGTTCGTTATAGCTGTAATTTGCGTTATCAAGGCGAGTGATATTTTTGGTGGAAAGGTCGTATTCAAAGATACCGATTCCGGAAGAATAATTTCCCGGAACGATAAAATCATAATAATAAACAGCGTTGTTTGTTCTGGAATACTGTGCGGAATATGCGTTTATATCGGCAGGAAAAGTACAGATTTCTGAAAGTTCCTCTGTTTTTAAGTCATAGCAGAAGATGGATTTTGATTTCTCTTCGGGGTTTTCTGTGCTGTTTAAAACACAGGAGATGGAAAGATAGGGAGAACCGGAAGGTTCTTCCAAAGGTTCGGATTCCACAGGGTTTTCCGTATTCAGCGCTTCGTTATAGAGAGAATGAATGTCGGAATAATAATCGTAACCGGAAAGGCAGAAATAGTTTCCGCCATCGAGGAAGGAAGCGGCAAAGGTGTTATCATAATCAACATAGATTGTATGCTTGGTTTTGCCGCTGACAAAGCGGATTTCATAACGGGGCATATCCATGGGTTTTGTGGTGCTTTTTCCGTTTTCTGTCATTCTTTCTGCGATGGAAACGATAATATCCGCTTTATCGGGATTTATTGGGACGGTTTTTCCGTTTTTGTTTTCATATTCTTCGTAGTTTTGGCAAAAAGTTATCTCGATATCGGAGATATCGGTTGGGTCATAATCTTTTTTACAGCCGGAAAAAGAGAGCAAAAGAACAAAAATAAGCAGAGCGGCGATTGGTTTTTTCATATTGGAACCTCCTTTTTATCTTATACTTATATAGTAACGCAAATGATGAAAATTGTTGCAGGAAAAATAAAAAATCCTCCGTAAAAACGGAGGATTTTTCTGTTTTATGCGTGGTAGTTATAAATTACGATTCCGTTTGCGACGGCAAAGTATGCAAGTTCGGGGTCTGTTCCATCAAGGAGGAAGAAAGCGCACATGACGTCCTGTCCCTCGTTAATAAAGTTTGAACCGAATTCTGCAGACCAGCGGGTGAATCTTTCGGTGGTGGAAAGCCAATATTTGTTTTCCTTCATTTCTTCTGCGGAAGAATATCTGAGCAGATAGGATGTGGCTTCATCGGCGGCGAGCATGAAATAGATTATTCCGGCAGTGGGTTCATACTGAACGGTAATTTTAAAATCGTTGCCGCAGTTTAAATAGACGGTATTGAACGCAGTTTCTAAAGAAGCGGTTTTAAGGAAGTCGGGAACGATATCGGCATAATAATCGCTGATAATATTGCCGTTTTCTATCTCGTAAAGAACGGTTGTGCCGTCGCGGTCATCATAAACGATTACATGGAGAGGAATTGTGAGACCCTCTTTGCTGAAAGCATAGGTTCCGGTAACGGACATCATTTTAAGGTATGCGGTTAAAAGACCCCAGTTATCGCCTCTTTCGGCATAGGCTTCCGTTGCGCCGTCATTGAGGGTGAGCTTGAAATAGAGGACGTGCTCGTCTTCGTGATAGCTGAGGATACGGTCTTTTCCTACAAGATAGTCCACATAGGATTGGACGGTTGCGTATGCTTCGGAAGCGAGGACTGCATCGCTTTCGTATGCGGGATTTTCGAGAGGTTCGCCACGCTGTGCATCACAACGGGAACAGGTTTCCGGCGCTTCATAGGTTGCTTCCTGCCAGTCATGGCCAAGAGGTTCGCCTTCAACAATATGGCATGCCAGGCAATGTCTTGCCTGGGTACAAGTTGCTTCATCCCATTCTTCATGTTTGCATCCGCCGCAGGCAGAAAGAGAAAGGACTAAAACAACAGCCAAAGCTGCGACGATTAATTTTTTGAGCATAGGAACATCTCCTCTTATGTGATAAATACAATAATACTCCGTTTTGTATATAAATGCAAGAAAATAAAAAATCCTGCCATTTCTGGCAGGATTCTTTAATTTGCATTCTGCGAAAAATGCAAAATCATCGCATATAATCGAACTCGATGTCGAGAATGCTTACTGTATCGCCCTCGTTGATACCCATTTCCTCGAGTTTATCGATGATGCCGGAAAGGCGAAGAACTCTCTGGAAATACTGGAGGGATTCATAGTCGTCGAGGTCAACATAACCAAGAGCATGCATGAGCCAGGGAGCTTCGACAACATAGATTCCGTCTTCGATATGAACGCTGAATTCCTGTTTGGTGGTGATTTCTTCCTTAACGGGAGCTTCGGTTTCGTATCTGATTACGGGAGGAAGTTTGGAAAGCTCGGAAGCAACAACTTTGATAAGTTCTCTTACGCCTTCGCCGGTTGCTGCAGAGATAACATAGGTTTTAAAACCGTTTTCTTCAGCAAACGCATTGAATTCGTCGAACATCTCCGGAATGGATGCATCCGCTTTATTAAGAGCAACGATCTGGGGACGTTTTGCAAGCTCGGGATTGAACTTTTCAAGTTCATAGTTGATCTGTTTATAATCGTCGATGGGGTCGCGTCCATCCATTGCGGAAATATCAATTACGTGAAGGATAAGACGGCAACGTTCAACGTGACGAAGGAAGTCATGGCCAAGGCCGACGCCTTCGGAAGCACCTTCAATAAGACCGGGGATATCGGCCATTACGAAGGAGGAGCCTTCGTCCATTCTTACTACGCCGAGAACGGGAGTAAGGGTGGTGAAAGGATAGTTTGCGATTTCCGGTTTTGCGGCGGAAACCACAGAGATAAGGGTGGATTTACCTACGTTGGGGAAACCAACGAGGCCGACATCTGCGAGGAGTTTGAGTTCAAGGGTAACTTCATATTCCTCACCGGGGAAGCCGGGTTTTGCAAATTTGGGGATCTGTCTGGTGGGGGAAGCGAAATGCTGGTTTCCCCAACCGCCTTTACCGCCTTTTGCAACGATATGGGGTTCTTTATCGGAGATATCCGCAAGGATTCTTCCGGTGGAAGCTTCACGGATAAGGGTTCCGACAGGAACTTTTATTACAAGATCCGGCGCGGATTTTCCGGTCATGTTGCTTCCGGAACCGTTTTTGCCGTTTTCTGCAATATAGCGTTTTTTATATTTAAAATCGATAAGGCTGGAGATGTTGGTATCGCCGATAAAGACTACGTTTCCGCCTTTGCCGCCGTCACCGCCGTCGGGACCGCCGGCATTGACATATTTTTCGCGATGGAAAGTTACTGCGCCGTTGCCGCCGTCGCCGGCCTTGATTCTGATTTTCGCGGTATCTACAAACATTTTTATACCTCCGGTCAATCATAAAGGGTTAAGTTTTATGGCGATTTTTGCCATAAAACGGGTTTTTCGTCGTTTAGAAAAATTAAAAAGGGACGGTTAGGCCGTCCCTTTTTTCAACGCGGGCAGATTACTGCTCGACAGGATATACGCTTACCTTTTTGCGGTCTGCACCGAAGCGTTCGAATTTTACAACACCATCGGTGAGAGCGAAGAGGGTATCGTCGGAACCTTTGCCAACGTTGTTACCGGGATGGAAGTGAGTTCCGCGCTGTCTTACGAGGATGTTACCTGCAAGAACAAACTGACCGTCGGCTCTTTTCGGGCCAAGGCGTTTGGATTCGGAATCACGGCCGTTTTTAGTGGAGCCCATACCTTTTTTATGGGCGAAGAACTGCATACTGAGTCTAAGCATGTTATTATACCTCCGTAATTATAAGGTTGATTGTGTTCGGAAAATCTTCGGAAAGAAGCTTGAGGTGGAGCCTTAACGCAGACACAAAATGCGTTGCCGCAGGTCTTGGGTTAGGGGGAAGAATGCATTCGATACAGTCTTCATATACGTTAACTTTGCAGTTTACTTTTACTACCTCTGTCATTCCGTTAATGGCCATTTGTACGGCCGAACTTACCGAAGCACAGACAATGTCTTTTCCGCTTTCGGCGTAACCTGCGTGTCCGCTTATTGCGAAACGCTGGGGCTCGCCTTTCTTATAAAAGAATTGAGCGCGGATCATCTTTAATTAGCCTTCGATTGCTTTAACAAGAAGCTTGGTATAGGGCTGACGATGACCGAGAGCGCGTTTGCTGCCTTTTTTGGTGCGATAGGTGAAAACATTGATTTTCTTGCCTTTGCCGTTTTTAACGACTTCTGCGACAACTTTTGCGCCTTCAACATAGGGAGCACCTACTTTGAGGGATTCGCCGCC